>CADAZC010000024.1 GCA_902792295.1 uncultured Eubacteriales bacterium
CGTTCCTTTTTCAGCAGCGTGTAAACGTCATAGATATCCGTGATCTGATAGTCGGGCTCGACGTCGTATTTGCCGAGATCCTTCTGCGGCGTCAGGAACGAATTGATCTTGAACACGCGCCCGAACCCCATGTTCCGCGGTCCCACAACGTCGCGCGAGAGCGTGTCTCCGACGAACGCGCATTCGGACGGATCGAGGTTCGCCTGATTCAGCGCAACGCGGAAGATGTTCGGATTCGGTTTCCGGTATCCCGTGATCGAGGAAAGCGTGATGTCGTCGAAATACTGGCGCACGCCGTATTTTTTCAGCGTATCGAACACCTGGAACAGCGATCCCGTGTTGCTGACGACCGCGATATACATGCCGAGGTCCTCTTTGAGCGCCTTCAGCATTTCCGCGCCGTGCTCCCGGAGCTTGCGGTCATAGAAGGTCGTTTCCCACATGTGCGCGATCTCTTCGCTGACGGAACGCAGCTTATCGCGGTCGACCGGAATGTCTTTGAACCCCCAGTCCGGCCAGATCTCCTCCGGTTTCAGCTCGCGGAGCGTGCGTTCGGAATCCTTTTTGTACGCCTGGATTCCCGCTCCGACGATCTTCCAGAGCTCCTCCGCCTCATACGGAACCTCGATGCCGTGCTTCTTCAGGATCTCGTACAGCGCAAATGCGGTTGCCCTGTCGTTCTTCTCATCGGAATACAGATCCTCGAGCGTTCCGCCCATATCAAACATGACCGCCTTAATCATTTGCCCTCCTTGTGAAAACCGGTAATCTGTGAGCGCAAACGTTTGCGCTTCTCCTGCTTAAATATTACCACGGACCGCCGTCGTTGTCAATCGAAAATACGAAAAAATATACGGATTTCCTCTATAAAGTTTCGCTTATCGGACGGACCTCCCGTCCGTTTTCTCCGAATGACGTCCGCTCCCTGCATGTCCGTTCAAATCCGGGCGCGTCTTCGAAATACCGTCCAAAAGACGGGAACACTTTTGCTTTTCATTTTGCCGCGGACATGGTATACTGTATCTGTTCCGAAAGGAGGGTTTCCGATGAAAGCGATCCCCTATCCCGAGCGTATCCGGCTCGGCGAACGCGTCCCGGAGGAGGGACAGTTTTCCGTAATGCGGATGATTCCGCCGTTTTCGGCGCCGGACGTCTGCAACCTTTTTTTGCCGCAGAACCCTGCGCCGGATACACTCCGCGCCGCGGTGTTCAATGTGGAGCATGGATACCGGATCAGAGAGATCATCTCCTTTCTCAAAGAATGCCCGGCGCTTCAGAACGCCGATATTCTGTTTGCCAACGAAACGGACGACGGCACGGAACGCAGCGGCAACATTGACGTCTCCCGTGAGATCGCCGAACGGTTCGGGTACAGCTATGCCTATGCGCCGGAGTTCATCGAGCTGGTGAATCCGAACGACCGGAAAGGATACGAAGGCAACACGCTGTTCTCGAAATGGCCGATCGTCCGTGCCGAAGCCCTGTACCTTCCCGAGGGATACAACTGGTATTTCGACAGCCAGAAGCGTATCGGCGCGCGCGTTGCGCTGTTCTGCGAACTGGACGTCGCGGGCAGGCACATCGGCGTCGTCTGCACCCATCTTGAGAACCGCACCGTTCCCGCAAGCCGTGCGGCGCAGATGCGGGCGATCCTCGAAAAAGCCGATGAGATGTTCAAAGGTCTCCCCGTTCTGATCGGCGGCGACCTCAACACCAACGCGTTCGATTACAGCGAAGCCGCCGCATTGAGCGCATACCGGCGGCAGCAGACCGACGGGATCGTCGTCGACCCATCCCCGATCGAACCGCTTTTCGCGCTTGCCGAACGGGCGGGATACGATTACCGTTCGCTGAACGGCAAGGCGCTGCCGACGCGCCGCCGCCCGACCGGAGACGGCGTTCTGTACCTGCATCTCGACTGGATCTTCGGACGCGGCGTAACCTGCGTACGAAACGGAATGATCTCCACACTTTTGAAGGACTGCGGCTGGGCGGGAGAACGCTCTCCCCTTCGCAGCGCGCCCTTTGCCGAACTGTCCGATCACAACGCCGTCTGGGCGGACGTCGTGTTCTGAAACTGCGCCGACCGCCGCATCGACGAAAAACATGCAATCCGGTTGACAATTCATGTACGATGTGATATTATATCGCCAAACAGAGCGCAAACGTTTACGCTTTGCGTCCGAAATTTCCCGATTCTTTTGAGAAAGGCGGCGATCCCATGACTACGCTGGCTGGCTATCTGCACGGTCAGTTTTCGCTGGTGCAGTATCTGGAATTTCTGATCCGGATTATTATTTCATGTATCTGCGGCGCATGCATCGGCTACGAACGCACAAAGCGTTTGAAGGAGGCGGGCATCCGTACGCACATCATCGTCTGCTGTGCGGCCGCGCTGACCATGATCATCTCCAAATACGGCTTCGTCGATATGTCGGCGGAAGGCGTCTTCTTCCCCGGTACGCACAGCACCGATCCCGCGCGTCTTGCGGCGCAGATCATCGGCGGCGTTTCGTTCCTCGGCGCGGGCATCATCTTCCGCAACGGCAACAGCGTGCGCGGACTGACCACGGCGGCGGGCATTTGGGCGACCGCGAGCATCGGTCTTGCGATCGGCGCCGGCATGTACGCGATCGGTATCGTCGGAACGATCATCATCGCCGTCATCCAGATCGTTATGCACCGGTTTACCATCGGCGCGGATTCGATGACGATCGGAAAGATCTCCTGCAGGGCGCAGGATCAGGCGGTGTTCCGCAAGGCGCTGAACGAATACACGGAAAAGAACAAGATGCAGATCATCGCCACCAAGGTCATCTTCAACGAGGACGGCAGCGAGACCTACGAGTTCACCATCCGCATGAACGCAGACATGACGATCAACGATCTTCTGACGTTCCTGGAATCCATCGAGGGCGTCCGCGCGCTCAGCTGCGAGCTCGGAAGCTGAAAAGCGTTTCAAATCAAAAAGCCGCACGGCGTGCGGCTTTTTTCTTTGCATTTTTACCGGTCCAGAAGCATCTTTGCGCGGTGCAGGACGGGCAGTTCGCGCTGTGCGATCAGTCTGCCGAGCTTCGTGTCCGCGCGGTTTTCGTATTCGGCAACGGCTTCCCCGTAACGCAGCTTCAGCGTGGAAAGATGAAACTTTCCGATCTCATCCTCCGTGAGATGCTTTTCGCCGAAGGACCTGATTTTGCAGAGAAAGTAGTTGTTGATGTTGTGACGGCGGATCAGGTTGTAGTAATCGCTGACGACGCCGATCTTCATGAGCACGTCCACATCCGCGCCGAGCTCCTCCCTGAGCTCGCGCCGGATCGCCGTCGGGAGGTCCTCCCCCGCTTCCACGCCGCCGCCGGACGTTTCGATCAGCGTCACATCGCCGAATTCGTCGTTGCGCACCGCGCGCACGAAATAGAAATACCCCGCGTCGTCCGTGACGATCGCGCGCACGATCAACCGGTCGTGATCCGTCCCGGTGAAAGGCCATTCCGTGTCCCGCAATTCCAGTTTCAATTCTTCCATATGCGCTCCCTTACCGCTTCCGTTTCGAAACGGACAGCTCCGCGGCGATCGCTTCGACCGCGCGGCATACGAGCTCCGCGTCGTCGACGTCGGCGACCAGCATTTCCTTTGCGCCGGGATACGGAATGTCCGTCGGCGCGTCGGGCATCAGCTGCCGCGCGATCTTCTCCGGTTTCAGCAGAAACCGGTCGTCGTAGATCCCGCCGACCACGACGCCGTGACAGTACAGCACGTACTCGCCCATCATCGGGCGATACGAAACGTCCGTAAGCGCGGAAAGCTGTTCCAGAACAAACTGCAGGTATTCCTTTGATGAAGCCATGGTTTTCTCGCTATTCTTTTTCCAGTTTCGAAAGGATCGGACGCACGATCAGCGTACCGAGGATCAGCACCGCAACGCCCGCCGCGGTGATCGCGGAAAGCATGATCCAATGCCGCGCCGTCATCTCCGTTACGTTCAGCTTGAACGCCGCCGGCAAAAACGCAGCGACGCACACGAACCCGACGCTCATCGCCGCGCAGACCGCGATCCTAAGCTTTGAAAACGGGCGGCAGGTCAATATCAGGTTGCCCAGACCGATCACACCCGCGGACAGCACCGCCATCGTGGATGCAATCGCGTCCGGCGTGCCGAAATAGTTTGCGATCATCGCGGAAAGCGCACAGCAGACGACGCCCGCGGCGCCCGGCGCGGCTTTCAGCAGGACGCGCCTCAGAAAGTGCCCTGCGGCGCGTTCGCCGCTCGGCTCCAGCGCAAGGAAGAACGACGGAGCGCCGACCGTTAGCGCGCTGATCAGCGTCAGATGGATCGGCTCGAACGGATAATGCAGCGGCAAAAACAGCGCGATCAGAATGTTCAGCAGACTCAGCACGAAGGAGTACAGCGTTTTCTGCAGGAACAGCGACGCAGTCCTCGTGATGTTTCCGATCACCCTCCGCCCCTCCGCAACGACCGCGGGAAGCGCGTTGAAATCATTGTTGAGCAGCACAAGCTGCGCCGCATGCTCGGTCGCCTCCGCTCCGCCCGCCATGGCGACGGAACAGTCTGCGGCTTTGAGCGACGGAATGTCGTTGACGCCGTCGCCCGTCATGGCGACGTGGTGTCCCTCCGCTTTCAGCGCTTCCACCAGAATACGCTTGCGCTCCGGCGTCAGCCGCCCGAAGATCACGCCGTCCTTCGCCGCGGCGCGCAATTCCTCATCCGAAAGCGACGTGCAGTCCGTGATCCGCTCGCATCCTTCAAGCCCGAGTGCACGGGCGACCGCCGCGACGGTTCGCGGATCGTCGCCGCTCATGATGCGGACCGAAACGCCCTCTCTGCGGAACCATTCCAGCGTATCCTTTGCGCTCGGACGCAGCGTTTCGCGAAGCAGAATCAGGCCCAGAAGCCGCGTGACCGGCGGCAGATCGCTGTTTTGAATCTCGCCCTCCGCTTCCGCAAACAGCAGAACACGGTATCCCTGCTCCGCCGCCGCCTGCGCCTCCGGGATCGGCTCGTCCGTCACGAACGACGGCGCGCCGAGGATCAGCGTCTTTCCGTCCGGAAACGACGCCGCGGATTTCTTGCGCGTCGAGGAGAACGGCAGCACCGACGTCGCCGTCTTTTCCTTTTGCCCGATCGCGCCGGCGATCGCACGGATCGTGCCGGACGCCGTTTCGAACGCGGCGGTAAACGCCGCCGTTTTTTCGCGCAGCTCCGCTTCGTCCGCCGCAAGCGGAACGAACCGTTCAAACGTCATTTCGCCGGTGGTCAGCGTGCCGGTCTTATCCACGCACAGCACGTCCACCCGCGCAAGCGTCTCGATGCCGAACAGCTCCTGTACCAGCGTTTTGCGCCGTCCGAGCTTGATCACGCCCGCCGTCAGCGCAACGGAGGTCAGCAGAATCAGTCCCTCCGGGATCATGCCGATCATGGCGGCGACCGCCTTCGGGATCGCGTCGGAAAGCGGCGATTTCAGGAGGAAGTATTCCTCCAGAAAAAGCACGATGCCGATCGGGACAAGCAGCTTGCTCACAAGGGATACGAGCTTATTGAGCTCGGTCATCAGCTCCGATTTCGGCGAGCGGATGCGCTTCGCTTCCCGCATCAGCCGCGCGGCGTACGCTTCGTCGCCGACCGCGATGAGCTGCACGGTCACCCTGCCCTCGGTGAGAAAACTCCCGGACATCAGCAGTTCGCCCGCCTTGCGCACAACCGGCTCGCTCTCACCGGTAAGAAGCGACTCGTCCGCGGCGCAGACGCCGTCCGCGATCACGGCGTCCGCCGGGAGCTGATCGCCGATGCGGAATACGGCAAGATCGCCGAGCACCAGCTCTTCCGGCGCGCATTTCCGTTCCTTTCCGCCGCGGATGACGCGAACGGTTTTGGCGTCTAAAAGCCGCAGCTTGTTGAGCATCGCACGGGCGCGAAGCTCCTGGATCGTGCCGATCAACGTATTGGAAAAAACGACGCCCAGAAACAGCATGTTGCGCCACGAACCGACGAGCGCAAGGCATGCCGCCAGAGCAAAATTCAGCAGATTGAACAGCGTGAACAGGTTGTCCGATATGATCCGCGCGACGCTTTTGCCGGACAGTTCCGTCCGGCGGTTGCTCTGCCCCGCCGCGGCGCGCCGCGCCGCTTCCGCCTCGCTTAAGCCCTCCGGCGGCGTTGTGACCGTGCCTTCGGGCGGCGCTGTCGGAATCTTCAGCGGGTCGGCGTTCGAATTCTGTTCTGCCGCGTTTCTCCTTCTCATGCGTTTCTTCCTTTACGGTACTGCATACAGTATAATACACTTGCCCGAAAAAAACAACGCGTCGGCCGTTTGCAAAAACAAAAGGCGAAGGATACGCCTCCGCCTGTTATTCGTTGATTGCTTCAAAGCCACTCGACCGCGCCGGACGCAATATCGTACACCGCGCCGATGACCGTGAGCCCGGCATGCGGAAACGCGTTTCTGATCCGTTCGACGCCGTGCAGCACGTTTTTGCGGCACGCCGCGCCGGGATCGGTCTCCATGCCGATCGCCGCACGGATCTCGTCTGTGATCAGAGAAACGAACCCTTCCGCATGTCCCGACAGCGCCGCGGCGACCGCGCCGCAGCCGGTATGCCCGAGCATCAGCACGCATTTGCAGCCGAGATGCTCCGCGGCATATTCAATGCTGCCGAGCTGCTGCCCGTCAAGCACGTTTCCCGCAACGCGGATCACAAACAGATCGCCGATGCCGGCATGAAAGATCTGTTCCGGAATCACGCGCGAATCCGAACAGCAGATCACGATCGCATACGGATGCTGTCCGTTTTTCGCCGTACATTCCCTGCGCGCGGCGTCTCCGTGCAGAACACAGAACCGGTTGCCTTCCTTCAGCTTTTCCAATGCGTTCAAGGCGCTGTCCTCCCGATAAGTCCCCGGCGTTTCAACCGGTCGGTCTGCTCTTGTTATACACCGTTTTCACGCGTTTGTAAAGACAATCTCCCGGTCCGGTTTTTTATGAAAAAGTGCATTTTGGGGGTTACAAAGTACCGGGTTCCGTGGTATGATAAAAGTGAAATACGGGGCTCCCGTAAAAGCAAAGGAGGATGCACATGGTCATTCAAAAACCGGCGGTTGCCGGTACGGTGGAATCCAGCGACGCGCTCGTTTCGGTCGAGCCGGGCGACGGCAAGATCGAGCTGACGCTGACATCGAGCGTCATGAATCAATACGGACGTCAGATCCGCGAGACCGTACTGGAAACGTTGGAGCGTCTTGACGTGAAGAGCGTCAAGATCAACGTTGTGGACAAGGGCGCATTGGACTGCACGCTGAAAGCGCGCGTGGAATGCGCTGTGTTCCGGAGCAGCGACGCGTCCGAAAAGGACATTCCGTGGGGAGGTGTGGTGAGATGATCCCGAGACCGAAACCCGAACGGTTCCGTCTGCGCCGGACCATGATGTTCATGAATGCGCAGAAGCCGGGTCTCATCAAGGACGCGTACATCTACGGCTGCGACAGCATCATGCTCGACCTTGAGGATGCCGTTGCCGAGAATCAGAAGGACGCGGCGCGCTTCTCGCTGTACCATGCGCTGAAAACGATCGACTACGGCGACACCGAAGTCATCGTCCGCATCAACGGGCTCGATACCCCGCATTGGCAGGAGGATATCCGCGTGTGCGTCGCGGGCGGCGCGGACGGCATCCGCATCGCAAAGTGCGAAAGCGCGCAGGATGTGCGCACCGTGGAAGCGGCGGTCGAAGCCGCCGAAAAGGAATTCGGCGTCGAAGTCGGCAGAACGCTTCTGATGGCGGCGCTCGAAAGCCCGAAGGGCATTATGAACGCGTATGAGATCTGCGCGGCGAGCGACCGTATGTTCGGCGTGGCGATCTCCGGCGGCGATTTCCGCAAGTGCATGCAGACAAAGCCCCAGCCCGACGGCATTGACATGCTCGTCGCGCGCGGACAGATGCTGATTGCGGCGAGAGCGGCAGGCGTGCAGTGCTTCGACACGGTTTATACGAACCTCGACGACATGGCGGGCTATGAAGCCGAAGTGCGCCAGAACAAGGCGATGGGCTTCGACGGCAAGAGCTTGATCAACCCGAAGCAGATCCGCCTGGTCCACGAGCTGTTCGCCCCGACCGAGAAGGAAATCCTGCAGGCGGAAAAGATCGTTCGCGCATACCGTGAACAAAGCGCCGCGGGCGTCGGCGTCTTTACCGTCGACGGCAAGATGATCGACATCGCATTCATTCCCGGCGCGGAGCGCACGTTGAAGCTCGCCCGTGCCTGCGGTCTTTGGGAGGGGGATCTGGTATGAAGAATTACGTCGGAAGAGAAATCCCGGACTACCTGCTTCAAAACGGCAAGGAGGTCTATCAGGGCAAGAACTACATGGACGGCAAGTACATCAAAAAGGCCTCGCCGTGCACCCGCCGCTGTGAAAAGCCGCAGGAGAGCAAGATCGTCGAAACGCTTGCGGACGCACTGAAGCTCTGCGGCGCAAAGAGCGGCATGACGTTCTCGTTCCACCATCACCTGCGCGACGGCGACTTCGTCGTCAACATGGTCATGAAGGCGGCGATCGAGGAACTCGGTCTCGACAACCTCACCATCGCTGCGACGAGTCTGGGCGCGGCGCACGATCCGGTTGCGGAATACATCACTGAAGGCAAGGTCGTCGGCATTCAGACCAGCGGCATTCGCGGCAAGATCGGCGAAGTCGTATCTGCGGGCCTGCTCAAGACCCCCGCGATCGTCAGAAGCCACGGCGGACGTCCCCGCGCCATCGAAGGCGGCGAAGTGCACATCGATATCGCGTTCGTCGCGGCGCCGACCAGTGACTGCGTCGGCAACTGCCGCGGCATCGGCGGCAAATCGAACTGCGGCTCGATGGGCTACGCCATGACCGACGCGAAATACGCCGATCACGTGGTCGTCGTCACCGACTGCCTCGTGGACTTCCCGAACATGCCCGCTTCCGTCGAAGCGATCGACGTGGACGCGGTCGTCGTCGTCGATTCCATCGGCAACCCGAAGAAGATCGCTTCCGCGGCTGCGCGCATTTCGCAGAACCCGCGCGACCTGATGATGGCGGAAAATGTGGCGAAGGTCATCGCGGCGACGCCGTACTTCAAGGACGGCTTCTCGTTCCAGACCGGCGTCGGCGGTCCGTCGCTCGCCGCAAACCTGTTCCTCGAAAAGTACATGGACGAGCGCGGCATCAAGATGGGCTGGGCGATCGGCGGCATCTGCGGTCCGATGGTCGAAATGCTCAAAAAAGGCAAGGTCGGCAAGGTCATCGACGTACAGGACTTTGACCTCGACGCGGTCAATTCGATCAACCAGACGCCGAACCACTTTGAAATGAGCGCAAGCCAGTACGCAAACCCCGCCAACAAGGGCGCGTTCGTCAATAAACTCGACTTCGTCGTACTCGCTGCGCTGGAGATCGACACGCAGTTCAACGTCAACGTGCTGACCGGCTCGGACGGTGTGCTGCGCGGCGCACCCGGCGGACACCCGGACACCGCGGCAGGCAGTAAGTGCTGCGTCATCGTTACGCCGCTGATCCGCGGCAGAATGGCGACCGTCTGCGAACACGTCGTAACCGTCACCACGCCGGGCGACTGCGTGGACGTTCTCGTCACTGACTACGGCATCGCGGTCAATCCCCTGCGTCCCGATCTGATCGAGTGCCTCGACAATGCGGGCATCCCGCACGTGTCGATCGAGTCCCTGAAAGAGAAGGACCCGACGATCTCCAGTGGGAGGATAAGGTTGTCGCGATCCTCGAGGCGCGCGACGGCACGATCCTCGACGTCGTCCGCAAGATCAAGCCCTATACGCTGGACTGATCCGAATAAACCGAAGCGCTTCCCGTTAAACAGCGGGAAGCGCTTTTTATGTCCGTTGACTGCATGCCTGTCTTGAAATCCGCACGGATTCTACTGTAATTAGAATTTTCTCAATTTTCCCGTTATTTGCGAATTGCGTCTTTTGCGCTATGATGATACCGCAGGCTGCAGGAAACAAAGGAGATACAACAATGGATACCTTAAAAATCGGACACTATATTCAAAATTTGAGAAAGACCTCCGGCATGACGCAGAAGGATCTTGCGGAGAAGCTGAACATCTCGTTTCAGGCGGTCTCGAAGTGGGAAAACGGCGATGCGCTGCCGGATACGGGCATTCTGCTCGATCTCTGCGACATCCTCGGCACGACGGCGGACAAGCTTCTGAACGGCGGTGCGCTTGCGGCAAGCGACCGCAGACTGATGCGGCTCGAGGACGTCATGACGGGATTCAGCAACATCGAAAGCGTCGGAACGCTGTTCGGACGGGACTGCACGTTCTTCACCGGCATGATCGAGGGCATTAACGAAAAGATGAATATCGACATCCTGACCTATCTTGCCGACCCCATGACGCGCGAGGTCATGTATGCGGAAGTGCTGATTCAGGGAATCATGCTCGGTCGTACGGTCGATATGGAAGAGATCGAGGCGAATTTCCAAAATAAGCATATGGTCGAGACGATCCGCCGCTATCTTGCAAAAGCGAACGGAACGCCCGAAAAAGAAGCATGAAGCAACTGTAAAACGCGCCCGTTCAACACGGGCGCGTTTCTTTCGTTCGGTCAGTCGACCTTTTCAAACATGTCCTTGCCGACGCCGCAGATCGGGCAGCACCAATCGTCGGGCAGGTCTTCAAAGGGAGTTCCGGGCGCGATGCCGCTGTCCGGATCGCCCTCCGCCGGGTCGTAGATATAGCCGCAGGGGCCGCACTGATACTTGTCCATGATGTTCCTCCTTGCACGATTTTATCTGATCCCGATGTGCATCGGTTATCATTCAGTCTCCCGGTCGATCGTCACGGTGTCCTCCGGCTCGTTCTCCGTCAAATACGATCTGCTTTTATGATACCATCCCGGGGTTCGCGCGTCAATGCCCGCCGCGTTCTTCAAAGTCCGCTTCGATGCGCTTCTTCCATGCCGCGGTCGGCGCCGCGCCGTCGCGGATCGAACCGATCGTGTCGCTTACGACCTCGAAATTCAGCGCAGTCCCTTTCGCGTCGCACCGATAGCGCACCGCGCGGTCCTCACGAATGCCGAACCGGCGCGCCGCCGAGATCGCGTCCATGTTTGCGCCGAGGAACAGAAACTCCCAACCGTACTTCTCGCGCTGACGCTCGACCATGCGCCGCACTTCGTCGTAGCAGCGGCGACGGCTTGCGTTCTCCATGCCGTCCGTGATGATCACAAAGACCGTTCGTTTCGGGCGGTCCTCCTCCCGCGCGTACTTATGCACGTTGCCGATGTGGTGCACCGCGTCGCCGATCGCGTCCAGAAGCGCCGTGCAGCCGCCGACGAAATACTGCCGGTCGGTCATCGGCTCGACCTTTTTTATGTCTACGCGGTCGTAGAGCACCGTGCTGCGATCGCTGAACAGCACCGCGGAGAGCAGCGCCTCGCCCTCCTCCTTTTTCTGCTTCTCGAGCATGGCGTTGAACCCGCCGATCGTGTCCCCTTCGAGGCCCGCCATCGAGCCGCTGCGATCCAGAATAAAGACCAGTTCCGTAAGTTTGTCGTTCATCATCAAAAACCTCCTTCGTTTTTCTGCCTTGATCATAGCAGGAACGAAGGAGGGTTTTGTCAATTCCCGGTTGACAGTTTCAGACCGCGCCGCCGGTTTTCAAAAGCGGCAGTCCGCAGTCGAACAGCGCCGTATTGATCACGACGATGCTGTACTCGCCGCGCTCGATAAAATACTGCACGACAAGGTCCGCTTTGCTGCTGCGCGTCAGCGAATACCCGGCTTTTCCGAGCAGCTTCTGTGTTTCGGCCAGATTCAGCCGCAGTCCCAGCGCAAGCTGGATCGCGGTGCTCTTGGTCGGCTGATAATCCTTTCTGTTGACGATCTTGTGAAAAAGCTGACGGCTGATCTCCGCGCGGCGATAGACGTTCGAATCCTTTTCGTCGTGTTCTTTCAAAAGATCAAGGAGATGCTCGGTAAACGTGCTTTCTTTCTGCTTCAAAAAGGATTCGAGATCGTTCGGCGCCGCCTGATCCGCGCAGAACGAATCAAGCCCGGCATAAAACGGGATCTCCGGCTTTTCCTCCGCAGCCCGTGCATTTTTCCTGCGGATACTCTGCATCGGCGCCGCCTGCATGCGCCGTCTTCTTCCGTAATCCAAAAGCTCGTCGGCGTATTCCTCCGCCTCCGCTTCTCCGACGTAGTTGTCGTCGATGTATGCTTTCAGATCGCCGAACAGACCGCGCGCAAGCGAAAAGGCGTCCGGCCCGAAGACGACCAGATAGATCTGCATGTCGTGCGTCAGCAGAAAATCGGTGAATGCGCGGACCGCAACGGAAAGCGCGATCTCTTCGGGAAATCCGTAGCTGCCCGCGGACAGCAGCGGAAATGCAATAGAGCGGCAGTGCAGACGGTCTGCAAGGTTCAGCGCGGCGTCGTATGCGCTTTTCAGCAGCGCTTCTTCGCCGTATAAGCCGCCTTTCCACGCCGGCGAAACGGTGTGCAGAACGTATTTTGCGGGAAGATCGAACGCCGGCGTTTCGACCGAGCTTCCGACCGGAATCGGACCGATCGCCTCCCGTGCGGAAAGCAGCTCCGGACCGGCTGCACGGTGGATCGCGGCGTCTGTCCCTGCGCCGACGACCGGGTTCGGATTTGCGGTGTTGACGATCGCGTCCGCCTTTACGCGCGTGATGTCGTCCCGGATGACTTCAAACGGCATTTTGCTCTCCTTTTGGGCGTTTTGCCCTGTTTTTCGGTACGAAAAAAGATGCCGAACGGCATCTTTCGGAAATAAAAATCAATAGCGCAGTTCGGAGATGAGATCTTCAAACGGTACTTCCTTATCCTCTACAACTGTATCGTCCGTAAGGATCGGCCGTGTCTCTTTTTCGTCCATTATCATCGCCCCCGCTCCTGTTTTCATCTGTATTTTACTCCTAAAATGAGGGGCGGTCAACGGGTTCGGGGCTCTGTTAACGGAAAGTTAAAACCCTCTTCACACATGCGCACAAGCGCCGGTTTACTCTGTGCGAACGCGCAAAAACGCCTCGCTTTCGATCTCGATCACGTCGCCGATATCGAGCACGCGACCGGAATCGAGTGTCAGATATCCGTACAGAAAATCGGCTTTTGCGATCCTTCCGACCGCGTCCTCATAGGTCCCGCCGCTCTTCACGGGATCGGGAACGAAGCAGGTGAAAACCGCCTCCGGCGCATCCTCCGCATTGAGCAGGATGTGGAGCTTGCGGTTCAGCTCCTCCTTTTTGTTCTCGTCCAGAACGATCCGCTGCTCGGTATACCGTGCCGCCTCGTGGATCAGGTCGTCGTAGCCCGTCAGCGCGGCAAACGGCGCAAACTGCGCAGCGCGATTCTTCCGGGGCATCCCGGGATGCTTCGGTGAACGCGGGTGCTCGCGGTCGATGATATCGCCGTATCGTTCTCTTGCGCCGCTCATATGCTCTCAGCCGACGATCTCCGCGATCGCCTCGATCTCCACCAGCACGTTTTTCGGCAGCGTCTTCACCGCCACACACGAGCGCGCCGGCGCACCTTTGATATACGTTGCGTAGACCGAGTTGAACGCCGCAAAGTCCGCCATGTCCGCGATAAAGCAGGTCGTTTTGACGATGCTGTCCATGTTTGCGCCGCCCGCCTCCAGAACCGCCTTGACGTTTTTCAGCGACTGCTCCGCCTGCGTTTCGATCGTGTCGCCCGCGACCAACCCGGTTTTCGGATCGACCGGGATCTGACCGGAGGTATACACAAGATTCCCGACGATCATGCCCTGCGAATAGGGGCCGATCGCCGCGGGCGCGTTGTTCGTTGCAATGATCTTCATGTTCATTCTCCTTTGTTATTTATTTGCCTGATTCGATTTTTGCGATCGTATCGTTGTAGATTTCTTTGCGCAAACGCATAAGCCAGTCCGAAAACGCAACGATATCGAACGCGTAGGTCTTGTTCAGCTCGTACTCGTTCGGCTCCCAGGTTTCAATCGGCGACTCGTTGTGCTGGATCACCGCTTCCAACTTGTCGAGCGATTTATAGAGCTTTGCCTCCGGCGTTTCGAGCGCGTTCATCTCGGCATACAGCGTCGAAAACTCCGCGTCGAGCGGCGCGGGAAGCGAACGCACCCAGCGTTCCAGAAGCCGGTCCTCGGTTTCCGTATCCGCATCGGTCTTCAGAAACGTCGGAATGTCGCCCGTGAAGCACTCGCCGAGATCGTGGATGAGACACATCCGCGTGACTTTGTCGATATCGAGCTCCGGAAACTCGCTTTTCAGCAGCATCGCCATCAGCGCGATCCGCCAGCTGTGCTCGGCGACGCTTTCGCGCCGTCCCTTCGACGTCGTGCAATGCCGCGTCGTGTCCTTCAGCCGTTCCGCAACGTGCAGAATGTCCAGATATTCCCTCGGTTCCATATGCATCTATTCCCTTTCCCTTAAATCCGCTTCGGTCAGCATCAGCTCGATGATCCCGTTCTCCCGTCCGATCTCGCGAAATCCGACCGCGCGGTGTATGCGGTACGCCGCATCCCGGTCCGTTTCAAAGTCGTTGTGAAGCCGCCTGACCCCGTGCGAAAACGCGTACGCCGCAAGCAGACGGAGTCCTTCTTTGCCGTAGCCCTTGCCGCGCTCCGGCGCATAGATCACAATCCCCATGTCCCACCAATCGCGCGCCGGCGTATAGTGAAAATTCACGTCGCCGACGAACGCGCCGTCCGCAGTCCGTCTGAGATATGCGTAAAACCGTTCCGGTTCGTGCCCGATCCAGTCCGAAGAGAGCCGTTTCCATTCCTGTTCCGCCTCCGGAATACAGCCGTCCGGCGGAAACCACGGCGCGTTATACGCCATCGTTTCCGGATCGGACATCATCTGCACGTAAAACCGCCCGTCCTCCGGCTTCGGGATATAGAGTTCAAGCGTTTCGGTCATGCCGTCCTCCTATGCCTTGTGCCCGCCGATCTGCGCGTTGCGCTCGATCGCCGTCGCGCCCTCCTGCAGGTTCAGCCCGCGCACCACGGCGTTTTTGCCGTATTTGTCGCGGATGTTCAAAAGTGCTTTCTGCCGCCGCGTTTCCTTTGCAAGCGCAGCGTCCTCCGCTTTTCGCGCCGCCTCCGACGCCGCATAATCCGTAAACAGATCGAGCTGTTCCGGCACGGCTTCCGCGTCCTTCACCTCGTCCGCGGTTTTGAGATTGCATACCGCCACGGTGAACCGCCGCATCAGAAGCATCCCGTCCGCAGCGCGATCGAAGATCGCACGCACCGCGTCCACGATGCGCTCGGTCGAAGCGACGTGCCGCCCGAGGTTCTGCGAGCCGTGCGCGGGCTTCGGCACCTTTCTGCCGTACCAGTCCGTAACGATCTCGCCCCGATATGCGCTTGCGCGTTCGGCGTCCGTCAGGTTTTCGACGTCGTATCCGATGTCCAGCGTCACCTGATCGGTATAGAGCCCCTTTCGCACCAGATCCATCGACAGCTGATCCGCCATCTCCTGCACCACGACGCGCGCCTCCGCCGCCGTATACGGACGGGACAGCACCTGTCCCTGACTCAAGCTCTTCGTTTCGGGCACGTAGTTCCGGCAATCCCCGATCTCGGTCGGCTCCCAGCCCCATGCGTGATCGATCAGAAGCTCCGCGTTGACGCCGAACAGCCGATACAGCAGTTCCTCGTTCTTGTACGCCGTCGGCTTGCCGACCGAGCAGCGCGCCACGTCGCCCATCGTATACATGCCGTAGGTCTCGAGCTTTCGCGCGATGCCCCTGCCCACGCGCCAGAAATCGGTCAGCGGACGGTGGTCCCACAGCTCTTCGCGGTACTTTTTTTCATCGAGCTCCGCGATGCGCACGCCGTCCTTATCCGCGGGCATGCGCTTTGCCACGATATCCATGGCGATCTTCGCGAGATACATGTTCGTGCCGATGCCCGCCGTGGCGGTGATGCCCGTCTGCTCCAGAACGTCGCGGATCAGCAGCATGGCGAAATCGTGCGCCGTCATGCTTCTCTGCCTGAGATACGGCGTCGCGTCGATAAAGACTTCGTCCACCGAATAGACCAGAAGGTCCTCCGGCGAAACGTATTTCAGATAGATCTCGACGATGCTGCGCGAATAGCGCATATAGTGATACATGCGCGGCGTCGCAATAACGAGATCCAATTCCAGCGAAGGGTCCTTTTTAAGCTCGGACGCCAGAATGGACTTGCCCGTAAACCGGTGTTCCGGCGCGCGCACAAGCCGCTCGCGGTTGACCTCGCCGATGCGCTGTTTTGCCTCAAACAGCCGCGCGCGTCCGGGGATCCCGAGCGATTTCAGCGCAGGCGAAACGGCAAGACAGATCGTCTTGTCCGTACGGCTTTCGTCCGCCACGACAAGGTTTGCGTCCAAGGGATCCAGCCCGCGCTCCGCACATTCGACGGAGGCGTAAAACGATTTCAGATCGATCGCAATATACTGCTTCTGCATCGCCGTCCTCCGTCCTTTCTCTTTTTATTGATTATACCATACCGGCCGACCGGAATCGAGAGGTATTTTTCGGTTCTTTTTGAAATCCGTGTTTGTTTTCGGAGCGTTTTATGCTATAATACCGGTATCTTCAGGAAAGGCAGGCCGCCCCGTGACGCCCACCGTCTGGACATATCTCATCATCTGCCCGCTCGTCTTTCTGGCGGGTTTCGTGGACTCGGTCGCGGGAGGCGGCGGGGTGATCTCGCTGCCGGCATACCTGATCGCGGGGCTCCCGCCGAAGCTCGCCATGGGCACGAACAAGCTTGCGAACGGCTGCGGCACGGCGACGTCCGTCTTCAAGTACGCAAAGAGCGGCAAGATCGCATGGGACTGCGCGATCCCCGCGGGGATCGGGTGTCTTCTGGGCGCGACCGGCGGCTCGTCGCTTGCAGTCAATCTCCCCGACCGGATCCTGCAGATCATCATCCTTGCCGCGCTGCCGCTTGCGGCGGTCATTCTGATGCTCGCAAAGCACAGAACGGACGAGGATGTAAAATCCCTGCCGCGTGCGAAGACGATCCTTTATTCCGGTTTGATCGGGCTGCCGCTCGGCGTCTACGACGGGCTGATCGGCCCCGGCACCGGCACGTTTCTGACGATCGCGTTTTCGATCGTTCTCGGCTTCGGGCTTCTGAAATCCTCCGGCTGCGCGCGCGTTGCGAACCTGTCGTCCAACGTCGCGTCGCTGATCGTTTTCCTCGTGAACGGCAGCGTGCTGTTCTCCGTCGGCATCCCCGCCATTTGCTGCTCGATGCTCGGCAACTACCTCGGCGCGCGCTATGCGATCAAAGGCGGCAGCAGGAAGATCCGGCTTGTCATGTTCTTCGTGCTCGGTCTGCTCTTCGTCAAAACGATCCTCTCCTTTACCGGCGTGATCGATTTCTGATCGTCTGCATGTTATCACGGCAGCGGTCCGTTAAACCGGATCGCTGTATTTTTTTGCGCGAATCGATGCGGCGCGGGCGCTTGCGGAAAAGCGCGGAATACCGGGCCTGATTGAGCGTCTTTTCGTTGACAGTGATGAGCGGATATGATATATTAAATGTGGTGTATTATCGCTGTTTTTTCCGCGATAAGCGTGGAAAAACAGGGATAATGATTTTGCGCATGAACGTATAAGGAGGATCTATGTCAAACGCTTATTTCACCATCAAACGACCGGAAAACGACGCGTTCCGCGGCTATCTGCCCGGGTCTAAAGAGCGCGCGGAACTGAAGGAAGAGCTTGCCCGCCAGTCTGCCGAAGTCGTGAAGATCCCGCTGATCATCGGCGGAAAAGAGATCTTTACGGAAAAGACGTTCAAGGTCACGATGCCGCATGATCACGGTCACGTGATCGCAGAATGCTCGATCGCCGGCGAAAAAGAACTGACCATGGCGGTCGACGCCGCGCTGGCAGCGAAAAAGGCATGGGAAGAAATGCCGTGGGAACACCGTTCCGCGATCTTCCTGAAAGCAGCCGATATGATCACCGGACCGTATCGCAAGGTGCTGAACGCCTCGACCATGCTCGGTCAGTCCAAGACCGTGTTCCAGGCGGAGATCGACATTGCGGAGCTTGCGGACTTTCTGCGGTTCGGCGTATGGTCCGCGCAGGAGATCTTCAAGGATCAGCCCGCCTCCATTCCCGGCATCTGGGACCGTCAGGACTACCGTGCGCTTGACGGGTTCATCTGCGCCATCACCCCGTTCAATTTCACCTCCATCGGCGGAAACCTTCCCACCGCGCCGGCGATCGTCGGCAACGTTGCGGTCTGGAAACCCTCCCGCACCGCGGTGCTTTCGAATTATTACTACATGAAGCTTTTGATGGACTGCGGACTTCCGGCGGGCGTCATCAATTTCGTGCCGTCGAACGGCAGCGACGTAGCGAAGTACGTCATTTCCCGTCCGGAGCTGGCGGGCTTCCACTTCACCGGCTCCACCGAGGTCTTCCAGAGCGTCTGGAAGCAGATCGGCGAGAACATTGCCTCCTACCGCAACTATCCGCGCATCGTCGGCGAGACCGGCGGAAAGGACTTCATCTTCGCGCACAAGAGCGCCAAGGTCCGCCCGCTCGCGGCGGCGCTGATCCGCGGTTCCTTTGAGTTCCAGGGACAGAAATGCTCGGCATGCTCCCGCGCGTTCGTTCCCGCAAGCATCTGGCCGGAGGTCCTTTCGACCATGAAGGAAATGATGAAGGAAGCCACCATGGGCGACGTGCAGGATTTCGACACGTTCCTCGCCGCCGTCATCGACAAGGCGTCCTTCGACCGCTGCAAGGACTATCTGGACCGCGCAAAGCAGAGCCCGGACTGTGAGATCGTCATCGGCGGCGGCTGCGACGATTCGAAGGGCTGGTTCGTCGAACCCACCGTCATCGTCTGCAAAAAGCCGGATTACGAATCCATGGTCAACGAGATCTTCGGGCCGATCGTTTCCGTGTACGTCTACCCGGACGATGAACTGGAAGAGACGCTCAAGGTCTGCGACGAAGCGTCCCCGTACGCCCTGACCGGCGCCATCTTCGCCCAGGACCGCGAAGCGATCGTCATGATGGAAAAGGCGCTTCTGCATTCGGCGGGCAACTTCTATATCAACGACAAGTGCACCGGCGCCGTGGTCGGTCAGCAGCCGTTCGGCGGCGCGCGCGCTTCCGGCACGAACGACAAGGCGGGCACCGCGCTCAACATGATCCGCTGGATGAGCCCGCATTGCGTGAAGGAAACCTTCAATCCCTCCGATGCGATCGCCTACCCTTATATGTCGGAGAAGTGACAACAGAACAGCATTGAACACCGGAAGAAAGCCATGAATCACCTGGCTTTCTTCCTGCGATAAGACATTTTTGAGAAAGGAACTGCGAAATGAGGATTACCCAGCATCCGATCCTTACCTTTGACCGCGGTAAGGAAATCAATTTCACCTTCAACGGTCAGCCGATGAAGGGATTTGAGGGCGAAACGATCGCGGCGGCGCTCCATGCCGCAGGCGTGAAGGTGCTCGCCAAAAGCCCGGAGAAGCATCGTCCCCGTGGATTCTACTGCGCGATCGGAAACTGCGCTTCCTGTCAGATGGTCGTAGACGGAGAACCCAACGTCCGCACCTGCATCACGCTTCTCAAAGAAGGAATGAAGGTCGAGACGCAGGAAGGAAAGGGGAAGATCAAATGAGAGAAGTCGAATTGTTGATCATCGGATCCGGTCCTGCGGGTCTGTGCGCCGCCGTTTCCGCGGCGTCGTCCGGCGCAAAGGTGCTCGTTCTGGAGCGCAGCTTCCGGCCCGGCGGACAGCTCATCAAGCAGACGCACATGTTCTTCGGTTCGGAGAGCCAGTACGCTTCCCACAGAGGCGTGGACATTGCCGAGATCCTTTTGAAGAAGATCGAAGAATTCGGCGACCGGATCGAGATCATGCTCAATGCAACCGCCGTCGGTTTCTACGAGGACAACGTAGTGACCGTTCTGAAGGACGAGAAGGAGTATTTCAAGATCAAGGCACAGTCCGTCATCTGCGCCACCGGCGCGTATGAAAAATCCCTCGCCTTCCCCAACAACGACCTGCCCGGCATCTACGGAGCAGGCGCCGTACAAACGCTGATGAACGTTTACGGGATCCGTCCCGGCAACCGCGTTCTGATGGTCGGCGCAGGCAATATCGGCGTGATCGTGAGCTATCAGCTCATGCAGGCGGGTATTGAGGTCGTTGCGGTTCTCGACGCTGCGCCGCGCATCGGCGCATACCTCGTCCACGCTTCCAAGCTCGCCAGAATGGGCGTGCCCATCCTCACCTCGCATACGGTCAAGGAGGCGATCGGCACCGACTGTCTCGAAGCCGCCGTCGTATGCGAAGTGGACGACAAATTCCGTCCGATCCCCGGCACCGAAAAGCGCTATGACGTAGACGTGATGTGCATTTCCGTCGGTCTGAGCCCGTTAAACGAGCTCCTTGCCATGCGCGGCGTGGAGATGAAATACGTTGCGCAGCTAAGTGGATACGTTCCCATGCGGACCGAAAACTGCGAGACCGCCATCCCGGGCATCTTTGTTGCGGGAGACGCGTCCGGCATCGAAGAAGCGAGCTCCGCCATGGCGGAAGGATATCTTGCGGGCTTGTGCGCCGCCGCCAAGCTCGGTTACGAACCGGCGGACTTCGAGCAGCGCAGACAGGCGTACCTCAAGCAGCTCGAAGATCTGCGGTCCGGTCCTGTCGGAGATCGGATCCGTGCCGGAATGAAAATCAGCCGGCTGTAAGGAGGATGGAATATGTTTGAAAAAACAGGTGTGGCCTCCCGTGAGATGGTCATGACAAAGTTCCCTTCCGTCGAAAGGATCAACAAAGGTCCCGTCGCGGTGGTGGAGTGCTATCAGAAGATCCCCTGCAACCCCTGCCAGACTGCCTGCCCCGCCGGCGCGATCCAAATCGGCGACGACATCAACAACATCCCCGAGCGGGATGAAAACCGGTGCACGGGCTGCGGCATGTGCGTTGCAAAATGTCCCGGACTGTCCATTATGATCGTCGACGGTTCCAAGTCGGCGGACACGGTGGAGTTTCGCATCCCCTACGAGTTCCTGCCGCTGCCCGAAGCGGGCGAAACGGTCACGGGGCTCGACCGTGCCGGACAGCCCGTCTGCAAGGCAAAGGTCGTCAGAGTCATGAACCCGCCTTCCTTCGACCGCACGCCGGTCGTCACGCTGGAAGTGGACCGCGCGTATCTCTATGACTTCAGAAACTTCAGGAGGGAGGTCTGAGCGTATGGATGAGAATACCATCATTTGCCGTTGTTCCGATGTTACGCTGAAGGATATCAGGGACCTCATCGCGCAGGGATACGTTACCTACGATGAGATCAAGCGCATCACCCGCATCGGCATGGGCCCGTGCCAGGGAAAAACGTGCGGACAGCTCGTGCTCAGAGAGATCGCCAATGCAACGGGTCAGAACATGGCGGATCTCAAGTTCCACAACATTCGTCCCCCGGTGGTCGGTGTGAAACTGCATCTTATCGCAGAGGAGGCGAAAAAGCATGAAGAATAAAGCGGATATCGTCATCATCGGCGCCGGCATGTCCGGCTGCTCCATCGCCTACAATCTCGCCGTTCGCGGTGCAAAAAACATCGTTGTTCTCGAAAAGGGCTTCATCTGCTCCGGTTCCACCGGCGCGTGCGGCGCGGGCTTCCGCATGCAGTGGGGCACCGAGATGAACTGCCGCATGTCCAAGTTCTCCACGGAATTCTATGAGCATGCAAACGAGATCCTCGAATACGACGGCGATATTGAGCTTCGTCAAAGCGGCTATCTGATGATCGCCGACACCGAAAAGGAGCTCACGCAGTTCCGAAAGAACGTCGAAGTCCAGCACGCCTGCGGCATCCCCTCACGCATGATGAGTCTGGAGGAAGCGAAGGAGCTGGTTCCCCATCTCAATACCGACATCCTCTCGGGCGCCGCATACTGTCCGAAGGACGGCTTTTTGAACCCGCACAAGACCACCGACGCGTTCTATAAAGCCGCCAAACGGCTCGGCGTCGAGTTCAACACGTTCACCGAGGTGACGGGCATCAAGGTCGAAAAGGGCAAAGTCGTCGGCGTTGAGACCAACAAGGGCTATATCGAGACGCCGATCGTCGTCAATGCCGCAAACGCATGGTCGCAGGGCATCGCGAAGATGGTCGGTCTGGAACTGCCCCTCTATTCGGAACGGCATCAGATTCTCGTCACCGAGCCCGTCGAACACATGCAGGATCCCATGGTCATGGCGTTCAACCTGAACCTGTACGTGCAGCAGACGCCGCACGGCTCGTTCATCATGGGCCGCAGCGACTCCGGAGAACCCAGAGACCTCAGACGCACCTCCTCGTGGCACTTCCTCGAAGAAATGGCGAAGACGATCGACAACGTGCTGCCTGCCATCGGCAAGCTTCGCGTCATTCGTCAATGGGCAGGTCTTTACAACATGTCTCCGGACCGTCAGCCCATTTACGACAAGGCGGACAACGTGGAGGGCTTCTACATGGCGGTCGGCTTCAGCGGACACGGCTTCATGTTCGGTCCCGTTACGGGAACCGTTATGTCCGAGATGATCCTGGGACTTACGCCCACCATCGACGCCTCCCGGCTCCGGCTTTCCCGCTTTGCCGAGGGCAATCTGTTCACCGAACCTTCCGTCGTCTGATACGGCAGCAGCAAACAGCGGTCCGGAAATCCGGACCGCTGTTGTTGTTTTTGGGATTTAGAATCTGAAGATGACGCTGATCAGCATAAACAGCCAGTGCGCCGCAATGCCGGCGCAGAGACCGCCGATCGTGTGACAGAGGATCGCTTTGCCGGTGAATCGGTTGCACTTTAACGCGTCCATCATGGAGACGTGCGTCGAAAGGAAGCCGCTCCAGCACATGCAGATCGCGGTGAACACGGAGATGTCGTTCAGGATCGCTCTCGTCGATACGCCGCCTGCCGCGCTATCCTTTACGATCGCTTCGATCATGGGGAGCGCCGCGCCCGCGCTGCCGAGCGCCGTGACCGGAACGCCGAGCGCTTCGCTGCTCGCAAAGCCGAACAGCGGTTTCAAGAGGAAGTCGATCTTCTCCGCAAGCCAGGGGATCGCACCGATCCCCTCGTATGCGCCGCCGGTATATCCGCCGTCGGGCATGCCCTTCGTCAGCATCATGACGACCGAGCAGATGATCAGCACGCCCGGGATAATCGCAAGACCGAGCTCAACGCCCTTCTTGCCGCCGTCCATCAGCGCGTTCAGCACGTGCAGAAAGCCCTTCGGCGTCTTCGCCAGATTGTCCTCCTCGATCTCCGGATCAACGACCGCGGGACGGTCCTTGCCGAAAAACCGCTTCATAAAGAAGAGCATCAGCCGGGTGGAAACGATCGCGCCGACGATCGTGCCGAGATTGCCGCAGAGCGCCGCCCAGATGACGCCGGTGCCGAGCGTTCCGCCGCCCGCCGTCTTCGTGTTCGAGAACGCGAGCATGAAGCTTGTCACGATCAGCCCCATGCCGAACGACGTGCCGAGATTGGTCAGCGCCGGAATCTGATACGCCTTGAAGAAGCGGCGGAACTTGGCGTCGCTCGCAAGCGTCAGGATCGCGGGATTGTCGCTCAGATACGTCGTGACAATGCCGAGTGCAGACGCGCCGGGCATACCGAACAGCGGTCGCATCAGGGGGGAAAGAACGCGGTTGATCAGATCGACGACGCCGAAAGCCGCCATCAGTTCGGACAGCGCGCCGGCGATGACGGCAAGCGCCATGATATAGAAGACCGTGTTGATCAGCAGATCGAACGCCGTCTTCATCAGGGTGTTGATCGCGTTGCTCAATCCCATCGGGATCGCGAAAATCGCGAAGAATGCGACGATCGAAAGCAGGCAAACAACCGCAACGACGGTTTTTCTCCGCCTTGCGCGCGCCGGACCGACCGACTTTGTTTTGCCATTGGTCTGCTTTCCCATGTGTGGACTGCCCCTCCGCCCCTGCTGACTTTATTACATGTTGTAGTACTTTTCGAACTCTGCCGGGTGCGGGATCTTGCTTAGCTCAAGGCACTCGCTGCGCTTCCGCTTGATGTAGTTCGTAAGAAGCCCCTCCGGGAACACGCCGCCCGCGGTGAGATAGTCGTGATCGGCTTCCAGCGCGTCAAGCGCCTGCTCGAGCGAGGTGGGCAGATGATGCAGCTTCGCCTTCTCCTCCGGCGGCAGCTCAAAGAGGTTCATGTCATAAGGACCCCAGCCGTTTGCATGCGGGTCGATCTGATTCTTGATGCCGTCGAGACCCGCCATCAAAATCGCCGCGTAGCAGAAGTACGGGTTGCAGGTGCCGTCCGGGTTTCTGAGCTCAAAGCGGCGCAGTTTCGGCGTCTTGGCGTATGCGGGGATACGAATGACCGCGCTGCGGTTACTGGTTGCATAGCCGACGGTGACCGGCGCTTCAAAGCCCGGAACCAGACGCTTGAAGGAGTTGGTCGACGGGTTCGTGATCGCGCAGAGCGACGCAATGTGCTTCAAAAGTCCGCCCATGAACCAGTGCGCTTCCTTCGAAAGGTGCGAATACCCGTTGTCGTCGGAGAAGACCGGCTCGCCGTTCTTATACAGCACCATGTGCACGTGCATACCGCTGCCCGCTTCGCCGTAGACGGGCTTCGGCATTAGCGTTGCGGAAAGACCGAACTTTTCGGCGACGTTGCGGATGATGTATTTGATCATCATGCTGCCGTCCGCCATCTTCGTCATCTCGCCGAGCAGCGGCTCGATCTCGAACTGACCTGCGCCGCCGACCTCGGGATGATGATACTTCACGGGGATGCCCGCTTTTTCGATTTCCATGCACATTTCGCTGCGGCACTCGTACGTTCTGTCGAGCGGCTTCGCAACGTGATAATGCTTCTGGAACGGAACGACACAGCCGTGACCTTCGGTTTCGCTGTTCCAGTACGCCTGATCCGCATCGAGGAACGCCGCGATCGCATTGTGATCGACCTTCCAGCCGACCTGATTGAACAGATAGAACTCAAACTCCGGCAGAATCTTCATTTCATCCGCAATGCCGGTGTCCTTCATGTACTGCACGGCGGCATGAACGATGTTGCGCGGGTACTGCGCAAGCGGACGATTATTCGGGAAGTCGATAATCATCGCGTTGCCGATCATCGACAGCGTCTTGACGCTGCAGAAGGGGTCGATCATCGCGGTATCCAGATCGGGGATATAGACCATGTCGCTCTTTTCGACGACGGCGTAACCGTAGTTGGACGCGTCGAAACCGATGCCGTTCTGTAACGTTTCCTCGGTAAAATTGGCTGCGGGAATGGTCACATGACGAAACTGTCCGTCGATGTCAACGATCTTGAAATCGACCATCTTGATATCCTGTTCCCGAATGAGCGTCATAATTTCCTGTGCGGTCATAAGAATGCGAATCCTCCGTTTGTTATTCTTTTAAGAGGCATTTTTCACCTCTGTACGACCACATTTTAACATACGAAATTGCGTTTGTATACCGTTCCGATGCGTCTCAAAAAAATATAATAAATTTCCGCGCGGCGTTTGACGGAACCCGCGCAGCATGGTAGAATACAGGCAGATCAATCGGAAAGGAAAAGCGAAAGATGGACCCGAAAACCCTCTTGATCACGGGCTTTGCGCCGTTCGGAACCGAATCCGTAAACCCCTCCTGGGAGGCCGTGAAGGCGCTGCCGGAGCACATCGGCGCGTGGTCGCTTCATAAGCTCCTCCTTCCCGTGGAATACGGACGCGCGGCAGCGCTTGCGGCGGAAGCGGCGAACGAATGCGGCGCGGATGCGATCATCTGCGCGGGGCTTGCCGCGGGCAGAACCGCCGTCACGCCGGAAGCCGTCGGCATCAATGTGCGCGACGCCGCGATCCCCGACAATGCGGGGCGGAAGTGCGAGGGCGAGCCGGTCGAGCCGGACGGTCCGGCGGCGTTTTTCTCCACGCTGCCGGTGCGTAAAATGACCGAAGCGATCCATGACGCCGGCGTTTCCGCAAAGCTGTCCTACACCGCCGGAACATACGTATGCAACGATCTTTTATACACGCTTCTCCATCGGTTTTCCGGCACGCCGGTGCGCGTCGCATTCGTGCATATTCCGCTTGAAAAGGACCTCCCGCTGAAAGACAGCATCCGTGCGCTGACCGCTGCGATCGAAGCGATCTGAACCGTTTGCCGCCGTTACGGCGGCAGCCGGTCAGTCATATCCGGTACGAATGAATCAAAAAAGCAAAATGCCCGCGGCAACCGCCGCGGGCGTTTTAAGGTCTTTTATGCATCCGGTTCATCCAGGATCCGCAGTCCCTCGACGCGTCCCAGGCGCTTGAACGCGTGTGCGCGCGCCTTTTCGATCTCCCGGATCTCCGCCGTCGTCAGCGGGGACCTGAGCCCCGTGATCTTTGACGGATCGGCATACGCGGGCACGACCGTAAACCGCTGCGATTTTCCCGCACGTCGGATCGTAAACGTCGGCAGCACGCCCGCGTCGACAAGCGTCACCCTGCCCGTTTCAAAGTCCTTCTTGAGCGTGATCTTTGCAAACATGCCCACCATCAGCTCGAAGCGGTTGTTGACGGAAAAATTCCCGAGCGAA
Source organism: uncultured Eubacteriales bacterium (assembly GCA_902792295.1). GTDB lineage: Bacteria > Bacillota > Clostridia > Christensenellales > CAG-138 > UBA3792. The sequence continues at coordinate 26,626 of CADAZC010000024.1, forward strand.
TACAGCACCAATCCCGTATACGGACCGTCCGCGCGCTGCACGGTCATGTACTCCGCGCCTTTGATCCGGTGCGGATGCGCGCCGATGATGCAGTCCGCCCCCGCAATGAACAGCTCTTTCGCAAGCGCCTTGGTGGAATCGGCAGTCGGATTGTCGCTTTCGAAATCCCAATGTGAGAAGACGATCACGAACTCCGCGCCCGCCTCGCGAACGCGCGCGATATCTTTGATCACGGCGGCGGACAGATGTTCGCCCTCCGTCAGAAGCCCGACCGCGATCTGCTTTTCCTCGCTGCCGACGGCTTTTTTCGAGTGGTTCGTGTTGACCTTCTTTGTGGACGCAACGAACCCGATGCGAATGCCGTTGATCTCAACGATGCAGGGCTTTTCACGGTCCTCCGCGTTCAGAAACGTCCCCGTCTGATAAAAGCCCGCGGCGCGGATCGTTTCGACCGTGCGATACAGTCCCTCGGCGCCGAAGTCCAGGCAATGATTGTTTCCGGTCGTCAGCATATCCATGCCGGACGCTTTCAGCGCGTCCAGAACGGAATCCGGCGCATTAAAGAGGTACGCGCCTGTCTTTGTATCCTTTCGGGAGGAGAATCCCTCCCCCTCGCCCGCTAAAGGCGTTTCCATGTTGCCGCACATCAGATCCACCGACTGAAACAGCTCGGCAAACGGCGCAAACAGCGCGCCGAAATCATACCCGCCGTCGGTTTTCGCGTCGAGCACGATCTGGCTGGGGATCATAATATCGCCGACCGCGCCGATCGTAACGGTCGCGGGCGTCGGCGAAGGCGCGGGCGTCGGCGTCTCCTCCGGACTGAAGGGCGTTTCCGGCGCAGGCGGCAGTTCGGTCACGACCGCCGTTTCCGCTCCGATCACGATCTCCTCCTCGATCGGCTCCGCGGCTTTCGGCGTTTCCTCCGCGACAGGGCTCTCCGGCGGCAGCACGGGATCGCCCGCGCACGCAAACGTGCCGAGCAGTCCGATCAACAGCAGCAGACCGATGAAACGCTTTCCGAACCTTTTCACAACTTCACTCCAGAAATCAATGTGTGTTTATTATATCCCGCCGGTCCGCCCCTTGTCAACGCGCAAACCCTGTAAAAAGAAACCGATGCGGTTCCGTTCGGGACCGCATCGGTATGGATCGTAGGTTGTTCAGAGATTATCTCTTGTTGGCATCGACAACGCCCGAGTTCCACTCGACGAGTTCATGGGCATACTTGGCATAAAGCGCAATCGCAACTGCCATATCCCTCGTCTTCGCATCTGTTGTACTCGAATCCAGCAGCTGCTTCACATACGTGAGTGCGGACAGCGTGATCCTCAAAGAACCTGCTTCGGTTTGGATTACGATCGTATGGACCGTGCCCAGATCGTGCGCCGCTATCTTCTCGATATCGATCCGATATCTTCCGTCATCCAGCGCCGTAAGCTCCGTCATGTCTCCGCCGTCTATGCTTGCACTGACCGTTCCCGTGTAGCTCTTCTTTCTCGACAGATAGACGTTCAACGTCGTATCACTCTCCATGTTCAGCGCCAGCACCAGATTCTTG
>CADAZC010000025.1 GCA_902792295.1 uncultured Eubacteriales bacterium
CATGTGTCCGGGCATCCGTCCCGCAACGGGATGGATCGCAAACCGAACGGTTGCGCCGTTTGCTTCGAGCTTGTCGGAAAGTTCCTTGACCTTGTGCTGCGCCTGGCTTAAAGCCATTCCGTAGCCGGGAACGATGATGACGTTCTTCGCGTCCTTCAGGGAGAATGCCGCTTCGGGCTCGGGTTCGGGCGCGGGAGCAGGCTCGGGTTCGGGCGCGGGGGAAGACGGTTCTTTCTTTTCGGCAGGTTTGTCGAGCTTGACAGTCTTGCCGAGCAGGATATCCATAAGATGACGGTTCATGGCACGGCACATGATCTGCGTGAGCAGAAGACCGGAAGAACCGACGATACCGCCGACCGCGACGAGCAGAACATTGGAGATCGCCATACCGGCAATCGCGCCGGCAACGCCGGACAGCGAGTTCAGAAGCGAGATCGCAACGGGCATGTCAGCACCGCCGACACGCATTGCAAACAGCCAGCCGAACAGCAGTGCCGCGACCGCGCAGACGATCAGCGCGACGATATTGAGACCGAAGGCCGCGCAGACAACGCCTGCGAGGCATGCGATGAGCAGCGCTGCGGAAACGATGCTGTGTCCCCTGAACTTTTTGGGGCGGCTGTCGATCTTGCGCGCAAGCTTCAAAGCGGCGATGAGGGAGCCGGTGAAGGTGATCGCGCCGATAACGAGCGCGAGTGCCGCGGTGACATTGGCAAAGACGGAACTGCCTGCGTTTGCAAGCTCGATGCCGCCGACGAGCGCGCTTGCGAGACCGCCGATGCCGTTCAACAGCGCAACGGTCTGAGGCATTTCGATCATCTTGACCTTTTTCGCCCAGAAGAGACCGATGACGAGACCGATCGCCATGGCGCCGAGCGCGGCGAACAGAATCCAAAGCCATTGGATCGCGACGAGAACCGAAAGCTCTTTCCAGAACGTCAGCACGATCGCAAGCAGCATCACGGCGACGCAGACGAGATTGCCCCGGACGGCGAACCGCACTTTGCTCTGCATCGAAAGACCGACGAGCACGAACGCCGAAAGAACGGCGGAAAGTGCGAAGAACAGATAAAGGAAGGTTGTCGGAGCCATTATTTCTCGACCTCCTTATCCTTTTTATCGAACATGCGGAGCATCTTGTGCGTGACCGCAAAGCCGCCGGCGACGTTGATCATGGCAAGCGCCGCGGCCGCAAAGGCAATGATCATCATAACAATCTGCCCCTTGCCCGCGCAGACGATGCCTGCGATCAGCGCGCCGAGCACGGTTACGCCGGACAGCGCGTTCATGCCGGACATCAAAGGCGTGTGCAGAAGGCTCGGGACCTTTTTGATGATGATATAACCGAGCACGGACGCTACGATAAAGACCGCAACCAGAATAACCGGTCCCCAGACCGGATGCTCAAGAACGGTTTTCGCGGCTTCGGGCGCCGCCGCTGCCGACGGCGCCGTTTCGCCAAACAGAGAGAACAAAATGTTCATTATACCCCCGGATTACAGAAGGCCCATGGCTTCCATCGCGCCCTTGTGGACGAGTTTTTCGCCGTCGGTGACAAGGATGGAGGCGTCGATCGGGTCGTTCATATCAAGAGCGATCTTGCCGTCCTTGTTGAGGTGCTTGACGAGGTTGTAGACATTGTGCGCAAACATCCAGGTCGAGCTGGTCGGCAGGAAGCCGGGGATGTTCTTGACGCCGAAGATCGTGACGCCGTGCTTGACTTCGGTTTCGCCGGGCGTGGTGATCTGGCAGTTGCCGCCCTGGTCGATCGCGATGTCGACGATGACGGAGCCGGGCGCCATGGACTTGACCATATCTTCGGTGACCATGACGGGAGCAAGCTTGCCGGGAACGAGCGCGGACAGGAAGACGATGTCCATATCCTTGATGACCGGACGCAGCGCTTCACGCTCCTTCTCCAGCCATTCGCCGGTGATGGCGTTTGCATAGCCGCCCGCCGCAACGGAAACTTCATCCGGGATACCGAGGTCAACGACCTTCGCGCCGAGAGACTGTGCCTGTTCACGCGCTGCAGAGCGGATATCCGCCGCATACACGATCGCGCCGAGACGCTTTGCGGTTGCAAGAGCCTGCAGACCCGCAACACCGACGCCGATGACCATGACCTTCGCGGGCTTGATGGAACCGACCGCGCAGAAGATGTTCGGAATGAACTTTGCGAGCTTTTCGGCCGCCATTACGATGCCGCGATAGCCTGCGCAGGTGCTCATGGAGGTCAGAGCGTCCATGTTCTGCGCGCGGGAGATACGCGGAATGCCGTCGAGCGTCAGGCCGATGATGCCGTTTGCAGCCATCTTCTTGACCATCTCATGGTTGACGGGGGATGCCGGGTGAATGAACGTGATCAGGTATTGACCGCGCTTCATCATGTCGATCTCGTGCATGCCGTACTTCTCGTTGAACAGGGGTTCTTTAACCTTGAGGATCAGGTCCGCACGGTTGTAAATGTCGCGAACGTCCTCGACGATTTCCGCGCCTGCTTCCGCATACGCTGCATCCATAAAGAACGCACCTGCGCCTGCGCCGCGCTCGACGAGCATGGTATGACCGTCTGCAACGAACTTTTTGATGGTTTCCGGAGTTGCTGCGACACGATTTTCATCGTGCATAATCTCTTTGGGGACACCGATAATCATGATTTGACTTCTCCTTTGTTTTTTATTTATTTCTCCCGAATTTTCGGGGAATGGACTTGTTTTGCCGTGGATAGGACGAGCAGCGTTTTCGTGCGTCCGACGCCCGGAATGCTCTTCACTTCGTCCAAAAGACGTTCGAGCGAGCGTGTCGAATCCGTACGGATCTTGATGAGATAGTCGTAATCGCCGGCGACATAGTTGCATTCGACGATCGCGCTGCGTTTTTTCGCAAAATCGATGAATCCTTCATTGAAACGCGGGTGATCCATCAGAATGCAGATGAATGCCGTCACGTCCAAACCGAATTTCTTTTCGTCGAGAATCGTGGTGTATTGTTTGATGACGCCCGTGTTTTCCAGCTTGCGGATCCGCTCAATCACGGCGGACACGGAGAGATTGACTTTCTCGCTCAGATCGCTTGCGGAAACACGCGCATTTTCAGACAGTTCGTTGATGATCTTAATATCGGTATTATCCATGTGAAAGGCACCCCTTTTCCGACTCTTATATGATAGAACTTGTACCGGAAAAAGTAAACAGTAATTCAAGTAATATACTATTTTTTTCGGAAATTTATTGAAACAAGCGAAATTTTATTGTTTTTCAGGGAGAGGAGCAACAAAAAAGAAGTGACTGTTAAAAAAAGTCTGAACCATGTCATCCTGAGGAACATTTATGTGACGAAGGATCTTATAAAATGGCTGTTTTTTCCGCATTTTCGAAAGATCCTTCGCCTTCGGCTCAGAATGACAGGACTTTTTTAACAGTCCCGAGGAAAAAGTCGATCAGTCGAGGGTTTTAAGGTATGCTCTGCGCCGCTTGTGCTGGACCGCGTTGAAGCGCTTCCAGAGGTTGCGGATCTGCATGTTGTCCTCAAGGTTCAGGTTCGTTTCCGCGTACTCGGTGACGCCGTCGGAAAGCATGTCGGCGAGCGCGGCGGCGATGACCGCCGGGATGCCGGTGTTCACGTACTCCGGCGCGACCGCGATGAGCCCGAGGTCGATGACCTTCGGCTTTTTGATCGCTTTCAACAGCCGGATGAGCGCGGCGGGGGTGAGGTGTCCTTTGCTCTTCTGCACCGCCTTTGCGATCGACGGGAAGCTCACGCCGAAGCAGACGACCTTGTCGTTCTCATTCAGGATGCACACGACGTGCTCAAGGTCGATGATGAGCCGGAAATTGTCGATCATCATCTTCTTCATGCCGGGCGTGAACGGCACCGTGCCGTACAGTCCCTCGTATGCGACGTCCAGGAGACTGAACAGCCCGTCCTGATAGCGATTGATGAACTCGTTGACGTTCTTCGCCTCGCCGATGCGCAGGTTGTATTTTTTCAGCACCTGGTCGGACAGCTTTTTGAGCTTTGCCGCAGTCTCGGGTTCGGGCGCGTAAAGCCGGTATTCGAGCCAGTCGACCTCCTTTGCATAGCCGCAGCCCTCGATCAGTCTGCCGTAATACTCCGCGTTATACTGCTCCTCAAAGGTGGAGAGCTGATCGAAGCCCTCAATCAGGAGCCCTTCGCGTTCGAGATCGGAAAAGCCCAGCGGACCGCATACGGCGTTCATGCCGTGATCAAGGGCAAACCGCTCGACGGCGTCGAACAGCGCCTTTGCGACCGCGGGATCGTCGATCGCGTCGAACCGGTCGAAGCGCACGCGCTTTTCGTTGTTCTTTTCGTTCGACGCCTTCTGGATGATCGCCATGATGCGTCCGACGATCTTCCCGTCGCGATACGCGAGCCAGTAATCGGTCTCGCAGGTGTCGTTGTAGATGAAGTCCCTGGAAAAGAGCTTCTTTTCGTCGCCGTACAGCGGCGGGACAAAGTACGGATTGTCGCGATACATGTCAAGCGGAAATTCCAGAAACGCCTTCTGCTCCGCTTTGGTTCTGACCTCCTTGACGGTAACCATATCGTCCTCCGTTTCAGCTGCGGCGGGATGCATGGAAGCTGACGCCGACGCCGTTCGGACCGCAATGGCTGCCCGCGGTGGGGTTCGTCACAATGGTCTCGATGAAAAGGTCCTCGCCGAACCGTGCGCGCAGCATGTTCGCAAGCTCTTCGGCAAGCTCCGGCGCGTCGGTGTGACCGACGATCACGCGGTGTCCCTTCACGTCGTCGCCGAGCTCTTCCACGGTCTTCACAAGCCGGTCCATCGCGTTCGCTCTGCCGCGCTCCTTGCCGATGCTGACCATTTCGCCCGCGTCGTTCATGCAGATGATCGGGCGGATGCCGAGAAGCGTTCCCATCGTCGCCGCAATGCCCTTGACGCGGCCGCTGCGCTTAAAGAATTTCAGGTCGTCCGCAAAGAAGTACTGCGCAAAATGATCGACTTCCTTGTCCGCCCACGCGAGCACCTCGTCCGGGGTCTTGCCCGCTTTCACGAGGTCGCCGACTTCGCGTACGATGTTGTAGCTGACGATCGTGATGCCCTTGGTGTCGATGTGATAGAACCTGCGCTCCGGAAATTCCTTTTTAAGCTCCGCAACCGCTTCGTCCATCGCGCGGAAGGTGACCGTCATCGCGGCGGAGAAATGTACGTAGAGGATATCGTTGCCCTGTTCGAATTCCGGGCGGAAGTAATTGAGATAGCGCTCCTTCGAGATGCCGCCGGTCGTGGGCAGAACGCCGTTCCGGAGTCCGTCGTAGAACGCGTGCGAATCAAAGACCTCGAAGTCCTCATACGGCCAGATCGTCTTTCCGTCGATGCTGTACGGCATGGAAATCAGGCGATAGCCGTATTCCTTCGCCACTTCCGGGGTGAAATCGGTGTCGGTGTCGGTAAACAGTGTCAGCATGGTTTTACTCTCCTACTAAAATATATTGGTGAACGGGCTGTCCGCCGTCGATGCGGATGACCTCCGTTCTGGGATACTGTTCGGTCAGTGCGGAAAAGAGGTTGTCCGCCTCTGCTTCCGGCGCGTCAAGCCCTACTAAAAGCAGCAGAACGCCGCAGTTTTCGACATGCATAGATCTTGAAAGCGCAATCGCGGTGTCGACCGCGTCGCGGTCGTTGACGTAGATCGTATCGCCGATAAAGCCGATGAAATCGCCGGAGTGCACGTGCACGCCGTCTTTTTCGGCGTTGCGGCTCGCACGGGAGACAAAGCCGGTCGTCACGGAATGAATGATCTCGTCGAGCTCCGCAACGATTTCGTCCGGTTCGCCCGCGTTCGTGTCCATCATGGAGATCGCGGCGTAGCCCTCGCCGACCGAATGCGTGTTCAGGACGCGGATATCGGAGGCGGGGTAGAGGTCCTTCGCCTGCTTTGCGGTCATCAGCACGTTTCCGTTGTTCGGGAAGACGTAGATCACGTCCGCGTTGGTCTTGTCGAATGCGTCAAGGAAATCCGCCGTGCTCGGGTTCATGCTCTGCCCGCCGTCGATCACGACGTCCGTGCCGAGCGAAAGGAACGTCTCTTTGAGTCCCGCACCCGCGGCGACGGCGACGATGCCGGCTTTCTTGCGCGCTTTCGGTACGGTGACGGTGACCTCGGGCAGTTCGGTTTCGTTGTGCTGCAGGGACATGTTTTCCACTTTCAGCGTCAGAAACTCGCCGAAGCGCTGGCAGCGGTTCAGGACGTCGCCGGGGCGCATCGTGTGCACGTGCACCTTGAGGATCGTCCCCTCGCGGAACGCCACGACGGAATTGCCGACGCTGTTGAGGTATTCGACGAACGCGGGAAGGTCGAACGCTTCGGGATCGCCCTTCGCGTTCTGCAGACGCAGAAGGAACTCGGTGCAGTAGCCGTAGGTCAGCACGCTGTCCGCGCCGAAGGCGTCAAGGTCGGCTTTCTTGGTTTCGGCATGGGCTTCCATCCGCTCCACCGCTTCGCCGTTCAGCGTGCGGCGCATGCCTTCAAAGATGTAGATGAGTCCCGCGCCGCCGGAATCGACCACGCCCGCCTCGCGCAAAACCGGCAAAAGGTCCGGCGTGCGCTCCAGAGAGCGCTGCATTTCGCCGAGCAGGTCGTTGAAATACGTTTTCAGCGTGGATTCGCCTGTGATCCGTTCGTTTGCGTAGTGCACGCCGTCGGAAAACACGGTCAGGATCGTGCCTTCGACCGGAACGGGGACCGCGCGGTACGCTTCCTCCACGCCGCATTCCATGGCGCGCGAGATCACGGACAGGTCCGCCTCCCGGACGCCCGCAAAGCCCTTATTGATGCCGGAGAAGATGCGTGAAAGGATGACGCCCGAGTTTCCGCGTGCGCCCAGAAGCATGCCGTGCGCGCTGCGGTTCGCGACGTCGGACAGATCCGCGTCCTCGCCGCGGTCGACGGCGTCCGCGCCGGAATAAACCGTTGCGAGCATGTTGTCGCCGGTGTCGCCGTCGGGAATGGGAAAGACGTTCAGATCGTTGACCGCTTTGCGGTAGCAGCCGAGATGGTCTGCGCCGCTCGATAACATACCGGCGTACAACGCGCCGTTCAGAGTCGTGTTCTGCATGCCGCGCCTCCTCAGACGTGATCGGGGAGCGTCGCGCCGACGTCCACAATGTCGTCCAGCGTGCAATGGAGCACGCTGCAGATCTTCAGAAGCGTATTGAGATGGACGGGCAGCCCCTTGCCGAGCTTGGCAATGACTGCGGAGCTGAGCTTCGTTTTCGACTGCAGGTCCTTTTTCTTCATCTTCCGGCTGGACAAAAGCCGCCAGAGCTTATCGTAGCAAACCTGAAAGGATTCCGGTATCATTCGTTCCCCCGTGATAAGATGCAAAGCGTCCCCTCCGTTTCGCTTTGCCGTGATTACAGACTGATTCTAACATCTTTTTCGATCTCTTTCAACATTTTCTTTACTTTTGTAAAGAAATTCGCGGCTATTGACAGGAAAAGACAAGGACAATATAATAATATATGAAAATAACGGGCGTCGGAACGTCCGCAAAAAAGGAGGAATCGATCATGTTTTGCAGCAAATGCGGCAAGGAAGTAAAGCCGGGCATGAAGTTTTGCGACGGGTGCGGATATCCGGTGAAGACGACGCCCGAACAGCAGAACGAGCCGATCTTTACGCCTGCGCCCGCGCCGGTCGTTCCGGAGGAAAACCGCCCGCTCGGACCGTGGGCATATTTCGGATACGGTCTTCTGTTTTCGCTTCCGTTCGTCGGATTCATTCTGCTCATTGTCTTCTCCTTTGCGGGAAGGAACGTCAACCGCAAAAACTTTGCGCGCTCGTACTGGTGCTGGCTGATTCTGCTGCTGGCGTTCGCGCTGATTTTTGTCGTGCTGGTTCTCACGGGCGTTCTGCGCGGCACGGCGCAGGGGGTCACGCAATGGATTCAGTCGCTGAGACTCTGATCGGCTGAACAGATATCATCCGGACGGCGGTTTGCCGTCCTTTTTATATTGCTTTTCGACCGTTTGCGTGGTATAGTGGACTGGATCGGAAATACGGAGGCCGTATGAAGAAAACAGCGCTTTTGCTTGTATTCAGTTTTATTTTTGCATGGATTCCGTGGGGCGCGCCCGCTCATACCGTCGGGGAAACGGCGGAGGCGGAGCGTCTTGCGGTTTCCGTAACGATGCCCGAAAAACGCGAATCCGAGGCGTTTCTGCTGACGGATGGCTTTGCCTCCACCTATGTCGCGTTCAGGGACGAAAGCGCGGTCCGTTTTGCGTTCTCCGGCGAAGCCGAACAGCTCGTCACCGTTTGGGAGACCGAACCGGAGCATGTCGTCCTGACCTGCTTCTCCGGCGAAACGATCCTTTCCGAATCCGATCTTACCGTTCCGTTTCTGACAACCGTTACGGCGCTTCCCGCAGGCACGACGGCGGTCGAGCTTGCGTTCCGTCAAAAGGGTTCGGCGAAGCTTTCCGAGGTCTGTGCGTTCGGCGCGGGCGATCTGCCGGATTCCGTGTGCCGTTGGGAAGCTGCCGCGCATCCGGACGTGCTGCTCGTCGTTGCCTATCCGGGCGATGAATACCGGTTCTTCGGCGGGCTGCTGCCGACGCTCTTGAACGACGGCGTTTCCGTCGCCGTGTGTTATTTTGCCGATTACAGCCGCGCACGCCTCGAGGAGGGCTTCGAAGCGCTGCGGACGCTCGCATGCAGGACCTATCCGGTCCGGCTCAAAGTCGACACAAAGCTGAGTCTGGATTATAAGGAGCTTCGCCGCAACTGGCAGAACGAAAAGCCGGACGAGCGGTTCGAAGAGCAGCTTGCCGCACTCCGCCCGACGGTGATCGTTGCGCCGTCCGATCGGGACGCCGCACCGGAAGCGCGGCTCGTTTCGGAGATCGTGCAGGCGGTTTGCGAACGGAATCCCGAGTCATTTCAAAAGCTGTACCTTGCCGAGTCCGGCGACGGCGCAATTTCGATTGCCGACCGGGCGCTTCTGCTGTACGGCGGACAAAGCGCGGACGCGGCTGCAAAGAATGCACTGGAGCGCTTCCATTCCGTTGATTTCTTCGAGTATGCGATCCGTACGGACGGGACATATCGCCTGATCGCTTCGCAGGTCGGACCGGACGCGGGCACCGACACGCTGTTTGAGCACGTTTCGGTTGAATTGCACCCGCCGGTGACGCCGACGCCGGAGCCGACCGAAAAACCGACCGCAGCGCCGACGGAGGTCCCGACGGAAACGCCTGCCCCGACGGCAAAGGAGACCGAACCGCCCCAACCGACGCCGACGCCCGTACAGCAAAAACGCGGCTGGTTTTCCTGCGCGGGAAAGGAGATCACGCCTTCTCCGACGGTCGCGCCGACTGCGGTACCGACGCCGGAGCCGACCGAAACACCGACCGCTGCGCCGACCGAAGAGCCCACGCCGGAACCGACTGAGGAACCTGTGCCCGATCCCGCGGAAACACCCGCGCCGGAACGCTTTGCGGGGTACTTTCTGGAGGAGGGCGAGCCGGAGCAGTTTACGATGGACCGTGAAAACGGACACTGGACGTTCCGCGATCAGTCCACCGATATCGACATTCGCCGCGTCACGGCAAAGGATCCGCAGGGCGATCCGCAGATTTATTTCATCGCGCACGTCCGCATGCGCAAAAACATGCACCGTCCGGGGTTCGGACACGAATCCCGCACCGGCAAGACGCGGGAAAAGGCGTACGCGATTGCGCGCCGCAACGGCGCCGTTCTGCTGATCACCGGCGACAATATGGTGAACTTCGAGGAGGCGTATACGCTTCGCAGCACGCTGATTCGCGACGGGCACATTTACCTCCGTAAGACCGGCGAATCCGTCATGGCATGGAACGAGCGGACGCTGTCCTTTGACCTCTTTGAGGACCGGTCGTTCACGACGGAGGAGCTTTTGGAACGCGGATACCGCGACGTCTACTGCTTCGGACCGATCCTCGTGCAGGACGGCGAGGTTCGACCGCGGCTGTATCTGCACCGACTTTCGGGCAACAACCCGCGCACCGGCGTCGGGCAGATCGAGCCGGGGCACTTCGTGGTGATCGTCGTCGACGGAAAGCGGCCGGGCGTTGCAACCGGCATGCAGCTGCAGGACTTTGCGGAACTGTTCAAGGCGGAGGGGTGCGTTTCGGCGTACAATCTCGACGGCGGGCTGTCTGCGGACATCGTCTTTATGGGCGAGTATCTGCGCGAGCGGAAGGAGAAGCGCAGCTTGCCGGATGCGCTGCTGTTCGGGCACACCGACCTTTTGCCGAAGGAAAAAGATCCGTCGCCCGAGCATTATGAGATCGGCGTCGACGAAACCGGGCGAACGGTCATCGTGCCGAAGAAACGGTAACGGCTGTAAAACACGGGAGAACGGCTCTCCCGTGTTTTTTCATGCTTGCGAAACAATCGCGGAAATGGTACAATGATCCAAAGGGAAGGGAGGCAGTTTATGCTGTACGAATACCGTTTGGAAACCCCGAAAGAGGGCTTTATCGACATCACGGAACAGGTGCGCGACGCATGCAGACAGAGCGGCGTGTTCGACGGAATGCTGACCGTTTACTGCCCGCACACCACCGCGGGCGTGACGATCAACGAAAACACCGATCCGGACGTGAAGAACGATCTGCTGCTTGCGCTGAACAAGACCTATCCGGACCGCGCGGAGTTCCGCCATGCGGAGGGCAACAGCGCGGCGCATTTGAAGGCAAGCGTGATCGGCAGCAGCGTCACGATCATGATCGACGACGGCGAGCCGGTGCTCGGCACGTGGCAGGCGGTGTATTTTACGGAGTTTGACGGTCCGCGCTCGCGCAGATTCACCGTCAAAGTCATGGGAAACAGAGGATAAACCGGAAGGAGATTTTTATGAGAGCATACGAACGGCTGCTGAATTACGTTGTCGTGCATACGACGAGCGACGAGGAGAGCGTTACGGTTCCGACCACCGTGCGCCAGTTTGACCTTGCAAGGATGCTGGTCGACGAACTGCACGGCATCGGCGTAACCGACGCTGAGGTCGACGGAATGTGCTATGTTTATGCGACGCTGCCCGCCGCCAAAGGGTACGAGAACGCGCCGAAGATCGGCTTTATCGCGCATATGGACACCGCGCCGGATTTCTCGGGCGAGAACGTGAAACCGCGCATCATCGAACACTATGACGGCGGCGACGTCGTGCTCGGCGAAAGCGGCAGAACGCTTGAAAACGCGCAGTTTCCGCATCTTGCGTCGCTGAAAGGGCGTACGCTGATCGTTACCGACGGCACGACGCTTCTGGGCGCGGACGATAAGGCGGGCGTCGCAGAGATCGTCACCATGCTGGAACGCGTGATCAACGAAAACATCCCGCACGGAAAGATCTCCGTCTGCTTCACGCCGGACGAAGAGGTCGGCAGCGGCGCGGATCATTTCGATGTGAAGCGGTTCGGCGCGGACTTCGGCTATACCTGCGACGGCGGCGCCGAAAGCGAGCTGGAGTATGAGAACTTCAACGCGGCGGAGGCGAATTTCAAAATCAACGGCTTCAACGTGCATCCGGGCGAGGCAAAGGACAAAATGGTGAACGCGCTGCTCGTTGCCTGTGAGATCAACGGCATGCTGCCGAAGGGGCAGACCCCGCGCGACACCGAGGGCTATCAGGGCTTCTGGCATCTCACCAAGCTGGAAGGCACCACGGAAACGGCGCGGCTGCAGTACATCATCCGCGATCACGATTTCACAAACTTTGCGCGGCGCAAGGAGATGCTTGAAAAGATCGCGGCGGTCGTCAACGACACATACGGCGAAGGCACGGTTTCGCTTTCGATCCGTGATCAGTACCGCAACATGAAGGAAAAGATCGAGCCGTGCATGCATCTGATCGACAATGCGAAAAAGGCGATGGAGCTTGCAGGCGTCACGCCGAAGGTTCAGCCGATCCGCGGCGGTACGGACGGCGCAAGACTTTCGTTTATGGGACTTCCGTGTCCGAACCTGGGTACCGGCGGCTATGCGTTCCACGGACCCTACGAACACATCACGGTCGAGGGTATGGACGCGGCGGTGGAGGTGCTGAAAAACCTCGTCATTTTGTACCGCGATATGTAAAGCCAGCAATAAAAAAGCTTCCCGGTCGGGAAGCTTTTTTTATATTCGTTTTATTCTTCGCCCGGGACCGTTACCGTGCCGATGAACAGCACCGTGCCGTCACGCGATTCGATTGCGTAGAAGAACGGGCGGGTGAGATGGAAGTCGATCTTCTCAAGCTCCACCGGCATGAATCCCGTCGCGCGCATCGCGACCATCGTGTAGGCCGCCGCCTCAACGCCGTTTTCATCGACGCCGATAAACGATTCCTGCAGGACGCTGTCGATGCGGCAGGGCGTGTCGGACATGCCGGAGAAATCGGCTGCGGGCGAGAAGCTCAGGTTCAGTCCGAGCGCGGAAAGGATTGCGGTCAGCTCCATGCGATCCTGAAACTTGAACTTCGGAATCTTTAAACTCACGTCGTATTTCTGTTCGGTTCCGGAACGGAGCAGTCTGTCGATCGCATCCGGCGAGCCGAGAAGCTCGGAAAGCGCCACGCCTTCATCCGGCAGAACGAACGTGACCCAGCCGACGCGATTCAGATATACGCGGTACGCCATCCAGCCGTCGCCCATCCGCACGACCGAATTCTTATCGGTGCGGTTCATGTAGTCAACGTCGATCTCTCCGTCCGGCGCGTCAAACTTGCCGGGCTCCGTGCGGTCCGGATCGAAGGTATCGGCCCAGCCGTCTTTCAGATAGATCGTATTGATCAGCACGGCGAGCGTCGACGGATCGAAATTCAAGGCATCCGGGCTCACGTTGATCTTGCCGCGCGTATTTTCGTTGATCCAGTCCGCAATCTGTTTGCTCGCTGATTTTGTGCCGAATTCAACCGTGTTCGCTTCGGAACGATAGATATCGGAGAGCGTTTTGAGGTACTCCTCATGGAACGTAACCGGCGCGCCGTTGATCTTGTCTGCCATCCACAATGAATTGTGAAGGTCCAGCGTGCTGTGTTCCGCATCGATCGAAAGCGATTCAAGCATGGAACCGCAAATGCCTCTGAGGTCCTCGATCGTTTTGCAGCCCAGAAGCTGCAGAAGCTCCGCCTGCGTGTCGCCGTTTGCGCCTTCCGCGACCATCGCGAGCGCCAGATAGACGCTGATCGGCGAAAGATTGCGGTTCTGCGTTCCGGAAAGCAGCGCGGCGGAAAGCAGATTCGAGAAGTCGTCGTAACCGCCCACTGCGACTGCGCCGCCCATCGGGCTGTAGATCGGCGGGATGGGGTCGGTAAGATCGATCGGCGGGTGGTCGATCGATTCGCCCGGCTGGATCGGCGGGTTTTCGATCGGCTGAAGCTCGATCGGCGGTTCCGTCGGCTCTTCCGTCGGCTCTTCGACGGGCTCGGTGATCGGCTCCGAAGGCGTTTCGGGCTCAAAAGGCGGTTCGACCGGTTTTTCCGTCGGATCGGTTGCCGCCGAAGGCGGAAGCTGCACGGTACATGCCGCTGCGGAAAACAGCAGCAGTCCCGTGAGCAATAAGCAAAGCAAGCGTTTCATGGGCGTTGCTCCTTTCTCTGTTTGCAAAGAATACCGCTTACCCCTCGATTTGGTTGCAAACAGGGCGGCACTGAGCGTCGATTTTTGCAAAAAATGCTTCCGTACGCGCGCAAATATCGTCAAGCAGCGCTTTTGCGCGGTCATAGAGGTCCTTCACAAACGCCTCGTCCGAAATGGACTGCAGGTTGATGCAGACGTTCAGCCATGCGCCGCGCGCCGCGGTCTCGATCGCAGCCGCGCTCACACCGAAGTCGCTCGCGCAGTTCGGATTGATCCTGTCCGAAAGCTGCTCCAGCACGGAAACGGCGCGTTTGCAGAGCGAAAGCGTATGGAACGGCATGTTCGCCGCGTCCTTTGTCGCATCCTCCATGGCGGTGCGACGGACGGCCTTCTGTTCGTCCGTGTCCTTCGGCAGACGGATCGCATCCATCAGGCGGTTGAACGCCAGCGTGTCCTCGTCGACCGCTTTTAAAAACTGCTCGATCAGCGGCATGCCGACGGTTTTCGCGGATTCGGCGTTGTTCCAATGGTCGGCATATTTTTTCTTGCCGATCGTGAGGTTTGCCGTCATCACGGCGAGCGCCGTGCCGCATGCGCCGAACAGCGCCGCAACGGAGCCGCCTCCGGGGGCGGGGGCGTCGCTTGCCAGAACATCCGTAAACTGTGCAACGGTGAGGTCGGTTAATCGTTCCATAGGTTCTCCTTTCCTGTCATGCGCACGCCGCGCTTATAGACCGCGGCTGCGCGGTTGGTTCCGTAGCGATAGATGAGTTGATCGAGATTTTCGGCGTCCCATACCACGAGATCCGCCTGCTTGCCGGGCTCCAGCGTGCCGATGCGTTCCGCCATGCCGATCGCCGCCGCGCCGTTCAGCGTCGCCGCGGTCAGGATCTCTTCCGGCGTCAGCCGTCCGTAAAGGCATCCGGCCGTCATGGCGAACGGCAGCGAGAGGTTCGGCGTCGAGCCGGGGTTCATGTCGGTTGCGACCGCAACGGGCACGCCCGCGTCGATCATGCCGCGGAAGTCGCCGTACGGCTTTTTGAGATAAAACGACGTCGCAGGGAGCATGACCGCGATCACGCCGCCGTCGCGAAGGGCTTTGACGCCTTCTTCGCCGGTCTCACTCAGATGGTCACAGGAAACCGCGCCGACACGCGCCGCGACCTGCGTTCCGCCGATTTCTTTGATCTCGTCGGCATGGATCTTCGGAATCATGCCGAAGCGTTTGCCCGCGTTCAGGATGCGTTCGGATTGTTCGGCGGTATACACGCCCTCGTCGCAGAACACATCGCAGTAATCCGCAAGTCCGTCCTCGGCGATCGCGGGGATCATCTCCTCGCAGAGCGCGTTTATATACGCCTCGCGGTCGACGCCCTCGGGAAACGCGTGCGCGCCCAGAAACGTCGCCGCAACGTCGCCGAATGTCTCACGCATGCGGCGGATCACGCGAAGCTGTTTTTTCTCGGTCTCGAGATCGAGCCCGTAGCCGCTCTTGATTTCAACCGCCGTCGTGCCGTGCGCAAGCATTTCAAGATAGAGACCGCGCGTCTTTTCATAGAGCGCTTCCTCGGAAGCCGCGCGCGTTTCGCGCACGGTCGAAAGGATCCCGCCGCCGGCGGCGAGGATCTCGAGATACGTCTTGCCCGCAAGCTTCATGGCAAGCTCGCGCTCACGCCAGCCGCCGAACACCAGATGCGTGTGGCAGTCGACGAGACCCGCGGTGACGAGCAGACCTTTACAGTCGATCGCTTCGTCCGCCTGCGGCGCTTCGCCTTCGCCGACGGCGGCGATCATGCCGTCCTCCGCAAGAAGCCATGCGTGATGCAGCGAACAAAGCTCGCCCTGCGCTTTTCCGCTTACGGCAGCCGAACCGGTCGCGGTTTTCAGTTCACCGATGTTGAAAAAGACCTTTTTCACAGAAGATGGCACTCCAATACCTGCTTGAAAGCGTCGAATTTTTCGATCTGCAGATAATAATCCGCCGCGTCGACAAACGCCATCATCGGCGCAAGACCGATGATCTCGGTGCCGACCACGTGCACGCCGTAGCGCGCCGCCTCAAAGCGGACGAACTCCAGAACACGGTACAGCGGCGTCTGTTTATAATCGCACATGTTGATGGAGACCTGCGCGATGTTGCGGTCCTCGAGCATGACGCCGAGCGCTTTGACGGCGCGGAAGCCGCCGTCCTTTTCGCGGATGATCTTTGCGATCTTCTTTGCAATCGAAACGTCCGGGGTGTCGAGGTTGATGTTGAACGCGATCAACGGCTGACGCGCGCCGACGGCAACGACGCCCGCGGAAGGATGGATGCGGTTGCCGCCGAAATCGGGATGCCACTGGTCCTCCAGGACCTTTTCCGCCATGCCCTCGAACTGACCCTTGCGGATCGCGGCGAGGTTCTTGCGGTGCGGCGCGGACGCGCTTTCCTCATACAGGAAGACCGGCAGATCAAGTTCCTTCGCGATGCGTTCGCCGAGCACCTTCGAGCGCTCCACGCATTCTGCCATATCCATATCGCGGATCGGTACGAACGGGATGACGTCGACCGCGCCCATGCGCGGATGCTCGCCTTCGTGTACGCGCAGGTCGATCTTCTCGACCGCGTGCTTTGCAAAGCGGAACGCGGCTTCCATCACCTGATCGGGATCGCCGAGGAAGGTGAAGACCGAGCGGTTGTGGCTCGCGTCGGAGGAGTAGTCGATCAGCGTGACGCCGGGAACGGCGCGCACGATGTCCGCAAATTCATTGACCAGTTCCGGCCGGCGGCCTTCGCTGATGTTCGGGATGCATTCCATCAATTTTGTCATAGTATGATTCTCCTTTAATTTTTCAAAGCATTCAATACGGTATTGTGCACCAGCGTGTCGTCCGCGATATGCGGGATCGTGATGCAGTCGGTGCCTTCGTTGTCGCGGTTATAGGCGAGACAGGTTTCGATCGCGTTTTCGTTGCGTGCCCATGCGCGCCGCGCGACGCCGCCCATCGTATCCCAGGGCATTGCCGAGGAGAGGATGCGGTCCACGCGCTCGCTGCCGTCGAGCACCATGCCGAAGCCGCCGTTGATCGACTTGCCGATGCCCACGCCGCCGCCGTTGTGCAGGGCGATCAAGCTCATGCCGCGCGCGGCGTTGCCCGCAAAGCACTGCGTCGCCATGTCCGCCATGATGTTCGAGCCGTCCTTGATGTTGCTCGTCTCGCGGAACGGGGAATCCGTGCCGCCGGTGTCGTGGTGGTCGCGACCGAGCATAACCGGTCCGATCTCGCCGTTGCGCACCATTTCATTGAAGCGCAGCGCGATCTTCAGCCGTCCCATCGCGTCCTGATACAGGATGCGCGCCTGCGTGCCGACGACCATCTTGTTCTTTTTCGCGTCGCGCACCCAGACCCAGTTGTCGCGATCCTGATAGCGCCGGGTCGGATCGATGCAGTCCATCGCCGCGGCGTCGGTCTTATCGAGATCCTCGGGCTTGCCGGAAAGACACACCCAGCGGAACGGTCCGTAGCCGTAGTCAAAGAGCTGCGGTCCCAGAATGTCCTCGACGTAGGACGGATAGACGAAGCCGTCCTTTTCGTTTTCGCCGTTCTTGCAGATCGAGGTCACGCCCGCGTCGTAAACGGCCTTCAAAAAGCTGTTGCCGTAGTCGAAGAAGTACGTGCCGCGCTTATGAAGCTCGTCGATCGCGGCGATGTGCTGCTTCAAAGACGCATTGACCTTCGCCTTGAACGTTTCGTGGTCTTCGGCAAGCAGCCGCGTGCGTTCCGCGAACGAAACGCCGACGGGGCAGTAGCCGCCCTCGTACACCGCGTGGCAGGAGGTCTGATCGCTCAGAAGATCGACGTGGATATTATTGTTGATCAGGTAGTGCAGAAGATCGACGACGTTGCCGTGATACGCGATCGCGAGCGGCGTTCCTTCCTTCTGCGCTTCCTGCGCCCACTTTACGCAGGTCGCGAGGTCGTCGCTGACCTTACTGACCCAGCCCTGCTTGTAGCGCGTTTCGATGCGGGAATAGTCGACCTCCGCAATGATCGCCGCCGCGCCCGCGATCTCCGCCGCCTTGCCCTGCGCGCCGCTCATGCCGCCGAGACCTGCGGACACGAACAGACGGCCCGCAAGATCCTTATCCTTCGGGATGCCGAGCTTCAGTCTGCCCGCGTTCAAAAGCGTATTGAACGTGCCGTGCACGATGCCCTGCGGCCCGATATACATCCAGCCGCCCGCGGTCATCTGTCCGTAATTCGCAACGCCCATTGCCGCGGCGCGGTTGAACTCCTCGGGCTTGTCGAACAGTCCGACCATCAGACCGTTTGTGAGAATGACGCGCGGCGCGTTTTCATGCGAACGGAACACGCCGAGCGGGTGACCGGACTCGATGACCAGCGTCTGGGTGTTCGTAAGCTCTTTAAGATACTGCTTGATCAAAAGGTACTGCATCCAGTTCTGGCAGACCTGACCGGTTTCGCCGTAGGTGACGAGCTCGTAGGGATAGAGCGCGACCTCGAAGTCGAGGTTATTGTCGATCATGACCTGGAATGCTTTGCCCTCGATGCACTTGCCCTCATAGCAGTCGATCGGCTTGCCCCACAGCCGTCCTTCGGGACGGAAGCGGTAGCCGTAGATGCGGCCGCGGGTCCTCGTGGAACCGTTCCGGAATGTAGCGCAGCGCGTTCTTCAGAGCGATCTCCATATCGTGCTCCGAAAGAACGGAATCGCGCCGCGGCGCGCGGCGGATGCCTTCGATAAAGGGCTTCTTTTCGGGAAGCCGGTCCAGCTTCAATACACAGTCCATAGTATCCTCCTTCAAAAATCAATGAAAATCGGGAAGCATTGTTTTCACATCGTCTTCGATCTCGCCGGAGCGGATCAGCCGGTTCATCGCCTCGATCATCGGGTGGATCTCCTCGTCCTTCGCGTAGAACGGAACGACGGCGCGAACCTTGTCGTACACACCCTGCTGCGCGGGGGAGAGCTCGCAGGTCTTTCTGAGGTCGATGCCCTGCACCGCCGCCATCAGCTCGAACGCGAGCACGGAATAAAGGTTGTTCACGATGCGGCGGAAATTGCGCGCGGCGGTCGTGCCCATCGAAACGTGGTCCTCCTGGTTGGCGGAGGAGGGGATGGAGTCGACGCTTGCCGGATGCGCAAAGACCTTGTTTTCGCTGACCAGCGACGCGGCGGAATACTGGCAGATCATGTAGCCGGAGTTGATGCCGCCGTCGGGCGCCAGGAACGCGGGCAGACCGTTTGACAGCGCGGGGTTTACCATGCGCTCCATGCGGCGCTCGGAAATGTTCGCAAGCTCGGAAGCCGCGGCGGACATATAGTCCATGACGAGCGCAATCGGTTCGCCGTGGAAGTTGCCGCCGGAGATGACGCTTTCATCGTCGAGGAACAGGATCGGGTTGTCGGTGACGGAATTGAGCTCGGTTTCGAGCACCTTCCTGACGTGCGCAAGCGCGTCGCGCACCGCGCCGTGCACCTGCGGAATGCAGCGCAGCGCATAGGCGTCCTGTACGCGGAGGTTTCTGTTCCGCTCCATCGAGGGGCTGTTTGCCGAGATCGTGCGCATATTCTTCGCAACGATCGACTGCCCCGCGTGCGGACGGACCGCGTGGATGCGCGGGTCGAACGCGGACAAAAGACCGGTCAGCGCCTGCATGGTCATCGACGCGGTGATATCCGCAAGCGATGCTGCACGGTTCAGATCGTACCACGCGAGCGTGCCGATCGCCGTCATGCACTGCGTGCCGTTGATGAGTGCGAGGCCTTCCTTTGCGAGCAGATGGAAGGTCGGGAGTTTCGCCTTCGCCATCGCTTCGGCGCCGCTCATGCGCTTGCCGTGATAGATCGCTTCGCCGCGGCCCAGAAGCACCAGCGCCATGTGCGCCAGCGGCGCCAGATCGCCGGACGCGCCCAGAGAGCCCTGCTCGGGGATCACGGGATGCACGCCCTTGTTCAGCATGCCGATCAGCGTTTCGATGATCTCGCGGCGGATGCCGGAATTGCCCTTCGAAAGCGCGTTTGCGCGCAGGAGCATCATCGCGCGGGCGGTCTCCTCGTTCAGCGGCTCGCCGACGGCGACGCAGTGCGAAAGGATCAGATTCTCCTGCAGCTGCGCGCTCTTGTCGCTCGAGATCGTGATCTTCGAAAACTCGCCGAAGCCGGTGGAAATGCCGTAGACCGTGCGCCCCTCCGCGACGATCTTATCGACGAGCGCGCGGGATGCGTCGATGCGTTCAAAGGTCTTCGGAGACAGCGAAACCTTCGCATGAAAACGCGCGACCGCAACGACCTGTTCGATGCGCAGCGACTCGCCGTCCAGAGTGACGTGCCGAATGTTTTTTGTCAGATGATTCATACGCATTCCTTCCAGAAACAAATGAGATCGGTTACACATAACCGTACTTATTTATCATACCATTTGCGCCGATCGGTGTCAAACCGCAGGGGCAGCTTTTTTGATAATATATAATAATAGGTTCGCGCGGGCGCGCGAGAGACGGTTATTTCATAGAATGTTCATGCCTCCGACACGAAATAGTCGCGTTTGCTGTGATATACTGAACAATACCAAAAGAAGGGGAGGGGACGGCATGCACATCCGGTTCAAAAACGCGCGTATCCTGCCGATGCAAACGGCGGACGGAACGGTGATTCACGGCGAGCTTTGGGTAAAGGACGGACGCATCGCGCTGGTCGGCGATCCGGACGGAGCCGAACTGCCCGCATTCGACCGTGAGATCGACTGCGAGGGGAATCTTCTTTCAAGAACGCGCACACCCATTCCGCCATGACGTTTCTGCGCTCGTTTGCGGACGACAAGCCGCTGCACAACTGGCTGCATGAGGACTGCTTCCCGATGGAAGCGCATCTGACCGGCGACGATATCTACGCGCTTACGAAGCTCGCGATCCTCGAATACGTATCCGGCGGCGTAACCGCGGCGTTCGATATGTACTATCACGTGGACCGCATCGCCGAATGCGCGCGCGATACGGGCTTCCGCATGACGATCTGCGGCGCTGCGAACGATTTCGGCGGAACGGCGGAATCGACGAAGCGCGATTATGAAATGCTGAACGCATTCGATCCGCTGGTGTCCTGCCGGATCGGCTTCCATGCCGAATACACGACGAGCGAACCGCTCCTGAAAGACCTTGCCGCGCTTGCGAACGAGCTTAAGGCGCCGGTCTTCACGCATCTTGCGGAGACCGCTTCGGAGGTGGAGGACTGCTTCCGGCGCACGGGCATGTCGCCGATCGCGTATCTCGATTCTTTGGGTATGTTCAACTACGGCGGCGGCGGTTTCCACATGGTGCATCCGCAGGACGGCGACCTTGCGATCATGAAACAGCGCGGGCTGTACGTGTGCACGAATCCTTCGAGCAACGTGAAGCTGTCGAGCGGCGTCGCGCCGATCGAAACGTATTATCAGAATGACATTCCGGTCGCGATCGGCACGGACGGCGCGGCGAGCAACAACTGCCTCGACATGTTCCGCGAGATGTTCCTTGTGACCGGGCTTCAGAAGCTGACCGTCGGCGCGGCGGCGGCAGATCCGGTCCGTGTGCTGCACTCGGCGTGCTCCGTCGGCGCAAAGATGATGGGGCTTTTTGATTGCGACTGCCTTGCCGTCGGCAAACAGGCGGACCTTATCATGCTCGATCTGCATACGCCGAACATGCAGCCGCTCAACAACATCGCGAAAAACGTGGTTTACAGCGGCAGCAAGGCGAACGTCGCCTTAACGATGGTCGCGGGCAGGATCCTCTTTGAGCGCGGGACATACACCTTCAACGTCGATCCCGAAGCGGTTTACGCAGAGGCGAATGAGATCATCACGCGGATCCGGAGATCGGAGGGAAGATAGAAATGGCGCACATCGAAGTCATAGCGGAATACAACGAAAACGGCGCAATGCTCTGGGCGGACGCCTATCCCGGCGCGTATTCGCGCGGAGAAACGGTGTCGAAGGCGCTTGAAAAGTTCCCGAAGGCGCTGTCCGAATATGCACGCTGGGCGCACAGCGCGCCGATGCCGCATCTGGCGGAGTCCGATTTTGTCGTGACGCATGCGTTTCAGACGGCGCTGCATGTGGAGGATGCGGACAGCGACGTGCTGTTTCCGTCCGAACGGCTGCCGATGGACATGACCGAGTATACGCAGAAGAAGCAGCTTTGCATCCGCTCCGCGCAGGACTTTGAAAAGCTCTTCGGCTCGATCCCGCAGAAAGACCGTGCGCTTCGGAAATCCCGCCGCACGTTTTACGGCAAGATCCCGTGTTCTGCGCGCGAAATGGCGGAGCATACGAACCGTACGCTCGAATACTACGCGAACGCGGTCGGCGTTCCGTTTGAAAACGAAGGCGATCTCGTCGAAAACAGAAAACGGTTCTTCCGCGCGATAGAATCCGTGCCGGATTTCCTGTCGCCGCGCGTCTTTACGGACAGCGACGGCGAGCTCTGGACGCGCAAGAAGGTTTTAAGACGCGTCCTCTGGCACGACCGCATCCACGCGCACGCGCTTTACCGCCTTGCAATCACGTTCTGGAATAAGGAACGCATCGAAAATCCGTTCTTTTTTGTGACGGAAAAATAACTCATGAAAAACATGTCGGAGGATTCCCTTCGGCACGTTTTGTTTATATGAATAACGCAGAAATAACGCAAGTCCATGGTAAAATACGGTCGAAAGGGGCGGTTTAATGCAAAAAATCAAAGTATGGCAGCGGATCGTGCTCGGCGTGACTGCGTTCTGCGTTCTGGCTTTTTTATTCTTCTATGCGCATTGGTTCTCCTATCGGATGGCTGCAAAGCACATGGATATGCAGATTATTTATCCGGTTCTTGCGACAGTTATACTGCTTCCGCATGTGATTGGTGTTTGGGTGTTGACGGTTCTGAAAAAGAAGAATCCGTTTTGGGCAATGCTGCTGTCGATTTTGTTTGCAGGCGTTTTTTTCGGCATTTTCGCCGGATTCAACGGCGATTGCCCGATGTGCGCTTATCCGCCGGATCGCGTTTATCAATGGCTGCGCACGTTGTTTTACGGGCATCCATTGGAATGTACGTGGTAAATGAATTGCGCTTTTGCGCATGAATGGGCCTGCGGTCGTGAATTGCAGCGGGGCTGCGTGAATTGCCTTGCGGCATGAAAAATAAATCTTGACATTTCGGGGGAGCTTCCTCTATAATGGGAAAGGTTAATTTGGCGTTATGCGCCATCACTATATTCGGAAGAAAGAGGTGTAGGATATGGTACGTACCTATCAGCCCAAGAAGAGAC
>CADAZC010000026.1 GCA_902792295.1 uncultured Eubacteriales bacterium
GATCGCCTGCATCGTCTCATCGGGCAGCCACCGGTCCGTGACAAGAACCGCCGCGGAATTGCCGTGAAACGGCTGATCCGTAAATGCGTCGACGATGTATTGCTTCATATGCCCTCTCTGATTCTTTACAGCGGTTTTTTCGACGGCATGCCCGCCTTGCGCGGGTAGGCGGACGGAGTTGGTGCGTTTTTGGTACATATCACCAGCGTGCGCGCGCCGTAGTCCGAGGTAAGCGGCACGGTTTCCGCCGTGCAGTGCAATAGATGCAGGGCGCTCTTTGCGGTTTTGAGCTCCTCACTTGCGTCGCCCTTATAGCAGTACGCCTTGCCGCCGACTTTCAAAAGCGGTACGGTGAGCTCCAGAAGCACCGGAAGAGAAGCGACCGCGCGGGAAACCGTCGCGTCGAACCGTCCGCGAACGTTCGGATCGCGCCCGAAGTCCTCCGCCCGCGCGTGGACGCATTCTGCCGATAATCCGAGCGTTTTCAGCACTTCCTCAAGGAACGTGATGCGCTTATTGAGCGAATCGACGAGCGTGATCTTTAAGGTCGGATTCATAATGAGCAGCGGGATCGCGGGAAAGCCCGCCCCGGTGCCGACGTCCGCGACCTTCGCGCCGTCACGGAGATACGGCAGCGCCGCGAGCGAATCGTAAAAGTGTTTTTTTACAACCTCCTCCGGCTCGGTGATCGCGGTCAGATTCATCCGCGTGTTCCAGTCGATCAGCAGGTCATAATATGCGACAAATTTGTCGCATGCTTCCTCGCTGAGATTCGGGATCGTTTGGTTCAGCAGTTCACGCATGGGGAACCCCTCTCTTCAGAAATACCAGCAGCACACCGACGTCCGCGGGCGACACGCCGGAGATGCGCGACGCCTGCCCGAGGTTCATCGGGCGCTGTGCGTTCAGCTTCTGCCGCGCTTCGAGCCGCAGCCCGTCGAGCGTCATGTAGTCAAAGTCCTTCGGCAGCGGCAGCTCCTCCATCGCGCGGAAACGCCGCACCTGCTCGGTCTGTTTTTCGATATAGCCGTCGTAGTGCGCCATGACGTCGACCTGCTCCTCCACCGCCGGATCGAGCGGCTCGAGGCAGTCAAAGAGGTTCAGCAGGTCGGTATAGCGCACGTTCGGACGCTTCAGCAGATCGAAGAGCTTTGCGCCGGAGGTCGGGACGCTTTCGCCGATGGATTCGAGATAGACGCGCAGGGCGTCGCTCGGCGGCACATGCGTGCCGAGGCGTTCCATGGCGCGGGCGATGCCCTCTTTTTTCCGCTGCAAAACCGCATAACGTTCGTCGGTAATCAAGCCGAGCCGCCTTGCGCGCTCGGTCAGGCGAAGGTCCGCATTGTCCTGACGGAGCAGCAGGCGGTATTCGCACCGGCTCGTCATCATGCGGTACGGCTCCGGCGTGCCCTTGGTGGCAAGATCGTCGACGAGCACGCCGATGTAGGCGTCGCTTCTGCCGAGGAAGAACGGCTCCTCGCCCTTTACATACAGCGCGGCGTTCACGCCGGCGTAAAAGCCCTGCGCCGCGGCTTCCTCATAGCCGCTCGAGCCGTTCACCTGTCCCGCCGTAAACAGACCGGGAATCTCCATGACCATCAGCGAAAGATCGAGCACGTTCGGCACGAGGCAGTCGTATTCGATCGCATAGCCCAATCGCATGACCTCGCAGTGTTCGAGTCCCGGCATGGTGTGCAGCATATCGACCTGCACGTCGGCGGGCAGCGAGGTGCTCATGCCCTGCACATACATCTCCTCGGTCGTTCTTCCCTCCGGCTCGATGAAGATCTGATGCCGGTCGTGGTCCGGAAAGCGCACGATCTTGTCCTCGATCGACGGGCAGTAGCGCGTGCCGGTGGCGTGGATACGCCCCGCGTACATCGGCGAGCGGTCGAGATTTTTCAGGATGATGTCGTGCGTTTTTTGATTCGTATAGGTAAGATAACAGGGATCCTGCCCGATCTGCAGCCGCCCGTTCAAAAACGAGAACGCGGGCGTCGGCTCGTCGCCGAGCTGGATCTCCATTTTGTCGAGATCGAGCGAGCTTTTGCGTACGCGCGCGGGCGTGCCGGTCTTGAACCGCTGCAGGGGGATCCCGAGCGAGGACAGCGCGTCGGAAAGCCCCTCGCTTCGCATCATCCCGCAGGGACCACTTAGACGCGACCATTCGCCGATCAGGATCCGGCTTTTCAGGTATACGCCGCTGCAAAGCACGACGGCACGGCAGTCGTAGGAAAAGCCCTCGTCGGTCTTTACGCCGGTGACGCGCCCGTTCTCGGTGAGGATTTCGGTGACCTCGCCCTGCACGATCGTCAGGTTTTCCTGCCGTTCCAGCGCGCGCTTCATGCGCTCGTGATAGCGGCGCTTGTCCATCTGCGCGCGTAAGCTGTGGACCGCGGGACCCTTCGACGTGTTCAGCATACGCATCTGGATCAGCGTATCGTCCGCGGCAAGCCCCATTTCGCCGCCCATCGCGTCGATCTCGCGTACAAGGTGTCCCTTGCCGGTGCCGCCGATCGCGGGATTGCAGGGCATCATGCCGATGCTGTCGAGATTCAGCGTCAGAAGCAGGGTCGAAAGTCCCATGCGCGAACAGGCAAGCGCGGCTTCGATGCCCGCGTGCCCCGCGCCGATGACGATGATTTCAAACCGCTGCCGTTCCATAAGAATCCCTTTCGTGTTTGTTCGACGGTTCAGTATACCATATCCGACGGATTTTGTGCAACGAATAGTGGAAATTTCCGTAAAACTCTGCTATACTGAAAGGCACAGGAGGATCGAAACATGGGTAAAATGCGATTGATCAAGGATGCGTTCGGCACGACCGAGGGCTTTTGTCTCGTAAAGAGCGCAGCGGTACGCACGGACGTGAAGGGCACGGAATACCTCGACATGGTGCTTGCGGATTCCGAGGGCGAGTGCGTGGCGAAGCTCTGGAACTATTCGCGCATCACGCACGGTTCCTACGACGTGAACGATATCATTAAGGTGCGCGGCACGGTGCAGGTGTGGAAGGACACCGAGCAGTTCAAGATCGACCGGATCCGCATGGCGACCGAGGACGACAACGTGGACATGAGCGGGATCATCCCGACTGCGCCGTTCGATCCGCAGACGATGTACGACGAACTGTATGCCGCGGCAGGCAGCTTTCAGGATGAGGAGCTCAGGCGCATCGTGCAGTACATGCTGCGCGAGAACAAGGATCAGCTTCTGATCTATCCCGCGGGCGTCAAGCTGCACCACGCCACGCGCGGCGGACTTCTGCACCATACCTGCGCGGTGCTGCATCTGGCGCAGCGCATTGCGGAGCTCTACCCCGCGCTTCATAAGGACCTGCTGTTTGCGGGCGCGATTCTGCACGACATCGGAAAGCTCAGAGAGCTCGACGCGGACACGCTCGGCATTGCCGGCGCGTACACGACCGAAGGACAGCTTTTGGGGCACATCAACGTCGGCATGGCGATGGTCGCCGCCGCCGCGGAGATCACGATGATCGAGCCGAAAACCGCGATGCTCCTCGAACATATGATCCTGTCGCATCACGGCAAGCCGGAGTTCGGCAGCCCGCGACTTCCGATGTTCCCGGAGGCGGAGGTGCTTTCCGTCTGCGACCTTCTGGACAGCAAGATGTATGAAATGGACGCCGCATTGGACGGCGTATCGAAGGACGGCTTCTCCGAGCGGCAATGGGCGCTCGACAATCGCCAGCTCTTCAAAATCGACTGAAAAACGGAGGGGCATATGCAGCAACTGACGAATCAGGAACGGCTGCGTCCGTGGATGGGCTTTATTCTTGCGGCGGTCTCGATCGCCGCGCTGCTGTTCGCCGGCTCGGCGATGCAGCATGCCTGGGGACTTTGGGGGCTCGCCGCAACGGAGATCATGATGCTGGCGCTTGCGGTCGGCTACTGCCTGATCTTTCGTGTAAAACTCAAAGAGGTCTTCCCCGTCCGCCGCATCACCGGACGCGAGTTCGGCGGCGTCATGCTTCTGCTCGCGGGCGGCTACGGTCTCAGCATGGTCGCCGTCGGTCTTTCGATGACGATCCTGCCATCGTCGATGCAGGAGATCGAAGGACTCAACGATTTTCTCTACTCCGGAAACAACCTGCTGCTTCTGATCCCGATCGCGACGATCCTTCCCGCGATCTGCGAGGAGGCGATCATGCGCGGCGCGATCCTTTCGAGCTTTAGAAGCTGGAAGCGCGACTGGCTGATCGTGCTCGTCGTGGGGATCATCTTCGGGATCTTCCATCTGTCGCCGCTGCGGTTTCTGAACACCGCCTGCCTTGGAATGATCCTTGCATTTCTGATGGTCAAGCGGAACAATATCCTGCTTCCCATGCTGCTGCATTTTCTGAACAACCTGATCGCGGTCGGTGCGGGCGCGCTGTCGAGCATCCTGCCCTCGACCGTCGACGTGAGCACGGCGCTCGCCTCGGTTCAGCCCGTGCAGCTGCTCGGAACCTATCTTATCGCGGGCTGCAGCTTCCCGATGCTTCTGACGCTCGGCGCAATGCTCATCAGCCCCGAAACACACAAGAAAAAGCGGTTCCTGTTTGCGGGAATCGCATCCGGCGTGCTGTTCTTTGCGGGATTCGTTCTGATGACGTTCTCCGTTATGAACACCCTGCCCCTGTTTAACTGAAAAGGAGGAACCCAAAATCATGTTTGAACGGCTCGACGCGCAGAAGCCCGCTCTGAAAAAGCTCATTGCGGCGCTGCGTGAGCGCTATCCCTATGCCTCGGTGCTTGCAACCGACGAGCACTTCCGCTCGTGGCGCGTTTCCAGGAACGGGATCACGATCTCGTCCGAGGGCGACGGCGGCTACGGCTTTGTGATCCGCGTGTTCGACGAAACCGGCTGCGCGGAGTATTCGATCAACGCGTTTTCGGAGGAAATGATCCCGAAGATCGCCGCCGAAATGGAGCGGCGTCTCGAAGCGGAGCGCAGAGCGCTGCCCGAAGGGATCACGCCGATGCCGACGGCGATCCCGGACGATTCCCCCGCCGTGCTGAAAAAGGAAGCAAAGTATGAGATCGATCCGATGGACGTCGGCGATGAAGCGATCCTCGATCTCATTCGCCGCATCCGCGAAAAGGGCATGCAGGCGGAGAACATTCTGGATATCGCCTGCAATGTGACCTACTGCGCGGAACGCAAGCTCTTTCTGTCCGAACACCGTGACCTCGACGAAACGCATATGTGGACAAACGCCGGCGTCGGCGCGTTCGGTTCGCGCGGCGAAGAGGTCAAGGACAGCTATCAGGGCTATTCCATGCTCGGCGGCGCGGAACTTTTGAAAGAGGTCGAAAACGATGTCGACGAGGTCACCCGCCGGCTCAACGATCTGCTGCAGTCCGAACCGATGATCCCCGGCGAGTACGAATGCGTCTGCGATCCGGAGGTCACCGGCATGATCGTTCACGAGGCGTTCGGGCACGGCGTGGAAATGGATATGTTCGTGAAGGACCGCGCGCAGGCAAAGCAGTTCATCGGCGAATATGTGGCAAGTCCTTTGGTCACCATGCACGACGGTTCGGCGGTCGACGAATGCGCGACGTGGGCGTTTGACGATGAAGGAACGCTCACCGGCGATACGGTCATCATCGACAAGGGCGTGCTGCGCCGCGGCATGTGCGACGCGCTGTCCGCGATGCGGCTCGGCACAAAGCCCACGGGCAACGGACGCCGCGAAAGCTATGAGCGCAAGGCGTACACCCGCATGACGAACACGTACTTCGAGAGCGGCGATGCCACGAAAGAAGAGATGATCGCCTCGATCAAGTACGGATTTTTGCTTGAAGAGCCGACCAGCGGCATGGAGGACCCGAAGAACTGGGGCATCCAGTGCATGGTCAACGTTGCGCGCGAGATCAGGGACGGAAAGCTCACCGGCAAGGTGTTCTCGCCGATCGTGCTGACCGGCTATGTGCCCGACCTTCTGAAGTCCGTCTCGATGATGGGAGGAAAAGTGGAGCTTGCCGGCGGCGGCTACTGCGGCAAGGGCTATAAGGAATGGGTCAAGGTCTCCGACGGCGGCGCGTACATGAAGGCGCGCATCCGCTTGGGCTGAGGAGGAAACGCTATGGAACGAATCAAAAAGCTGCTGAAAGAAGCGGGCATTTCGGATTACATCATTTACGGATACAGGGAGCGGACCGCGGAGCTGTTCTTTGTGAAACGGCAGCTCGACACCCGCCGCCTGAAAGACGTGGAAAAATTCAAGGTGACCGTGTTCCGCACGGACGAAAAGGACGGTAAAAAGCTGCGCGCCGCGACGGACGTGACGGTGCTTGCCGAGATGACCGACGCCGAACTGCTCGATGCGTTCAAGGGGGCCTACTTTGCCGCGCAATTCGCGATGAACCCGTATTATGAGCTGCCCGATCCGGTCAAGGCGCCGCTGATCGAGGCGCACGGCAAGCTCGCCGAGCAGGCGCCGGAACAGAGCGCGGGCGAAATGGCCGCGGCACTCTTCAAAGCGGACTGCGAAAAGGACGCATTCCTGAACTCCGCCGAAATCTTCGTCATTCAGAAGCGCGCGCATGTGATCAGCTCCCGCGGCACGGACGTTTCATGGATCGAAGCGGAGGTCAAGGGCGAATACGTCGTGCAGGCGAAGGAACCCGAAGACGTCGAAATGTACCGCGATTTCGCCTACACCGAGCTGAACACGGATGCGCTTTCAGCGCAGGCGAAGGAAGCGCTGATGTTTGTGCGCGACCGCGCGCGGGCGCAGAAGATCCTGAAAAGCGGCAATTACGACGTGATCCTCACCGACGAAAATGTCATGATGACGCTGTGGTTCTACGGCGACCGCTCTGCCGCGCATATGATCTATCCCGGCTATTCGACCTGGAAGGTCGGCGACGACGTGCAGGGCGAAACGAACGGCGAGCGGGTCACGATCACGCTGCGCGCGCTCGCGCCGTATTCCGGGGAGGGCATTCCGATGCGCGACCGCAAGCTGATCGAAAACGGTGTGATGCAGAGCACGCACGGATCGAACCGTTTCTGCCGCTACCTCGGCGTCGAGCCGACGGGCAACTACCGCAAGTTCTCCTGCGACAATCCCGGTACGATGTCCTTCGAAGAGATGCGGAAGCGTCCGTGCCTCTGGGCGGTCACGTTCTCCGGCTTTGAAATGAACGCCTTTTCCGGTCACTTCGGCGGCGAGATCCGTCTTGCGTATCTGATCGAAAACGGCAAGATGACGCCCGTCACCGGCGGCTCGATCAACGGCAGCATTCTGGAATCGCAGAAGGATATCGTTTTCTCCACGGATCGCTATGCCGAGATCGGTTACGACGGTCCCTACGCGATCCTGCTGAAAAACGTCGCGGTCGCGGGAACGGACGAAGAATAAGTCAAAAAAAGAAGCGGGTCCTTTCGGTCGAAAGGATCCGCTTTTTTCGTTCGGTACGTTATTGCTTCCACGGATAGTCCGTGCTCTCCGCGGCGCGGTATGCCGCCGCCTGCGTGCGGGCTTTCACCGTGCAGTCCAGAGCGCCTTTGTCGATCGCCTCAATGCGCGCGGCTTCCACGCCGAGCTCTTTGAGCGTTTCGCGGATGACGGCTTCGATCCGTTTTCCGTACTGCTGCTGCACGGACGACGTCAGAAGGATCTCGACGCCGCTTTCGTTCGGCTCGATCCGGACTACGATATCGCTGGACTCAACGGTGCCCGCCTGTGCCGCTTTTACGATCTTCATGCGCCCAGCTTCTTTTCGAGGCGCGCGCGGATCGCGCGGATGAAGTCGATCGTGTTGACCGCGGTGGGCTTCATGCCCTCGACGAGGTTCACGAGGTCCTTCGTCATGATACCGTCGTTGAGCGTTTCGACGCAGGACTCCTCGAGCTTTTTGCCGAAGTCGACGAGATCGTCGAGACCGTCCATCTCGCCGCGCTTCTTGAGTGCGCCGCTCCACGCGTAGATCGTCGCCATCGGGTTCGTGGAGGTTTCCTCGCCCTGCAGATACTTGTAATAGTGGCGGGTGACGGTGCCGTGCGCCGCTTCATATTCGAACTTGCCGTCCGGGCTGCACAGCACGGAGGTCATCATTGCGAGAGAACCGAACGCGGTGGAGACCATGTCGCTCATGACGTCGCCGTCGTAGTTCTTGAGCGCCCAGATGAAGCCGCCCTTGCTGCGGATGACACGCGCGACCGCGTCGTCGATCAGGGTGTAGAAGTAGGTCAGACCGAGCTTTTCGAACTGCTCTTTGTAATCCGCCTCATAGACCGCCTGGAAGATGTTGCGGAAGTTCATGTCGTACTTCTTGCTGATCGTGTCCTTCGCGGAGAACCACAGATCCTGCTTCGTTTCGAGCGCGTACTTGAAGCACGAATGCGCGAACGAGGTGATCGAGGTGTCCTTATTGTAGATGCTCTGCAAAATGCCCGGGCATTCGAAATCGTAGACCGTCTCGCGGAAGGTTGCGCCGTTTTCGCCGGTGAACACCAGCTCCGCCTTGCCCTTTTCGGGGACGCGGTACTCGGTGCCTTTATAGAGATCGCCGTACGCGTGACGCGCGATGGTGATCGGCAGCTCCCAGTTCTTCACGACCGGCTTGATGCCGTCGATGATGATCGGCGCGCGGAACACGGTGCCGTCCAGGATCGCACGGATCGTGCCGTTCGGGCTCTTCCACATCTCGTGCAGGTTGTACTCGGTCATGCGCTGCGCGTTCGGCGTGATCGTGGCGCACTTGACGCCGACGCCGTACTTCTTGATCGCGTTGCCCGCGTCCTTTGTGATCTGGTCGCGCGTTTCGTCACGCTTCGGGAGACCGAGGTCGTAATACTCGGTTTTGAGGTCCACGAACGGAAGCAGCAGTTCGTCCTTGATCATCTTCCAGATGATTCGGGTCATTTCGTCGCCGTCCATCTCGACGAGCGGCGTGGTCATTTTGATCTTTTCCATAGGTTCCTCCATCTTGTTTTAAAATGCACGAACGCCGGCGGAGCTTTCGCCCCGCCGACGGTCTATGTTATTGATTCTGTGCCGCGTAGTAGTTCATGAGGCAGCCCTCGAGGATGATCGTCTTTTCATCCTCGGTGAGTCCCTTCACGTACAGCATGATGTCTTCGACCGTGCCGTCCTTTTTGATCACCTTTGCGGGGAACTCTTCTTTGCCGGTCGCAATCGCCTCGCGGATGCCGGGCACGAACACGAAATCGCCGTCCTCGTACGGGAACGCGTCGCCCTCTTTCAGCGTGAACGGCACGATGCCCCAGTTGATGCAGTTGCTGCGATAGCGCTTGGTCGCATACTCATAGCAGATGTTCGCAAAGCCGCCGAGCACCTTCTGGCAGGACGCCGCCTGTTCGCGCGCGGAGCCGTCGCCCGGCTTGTTCGCAAACACGCAGGAACCGAACTGGGTGTTCAGAAGAAGCTCATCCGCATTGCCGACCGCGGAAAGCGCCTTCACGAGCTTTTCGGGCTTCTCACCTGCGCGGCGCGCCGCTTCGTCCTTCGCGATCGCCTTGCTGCGTCCGACGTATTCGGGCACTCTGCGCGAAAGCGCAAACTCCGAAAGGCGGAGCGGATTGCTGCGATAGGAAGAGGTCTCGCCGGACGGGATCAGCTCGTCGGTCGTGGTGACCGGATCGCGGATGACCGCCGCCAACTCCACGAGCAGGTTGTCGGTCAGCGGATACATCTTGGGCCAGTCGGTGATGTTGGGCCCGAGGATGAGCTCCTCTTCGGGATGCGGATGCGCAAAGCCGTTGTAGCAGCGCTTTGCATACACGGAATCGTCAAACACGTACGGGATGCGCTCGGTCTCGTATTCGATATCGGTCGCGGCGGTGATGTAGCCGCCGTTTGCCGCCGTCGCCGCGATGGAACGGGAATCCATCAGCGCGACGACGCTGATCTGACCTTCGCCGGGCTTCGAACCTTCGCGGTTCGGGAAGTTGCGCGTGGTGTGGCGGAGCGAAAGTCCGTTGTTTGCCGGGACGTCGCCTGCGCCGAAGCACGGACCGCAGAACGACGGCTTGATGATCGCGCCCGCTTCGAGCAGCGCTTCGGTCTTGCCGTTTCTGGTGAGCGCCAGAGAAGTCGGAATGCTGGTGGGATAGACCGAGAACGAGAAGTAGCCGTTGCCGGTGCTGCCGCCCTTTAAGATATCCGCCGCCTCGACGATGTTGTCAAACAGACCGCCCGAGCAGCCCGCGATGACGCCCTGATCCGCAAGCACACCCTTTTCGCTGATCTTCGAACGCAGATCGAGGTGCGCCTTCGGGAACTTCTTTGCCGCTTCGGCTTCGACCTTTGCCAGGATCTCGTCCGCGTTCGCAAGGAACTCGTGGATCGTGTACGCATTGGAGGGATGGAACGGCAGCGCGATCATGGACTCGACCTTGTCGAGCTCGATCGTGATCATCGAATCATAGTATGCGCCCTCCGCCGGTTCGAGCTTCTCGTACGCGTACGGACGCTTGTGGATCTCGTAATACTTTTCGATCTCCTCATCGGTCGCCCAGATGGAGGACAGGCAGGTCGTCTCGGTCGTCATGACGTCGACGCCGCTGCGGAAATCAAACGGGAGGTTCTTGAGGCCGGGGCCCGCGAACTCGAGGACCTTGTTTTTCACAAGACCGTCCGCGAACGTTGCCTTGACGAGCGCGAGCGCCACGTCGTGCGGACCGACGCCCTTCTTGGGCGCGCCGGTCAGATAGCACAGCACCACTTCCGGGGGCTTCACGTCGTAGGTGTTCTTGAGAAGCTGCTTGACAAGCTCCGGACCGCCCTCGCCGACGCCCATCGTGCCGAGCGCGCCGTAACGCGTGTGGCTGTCCGAACCGAGGATCATGTTGCCGCAGGTCGCAAGCTCTTCACGCGCGTAGGAGTGAATGACGCTCTGGTTTGCGGGAACGTAGATGCCGCCGTATTTCTTTGCCGCGGAAAGACCGAATACGTGGTCGTCCTCGTTGATCGTGCCGCCGACCGCGCAAAGCGAGTTGTGGCAGTTCGTCATGGCGTACGGGATCGGGAACTCCTTGAGCCCGCTGGCGCGTGCGGTCTGAATGATGCCGACGTAGGTGATGTCGTGCGAAACCAGCGCGTCGAAACGGATGTGCATAACGCCGCCTTCGTTCGATTCGCTGTGCGCTTCCATGATGCGGTAAGCGATCGTCCCTCTGCGGCCGCTTGCCTTATCAATGCCTTCCGGCGCCGGCGTCGGCGCGCCGTTCTTCCACAGCATGCCCTGTGCGTGATACTGGATCATCGATCTTGTTTCCTCCCATGCAATATTTGGAATCTTGTTTTGCGACGCAAAACCGCGCGCCGCTTCCATCTTTGATTATATAAGCTTTTCTGCATCTTTTCAAATATATTTTTTATATTTTTTCATAGACATTCTCTATCATTTATAAAAACCTCTTGCGTTTTTGCCGGCGTTTCTGTTATACTGAATTCGGCGGAAGCGCGCGGCGCGCATTCGGTTTTTCGATGCCGAAACCGCGAATCTGCGCCGTTTTCCGCACAATAATACCGAAAAATGCGGCAGATTTACGCCGTATGCGGGAGGCAGAATGGACGTTTCCCTGTTTTACACGCCGCTCACAAAGCGAATGGCGGCACGTTATAAAGACTTTCTATCCTCATCGGATCTGCGGGACGAGGAGGATGCGGACGTCGTCGCGCTGATGACGGACGACGATTTCAATATCGTCGCCTGCGGCGCACGCGCGGGGCACACCCTGAAACAGTTTGCCGTCTCCCCCGATATCGAGGGAACCGGCGCGTTCGCGACCGTGCTGTCGGAGCTTCTGAACGAAGCGTCGCGCAGCGGGCAGAAGCGGCTGTTTTTGTGCACGAAGCCGAAAAACCGCGCCATGTTCGCCTCGATGGGCTTTTATCCGATCGTCGAGACGAAGGACGCGGTGCTGATGGAGGACCGCAGAAACGGGTTTTCCGACTATCTCGCCTCGCTGCCGCGTTACGAGGGCGACTGCGGCGCGATCGTCGTGAACGGCGATCCCTTTACCCGCGGACATCTGCATCTGTGCGAATACGCCGCGGCGCACTGCGACGCGCTGTACGTGTTCTCCGTTTCCGAGCCGGGCTCGATGTTTTCGCCCGATGAACGATTCGAAATGCTGAAAGCCGGCACAGCGCATCTTCCCAACTGTCACGTCGAGCATACCGACGAATACCTTGTCTCGCGCGAGACCTTCCCCGCCTATTTCATTCGCGACGAGGCGCACGCCGACCGCGTGAAGGCGGACCTCGACATCGAACTGTTCCGGAAGCGCATCGCGCCCGCGCTGCACATCACGAAACGCTTTGTGGGCGAGGAGCCGTTTTCGCCGACCACCTGCGCCTATAACGAGCGCATGAAGGAGCTGCTGCCCGAATGCGGCATCGAGCTCTGCGAGATCCCGCGGCTCGACGGCATCAGCGCAAGCAAAGTGCGCGCGCTTTTGCGCGAGGGCAAACCCGAACTGACCAGGGAACTGGTCCCCGAAACCACCTATGCAGCCATCCTCCGTCACCTTGACCGAAATGCTTGACGCGCGCGAACGGCGCGCGAACGCACAATCCGCCATGCTCGCATCGGCGGACGCTTCGTGCTGTCTCGTTTCGTTTTCCCTGAACATTGCGGGCGACGTCAAGCGCACGCCGAAGACGCGTCTGCTGTTTGACCGCGGACTGCGCGCCTTCGATCTGCTCGGATTTTGCGAGATCGAACGCCGTGTCACCGACGAAAAAACCGGCGCGGAGGCGCTGATCCTGCTGCATGCGGACGCCGCGGACGTCAAGGCCGCGACCGAACGGCTGGAAAACGCGTTCCCCGCGGCACGGCTTTATGATTTCGACGTGCTGAACGCGCAGGGCGAGAAGCTGTCCCGGAGCATTCCGCGCAAATGCCTCGTCTGCGACGGACCGGCTGCGGTCTGCGCACGCAGCCGCGCACACGGGCTGGACGCCGTGAAAGCGGCGACGGAAGCGCTGCTTTCCGATTTCTGCGCCGACACGCTTGCGTATACCGCGCACTTCGCGCTGGAACGCGAGCTTTTGACGACCCCGAAACCCGGGCTTGTCGACAAATCCAACAACGGGGCGCATACGGACATGGACGTTCCGCTGTTTCTGAAAAGCGCGGCGTCGCTCGTTCCCTATTTCAAAACCGCGGTCCTGTGTTCGCGGCGACGAACGGCGTGAACACGCATAAGGGCATGATCTACTCGATGGGGCTTTTGCTGTACGGCATGGGAAAGGCGCTGTCGGAAGGCGGAGACGCCGTCGGATACGCATCCGGTCTGGCAGGAACGGACGCCGAGGAACGCCTCGACCGTGCGCGTTCAAAAAGGGATACGAACGGCGCGAAGGTCTTTTCCGACTACGGCGCGCGCGGTGCGGTCGGCGAAGCGGCGGACGGGTTCTTCCACGCCTGCTACTGCGCGGACAGACTTGCGGCGCATCGGGAAGCGGAAAATCCCGGCGCGCTGGCGCTGTGCGATGTAATGATCGTATTGAACGATACGAATCTGCTGCACCGCGGCGGCGAAGAGGGGCTTGCGTTTGTGCAGCGGCGCGCGCGTGCGATATCGGCGCTGCCGGAAGACGAACGTGTGGAAGCGCTTGTTCGGCTCGATGCGGAACTGATCGATCGCAATCTTTCGCCCGGCGGCGCGGCGGACATGCTGGCGCTCGGGTATTTTCTGGACGCATGGCGCATGCTCTCACGGGATCTTTGGGAGGTGCGGGTATGACGCTGCAGCAGCTTCGATATTTTTGCGTGACCGCGGAGGTCCTACACTATACGCGCGCGGCGGCGCTCCTGTATATCTCGCAGCCGAGCTTATCCTATGCGCTTTCCAAGCTTGAAAAAGAGCTCAACATGCCGCTGTTTGAAAAGCAGGGCAAGCAGATCGCACTGACAAAATACGGCGCGGAGTTCCTGCCGTACGCAAAACGCGCGCTTTCCGAGCTTTCAAAGGGACAGGAGCGACTGAAGGAGCTCAAAGCGCCGGGCGCAGGCATCATCAATCTCGGTTATATTTACAGCGTCAGTTTTTCGGTGCTGCCGTCGTTTGTCGACCGGTTCTATGCGCATCTCGGCAGCCGGCAGACCGCGTTCCGCTTCCATCAGGGCATGGCGGGCGGGCTCATCGAGCAGCTTCTGAACGGCTCTCTGGACCTTCTGATCGCGGGCAAGCCGGAAATCGACTCGGTCGAATACCTGCCCGTGGCAAGTCAGGAACTGTTCCTCGCCGTTCCTTCGTCGCACCGGCTTGCGGACCGCGCGTCCGTCACGCTTTCCGACGTGTCGGAGGAACAGTTCATTTCGATCACGCACGAAGCGGTCATTTACCGCGAGCTTGCCGACAAGTTCAAAAAAGCGTCGTTCTTCCCGAACATCGTGTTCGAGGCGGACGAATACAGCTCGATCGCCGCGTCCGTCACGACCGGCGCGGGCGTTGCGATCATGCCGAAACTGCCGATCCTCGACACCTTCAACCTTCGCCTGATCCCGTTTTCCGACGTGCCGATGACGCGCGACGTGTGCGTGCTGCGCTATAAACTGCATGCGATGTCGCCCGCCGTGCAGAGCGTATGGGACTTTGCGAAGCATCTTTCGGAGAAATACCTGCACCCGGAGGAATAACAAGCAAAACAAAAAAGGACCCTTTCGGGTCCTGTTTTTTTGTTTACCGGATCTTTGCCATCGCGTAGTTCTGATAGTCCGGATCGTCGGTGACTTCGCGCTGCACACGGAAGTTTTCCGGGATATGCACGTCCGCTTCCGGATCGTTCAGTTCGACCTGCAGCATCGCCTTGTCCTGCCATGCCGGATAGAAATCGACCTCGAACGCGTGCGCGTCGTCCATCAGACAGTAGCGCGTTTTGCGGATCGGCATGCACATCGGATCGGCTTCCATCATCAGCTGCTGATAATCGTCGAGCGAGAGCCGCTTTTCGGTCTCGATCCGGCTGCCGTCCGTGCCGGTGCAATGCGTCGTCATGTAATAGATATAGCTGCCGTCGCTGCCGCGCATGCAGATGCGGCGCTTCTCGCCCTGCACGTCGGTAAGGTACGTCTGGATGATCTCGACGCGGCGGCATGCGGGATGGTTTTCGAGCCATGCGCGATCCGGCATGTCGATGAGGAATCTCCTTGCGTGCTCGAACGGCGCGGGCTTTCCGAGCGCCGTCATAACCTCTCTGAGAAGCCGCACAAGCTTGCCGTTGAAATCGGTCGAGTTGTCGATGATGCGCAGATGCGGATGCCCCGCCCACGCGGCGAGCGTCCTGGCGTCGAGCTCGATCGCTTCCTCGAGCGTTTCGACGCGCGCGGTGTTGTTGTCGGTCGTGAAACACGGCGTCATACTTGTCGCGGAACGCGACCTCGTTCTGACCGAGCTCCTTCAGGATCGCGGCGAATTCATCCGCCGTCATATAGGGCTTGTCGTCCATCGAACCGCGGTCGCAGACGATCACGACCTCCTTCGAAGCGCTCGCCTCCGCCGCCTGCCGGTAAACCTGCTCGCGCAGAAGCTGGTATTTCACCTGCACGCGCTGAAAATCGAAGTTCGTCTTCGATGCACGCGCGGTCACGCCGCTGTTGTTGAGATCAGTGCAGGTCTCCGAAATGAACATGACCGCGTAGCCCGCGTCGGTCAGCGCGTTCTGCAGCCAGCTCATCGCGGTCGTTTTGCCCGCGCAGGGACCGCCCGTGATCACGATGGTATGGATCAGATTTGCTTGTTCCATAAATACTCCTTTACTCAGGCATGCGGCTTATGATCGTTTGCATCATCAGCGCCGCAAACACCGCGGCGTTCAGCGATTCGGCGCGTCCGCGCATCGGCATGCGGTAGAGCGTGCATTGCGCCGCCGTTTCCTCCGACACGCCCCGTCCCTCGTTTCCGACGACCAGCGCCGTGCGCTTCCCGATGTCCGGAAGCGTCTCATTACCGGAAAGATGTCCGCAGATGCAGACAAATCCCTGTGCTTTGAGCCGCGGCAGCTCCGTTCCCAACGCGCCGATATACACCGGCAGATGATAGGTCGAACCCATCGCCGCCCGCAGCGCCTTCGCAGAGAACGGATCGACGGAATCCGGGCTCAGAAGAACGGCGCTTGCACCCAGCGCGTCGGCGGTCCGCAGGATCGTGCCGAGATTGCCGGGATCCTGCAGCCGGTCGAGCACGACGATAAGTCCCTCCGGATATGCTTCCGGGCATGCGCAGTCCGGCGTTTCCGCAACCGCGCAAAGGTTCTGCGGCGTCTTCGCGGAACAAAGCGCGTCCATTACGCCGTCGCTGACGAACACCGTTTCGATCCCGTCGGGCGTTTTTGCGCCTTCCTTTGCGAAAACGGTCCGAATGCGCGCGCCGGAAGCGGCGGCGTCAAACACCAGCTTGTCCCCTTCGATCAGGTGCAGGCCGGTCTCCTTCCGCACTTTCGCGTCCTGTAATGCCCGCGTGCGTTTCACGCGTTCGTTGCTTCTGCTTGTGACGATCATTTTTCCTTCTGCGACAAAAAGCCACCGAAAAGGTGGCTCTTGTGAATTTCAAGGATTGCTCAGTTGCTTCTTTCTACCTTGCCGGAACGCAGGCAGCGCGTGCAGACGTTCATCTTCTGAACGCGTCCGTCGACGACAACGTGCACGGTCTGGATATTCGGTGCCCAGCTGCGCTTGGTCTTGTTGTTTGCATGGCTGACCAGATTGCCGGACATGGTTCCTTTCTTGCAGACTTCACAGAACTTACCCATTCAGTCCACCTCCTTGCTAAAACTCGAACATTGCAATACTACCACAAGGTTTTCAACACATTTTTGGGCGGAACGTCAGCGCATTCCGAAAAAATCGTTCTGCCGGAGCGCCTCGTAAACGACGATCGCGACCGCGTTGCTTAGATTCAAGGACCGCTGTCCGTCGCCCATCGGGATGCGGATCGCCTCGTCGGCGTGCGGTTTTAAGATCTTCTCCCCGAGTCCCGCGGTCTCCTTGCCGAAGACCAGAAAATCGCCGTCACGGAATTGCACCTCGTCATAACGATGCTTTGCATGCGTGCTGCAATAGAAAAACCGCGCGTCCGGATACCCGGCCCAAAGCTCCTCGATGCTGTCGTGATAGAACAGCGTCAGCGAATGCCAGTAATCGAGCCCCGCACGCTTCAGGCTCTTGTCGTCGGTCGAAAAGCCCAGCGGCCGCACAAGATGCAACGCAGCGCCCGTCACCGCGCAGGTGCGCGAAATATTGCCCGTATTGCTCGGAATTTCCGGTTCCACAAGAACGATGTGCAGCATTTCCTTCCCTCCGGTTTTGTTTTTCGCATTGTAACACAGATTCGTATAAAATGCAAAATTTACAAAAACAAAGCGAAAATCTATTGAGAAACAATTTATTCCTTGTTATAATACGGTATCATGACTACGATCGCAAGCACGGGCGCGTCCCGTCCGCAACCGAATACCGTTTCGACGCCCATTCCGACGTCCCGCAAAGCCGAGGATTCCCTGTCCGCGGCGAACGGTACGCTGCGCTTTTCCGGCGAACGCAGAGCCCCTGCCTCAGGCCGCAGCACGCCGGCTTCGTCCGCGCACGGCAC
Organism: uncultured Eubacteriales bacterium; assembly: GCA_902792295.1. GTDB lineage: Bacteria > Bacillota > Clostridia > Christensenellales > CAG-138 > UBA3792. The sequence goes on from CADAZC010000026.1 coordinate 17,578, forward strand.
GGCTTCGACGCAGAAGCGCAGCACGTCCGGCGGTTCTCAACCGCCGAAAAAGCGCAGACGCAGAAAGAAAAAGAATGTGCGTCTGCTGCTGATCGCGATCGGTTTTCTGATCTTTGCCGTCGGCGTGCTGATCACGGCGATCGTCCTTTCGGGCAACTGCGGAAAATCCGTGCCCGATCCGAATCTGCCGGACGGTTCCGAAACGCCGCCCGCGCTGGAAACGCCGGTTCCGGTCACCGACGACACGGTGATCACGCACAGCGCGACGATCGCGGACGTGAGCGTGCGGAACCTGTCGGTGCAGGACGCACGCAAGCGTGTGGAAGCCGCACTTTCGGACAAGGCGAATCTGCTCGATATCACGGTTTCCTACGAAAGCTATGAGCCGCTTACCCTGAATGCGGAAACGATCGGTCTCAGTTACGACGAGGCCGCGCTTGAAGCTGCGCTGGAAAGCGTTGCGCGCGGTACGGAAACGAACGTTCAGATCCCGCTGACCTTCGATCACGAGCTTTTGCGCAATGCGCTGTATACCCTGAACGAGAAGATCCCGAACCATGCGTCCAACGCAAGCGCAACGGTCAAGTACAAAACACACAAGATCGACGGTGTCGTCTATTATCAGCCGTACTGGAGCTTTACGGACGGCGTGAGCGGCGCGAAGATCGATTTCGACGCGCTGGAACAGCAGGTTTCCGATGCGATCGCCGCGGGTGAATTCACCGCGTCTTTGACGCCGTCGGTCGCGCTGTCCGAGCCGGAGATCACAACGCAGAGTCTCCGGGATCAACTGACGAAGCTTTCCAGTTATCAGACCAACTACTCCTTCAAGGATTCCTCCAAGAATCCCGAATCCGACGCCATGTCGAGAGCGCGCGACACGAATATTTCGAAAGCGGTCGGCATGATGCAGGTTGTCAAACTGGATCCCGGTCAGTCGTTCTACTTCAACAAGACGACCGGTGAGCGCAGCGAAAAGAAGGGCTGGGCGATGGCAAACGCGGTTTATCAGGGCAAAGGATACCGCAAAGAGCCCGGCGGCGGCGTGTGTCAGGTCAGCACGACGATCTTCAATGCGGTGCTGCGCGCAGGCATCACGAACATCAACCGCAAGGGACACAGCATCCCGTCCGACTACGTCACCAAGAAGTTTGAGGACGGTCTGGGATTCGACGCGACGGTCGACTACGGCAACATCGAGTTTAAGTTTAAGAACGATAAGTCTTATACGATCTATATGTTCGTCTATATCACGAAGAACAACAGCCGCCGCAAGAACATCAACGTCGAAATCTACGGACAAAAGGAAGAGGGCGTCGAGTACCGTGTGCACAACGAGATCCTCGAGATGACGCCGTACGAGGACGAGAGCAAGTATCAGTTCGAGTACGACAAGACGATGCTCTCGACTGCGAAACGTGTCCTTTTGAACACGCCGCACAACGGTTATGTCGTCAAGACGTACGTCGATAAATACAAGGACGGAAAGTTTGTTAAGACCATCCGCACCGAGGAAACGACCTATAAGCCGATCTATCCGATCTACCGTGTCGGCACCGCTGTGGTAACGCCCGTTCCGACGAAGACGCCGAAGGCGACGGCAACGCCGAAGCCCGCGGCAACGCCGAAGCCCGCCGATCCGCCTTCCGAAGGCGGCGAATGAGAACTGCCGCGCCATCGGCGCGTGTGCAAAAAGAGGACTGTCATTCGACAGTCCTCTTTCTTATATCTTTATGCCTGGATCCCGAAGGCGCGGAAGCTGTTTTCGAGCAGAACTCCGGAGAGCGTTTCCGCGTCCGTTTCGCGCAGCTCGGCAAGCTTTTGAAGCGTCAGGATCATGCGCGTCGGATCGTTGCGCCTGCCGCGGAACGGCACCGGCGTCATATACGGACAGTCGGTTTCGATGAGAAGCCGATCCTGCGGCAGTTTCGACGCGATCGCCCATTGATTCACGGCGTTCTTGAACGTCAGCGCGCCGCCGAACGCGATAAACAGTCCCAGATCGATGCACTCCTTTGCAATCTCATAGCTTGCAGAAAAGCAATGCATCACGCCCGAGAGCGTTCCGCGGTACCGCCGCAGAAGGTCCATCGTATCGCCGTGCGCCTCGCGGTCGTGGATGATGACCGGCGCATGAAGCTCCGCCGCCAGCGCAAGCTGCGCGTCAAAACAGTCGCGCTGCACGCCGCGCGGGGCGAAATCGTAGTGGTAATCGAGCCCGATCTCGCCGATCGCAAGCATGCGTTCATGCGTGAGCGCCGTCCTGATGTGATCAAGCGTTTCGGGACGGAATTCGTCCGCCGAATGCGGATGCACGCCCGCGCTGCCGTAAAAGAACGGAACGCGCTCGACGAGCGCGACCACGCGGTCGATCTCCGCTTCGTCGCAGCATGCCTCCATGACGTATGCAATCCCGTTCTCCGGCAGCGACGCAATGAGTTCTTCGCGATCCGCGTCGAACTGCTCATCGAGGATGTGCGCGTGGGTATCGAACAGCCGCATCAGCGCACCACCCAGCCCGGCTTGAGCGCCTTTTCGGGCGTAATGAACGCAAGCTCCTTGTCCTCCGGATCGGATGCGCACAGGATCATGCCGTGGCTTTCGACGCCGCAGAGCGTAACGGGTTTGAGGTTTGCGACGACCACGACCGTCTTGCCGACGAGGTCCTCCGGCTTGTACCAGCTCTTGATGCCGGAAACGACCGTGCGCTGCTCGGAGCCGATGTCCACGGTAAGCTTCAGAAGCTTCTTCGAGCGCTTGACCTCTTCACAGGCGACGACCTTTCCGAGGCGGAGGTCCATCTTCGCAAAATCGTCGTATGCGATCTCATCCTTGATCGGCAGCAGTTCCGGCGCCTGCGGCTCGGAAGCCGCCTTCTGCGCGTTCTGCAGCGCTTCGACCTTTTCCATGACGACCTTCGGATCGAGCCGTGCAAACAGGATCTCCGGCTTTTCCGCAACCTTGCCGCCCGCCGCGGGATACAGACCGAACGAATCGAGCGTTTCGAGCGCGCGCGGTTCCGTGCCGATCTGCGCGAGGATCTTCTCCCCCGTTGCGGGAAGGAACGGCGCGAGCAGGTTTGCACCGATCGAGATGCTCTCGATCAGGTTATAGAGCACTTCCGAAAGACGGTCCGCCTTTTCGGGATCCTTTGCAAGCACCCACGGCGCGGTCTCGTCGATATACTTGTTGCTGCGGCGGAAGATGTTGAAGATCTCTTCAAGCGCGTCCGCGATCCGGAAATCGTCCGTCGCCTTCCGTACGCGCTCCGCCGCTCCGGCTGCGACCGCCTTAAGCTCCGCATCGACCGGTTCCGCGGCGCCGGTGCGCTTCACGGCCCCGCCGAAATACTTGTTGCTCATGGCGACAGTGCGGTTCACGAGGTTGCCGAGCGTGTTTGCAAGGTCCGCGTTGAGCCGCTCGATCAGGTTGTCCCACGTGATCGAACCGTCGTTGTCGAACGGCATCTCCCTGAGCACGTAATAGCGCACCGCGTCCACGCCGAACAGATCCGCAAGATCGTCGGCATACATTACGTTGCCCTTCGATTTGCTCATCTTGCCATCGCCCTGCAGAAGCCACGGATGCCCGAACACGGTCTTCGGCAGCGGGATATCCAGCGACATCAGAAAGATCGGCCAGTAGATCGTATGGAAACGGATGATGTCCTTGCCGATGATGTGCAGGTCCGCGGGCCAGAGCTTCTTGAACTGCTCCGTCGATTCGCCGCCGCAGTCGTACCCGATGCAGGTGATGTAGTTTGCAAGCGCGTCCAGCCAGACATAGACCACGTGCTTCGGATCGAAGTCGACCGGAATGCCCCACGAGAACGACGTGCGCGATACGCAAAGGTCCTGAAGCCCGGGCAGCAGGAAGTTGTTCATCATCTCGTTCTTTCTGGAGACGGGCTTGATGAAATCGGGATGCGTGTTGATGTAGTCGATGAGCTTCGGCGCGTACTTGCTCATCTTGAAGAAGTACGCCTCCTCCTTCGCGGGCTGCACCTCTCTGCCGCAGTCGGGGCACTTGCCGTCCACAAGCTGCGAAGGCGTGAAGAACGACTCGCAGGGCAGGCAGTACATACCCTCGTAATATCCTTTATAGATATCGCCCTTGTCGTACATGTATTTAAAGATCTTCTGCACCTGCGCGACGTGATCGTCGTCGGTCGTGCGGATGAAACGGTCGTAGGACGTGCCCATGAGATCCCAGATGCGCTTGATCTCGCCGGCGACGCTGTCGACGTATTCCTTCGGCGTCTGTCCCGCGTTCTTCGCCTTTTCCTCGATCTTCTGCCCGTGCTCGTCCGTGCCGGTCTGCAGATAGACGTCGTAGCCCTCGTAGCGCTTGAACCGCGCGATGCTGTCCGCAAGGATCGCCTCATAGGTGTTGCCGATGTGCGGTTTTCCGGACGCGTAGGCGATCGCCGTCGTCATGTAATACTTCTGTCTCATATCATTCTCTCTCCTTGTTCCTGTCAGTATAAGAAGACTGTATGTTTTTGTCAACCGTGAAAATCCACGGAGAAAGCCCGCCCGCCGCCGTGCGCCGCTTTTCGCGGAGCGAAAGATGCGGATTCTCTTTGATCAGCCGCTCCAAAAGCTTCGCGTCCGCGGTATAAAGCACCGCAACGCCGCCGTCGTTCAGATAATACGGAAGACGCTTCAAAAAACGTGCGTACAGCGTTTCGTTCTCGCGATGCGAACCCACGCGGCTGCCGAACGGAAGATTGCTGATCACAAGGTCCGCGCCGCTTTTCGCCTCGAACCGCAGAATGTCGCGGCAGATGAACCGCGCGCGGCTCTGTATTGCCCTCGCATTCTCCCTTGCGGTCACGATCGCCGTGCCGCTTTTGTCCACACCCGTCAGCGTTTTGCAGTTCGCCTGCGCCTCCGCCGCAAACAGCAGCGATCCCGAACCGCAGAACGGATCGAACACGGTCGGGCGCTCGCATTTCATAAGCGACAGCGCGTAGCGGCTCATCGCATACGCCAGCGCGGGATGCATCGAAGCGGGCAGCGTGCCCTTGCGCCACGGATAGCGCTCGTCTTTGACGTTCCACAGCTTCCAGTAAAGGTCGCAGACGTCGTTTCGCGAATCGATGCGCAGCTCGCAGTCGTACGCCGACGGATTGTTGTGCCCGTCTAAAAGTCCCTTCAATCGCTCGATGAACCCGCTCCGGTCCTTTAAGTATCCGCGGATCTCGATCCGATAATACGTGCCGATACAGGTTTTCGCCGCGGCGGCGATCGCCTTCGGCTCCATCGGCACGTCAAACGCGATCGGCAGCAGCGCTTCCGTCATGCAGTTCGCGCAATAGATCCCTGCGATCTCGTCCGTACGGACGGAAACCGCGTCGCCCCTGATCTTTCCCGAAAACCCGAGTGAACGAAGTTCCCCGGAAAGCTCCTTTGCAAACCCGTGCGGCGCAAAGCACAACACCTCACGCGGTGCGGAAAGCTTTAAAAGCGTCCGTTCCGGCACGTTCATAAACCGCTGCGTCGCTTTTTCGTACGCCAGCGCGATCTCGGCGATATGCTTGTCCGTCTCCTCGGATTCCGAAACCGGCACGCGGTAGGAAAGCAGCGCGTCCTTTGCGTTGAGCTTGCCGAGCGCAAGCAGCAGACTCGGCACGGCGAACAGCGTCGTTTCGGTTTCGAGCGCGCGGGTAAGCACGGGTACGTACGCCTCGTTTTCCAGCGCGCCGATCAGACGGTATGCGTTCTTTCGCACCTTCGGCCGGTCGCTTTCCGCCAGCGAGGAAAGCAAAGCGCGATCGGAAAGCGCCGCTTCGATCTCCGCTCTGCCCTGCTTCGTCTTTGCCGTCGCGCAGAGCGCAGAAAGCGCCTCGACCGCGGTTTCGCCGTTCAGTTGTTCAATCAGTTCCGCCGTCGTCATGCGTTCGCCGCTTCACGGATCAATCGTAAAATATGTTCGGTGCCGTCGACGCCCTCGGCGTGACGCATCGTTTCGATATAGCGTTCGCGCGCTTCATACAGCGCGGTCACTTCGCGAAGGACGGATTGTGCGTTCACCTCATCCGCTTTCAGCACGCGCGCATAGCCGCGCTTTTCGAAATACGCCGCGTTCAGTTCCTGGTCGCCGCGGGTGGACGCGCCGGACAGCGGCAGGAGCAGCATCGGTTTCTGCAGCGCCAGAAGCTCGAACACCGCGTTTGCGCCCGCGCGCGAGCAGACCACGTCCGCCAGCGCGAAGAGGTCCGCCATTTCATCGCTGATGTATTCGTACTGGAGATATCCGGGCAGGGAAACACTTTCGTCCGCCTTGCCCTTGCCGCACAGATGCACAACGTCAAAGGTCTTCAGAAGCTCCGGCAGCGCTTCGCGCACGGCGACGTTGACCGCAACCGCGCCGAGACTGCCGCCCGTGACCAGAAGGACCGGCTTTTCTCCGGAAAGACCGGTGAATCTGAGCGCGCGTTCGCGCGAGCCCCTGTAAAGCTCCGGACGGATCGGCGTGCCGGTGTGCACGCCCTTATTGCCCTTTACATAAGGAACCGTGTCCGCAAACGTGACCAGCACCTTATCCGCAAAGTGCGCGTCGATTTTGTTTGCAAGCCCCGGCGTATAGTCCGATTCGTGCGTGAGCACCGGGCAGAGCCCCCTTGCCGCCGCAACGACCGGCACGGAAACATAGCCGCCCTTGCTGAACACAACGGCGGGCTTCAGCGCCTTTAAGATGTTCTTTGCCTGATGGTAGCCCTTCTGCACATGGAACGGCATGCTCAGCGTTTTGAAGCTGGCATAGCGCCGCAGCTTGCCCGAGTCGATCTCGTGATAGGTCACGTCCGGAACCGCTTTCAAAAGATCCTTTTCCATACCGGACGTGCCGATATAATGAATGTCCCACTCGCTGCGGTCGAGTTTTTCGATCAAAGCGAGATTCGGCGTCACGTGCCCTGCCGTTCCGCCGCCCGTAAAGACGATGGTTTTTTTCATGCTGTTCTCCCCTTCGATTCTATCCTATGCGCAAAAACCGCTCAGTTGCCCGTGCCTGCGGCAGCCAGAAACGCACTCTGCGTCACGCCGGGTTTGGTCAGTTCGTCGTCCTTCAAAAGCACGCGGGCGGTCATGAACTTCATCAGCGAGTATTCCTCCGGCAGATGCTCCATGTCGAGCTCCAGCATGACCATGACCAGACGTTCGTCCTCCGGACTGATCTCGGAACCGTCCTTGTTCGCCTCGCGGAATCCGATGAACCACGCCAGTTCCTTCTTCGCCTGCGAATTCTTATCCTTCTTGTTGCCGACCTCCGCGGTTCCCGTTTTGCCGGAGATGATGTAGCTTCTGACGCCGAGGTACCGACCCGTGCCGCCCTTGTTTTCCGGCAGCTTGCAGACGCCGATCATCATGTTCGCCATGATATCCGCATTCGTCTTCGAGCAGATCGTTTTCCACGTTTCACCCGCTTCGTGATGATACGTTTCGGTATAATCCTGTCCCTCCGCCTGCCAGATCGATTCGACCACGTACGGTTTCGGCGCTTTTCCGTCGTTGCGGAACGCGGCGATGTAGCTTGCCATCTGCAGCGGCGTGACGAGGAGCTCGCCCTGTCCGTAACCGCTCATGGCGAGCAGGGTATAGGTTTCGGTGCTGCCTTCATTCTTGATCTGCGACGGCTGCGTCGGCAGATCGAACGGCACGCTCTCACCCATGCCGATGAACTTGAGGTAGTCCTTGAACCGCTCCCAGCCGAGCTTCAGCGCCAGCCAGGAGAAGAAAATATTGTCGGAGTCGATGATACTCGATTCCATGTTCATCGGCGTATGCCGGTTGGAGGAATAGGTGCGGGTGATCTCGTCGATGCCGGTGTAGGCGTATTCGCCTTTTTTGACCTCCCATGCGTCCTTCCAGCTTCCGCCCGACGTGGTATAGCGCGCGATGCGGATATGGTCCTGTTCGCTCTTCGGGAACTCGGTTTCGGGCGTGGCGACGCCCGCTTCCAGCGCGCCCACGCCGGTGAACGGCTTGAACGTCGATCCGGGCGCATAGAGACCCTGAATCGCGCGGTTCAACATCGGCGTCTGCGGGTCCTTTTCCAGCGCTTCGAACGCCTCGGTACCGACGGTGCCTCGGCTGAACGCTTCCACGTCATAGTCCGGGAACGAATACATCGCCTCGATCGCGCCGGTCCTCGGGTTCATGACGATCACCGTGCCGCTGATGCTGCTGTCGTAGACGACGGTCTTGACGACCTCCTCCACGCGCTGCTGCATCTTGATATCCAGCGTCAGATGCAGGTCCTGTCCGTCGATCGCTTCGTTGATGTAAAGCGTTTTCCGATTGGTTCCGTCCAATCCCTGAATGTAGGCGTAACCGCCCTTTTGTCCGCGGAGGAGCTCCTCATACTGCTGCTCGAGCCCCGCGTAACCCATCCAGCTGTCCTTTTCATAAACGGAAAACGCCTCTGCCGCCGCAATATCCTCTTCGGTTGCATTCTTGCTTGCCGCCGCTTCGCGCTTTTTCTTGATATCCTTCCACGTCGTTTCCCACATGATCGAGGCAAACCCCAGAAGGTGGGATGCGGAGCGCCCGTACGGATATTCGCGGAAGCGCGTGGACGTCAGCGCCGCGTTTTTGTCGATGCCGATGCCGTCGATCGCCAGGAGGCGTTCCTCAAGCGCATCGTCCATCTGATCCGGATAGAGCTTTGCGATAACCGCCGAAGAGTTCGTGCTGTTGATCGCCTTCCGCACCAGTTCTTCGTACTCGTCCGCCGGCGTACCGGAGGGTTTCAGAATCGGGATCGACAGAATCTGCTTGATGACCTCTTCCTTCTTTTCTGCCGGAATGTGGTTCGGTACGCAGTAGATCGTGATCGGGGAAAGGTTTTTGACGAGGAGCTCGCCGTTGCAGTCGAAGATCTCGCCGCGCTTCGGATAGTTGATACCGACCAGCAGCTTGTCCCCCCACTCCATCGTCGGGAAGATCAGTGCGGGCGTCCAGAGAACGCCCCAGCGTCCGTTTTCGTACGCGGCATTGATCGTGTAATCGTTGACCATCTCGCCGAACGAGGTGTCGTAAGTCATCTGAAAATCGACGGAGCTCGTGATCGACGCATCCGAAACGGTGCGCACGATGTAGCTGATCTCCTTCAAGCCGACCGCTTCGAAAATCTGCTCGTATTTCTCGGCAAACTCGCTTGCGCTGATCATGGGGTCGCCCGGTTTGGTGGCGGCTCCCGTCGTGTTCTTCACGGAATCGGACAGCAGGTCGTATGCCGCGCCGTAGCTGCCCTCCGCGATGTATTCAATGAACGACAGACAGACGTCGCTCCCGTTTCCGTGCGGCACGGAACAGCCGAGCGGCAGCATTGCGCCGAACAGCATGAACAGAATCAATCCTATGCAAATCCCTTTTTTCATCGCTAACGATCTCCGGGTGATAAATTTCCGTTTATCATTATAACAGAAAAAATCGGTTTGTGTGTTTTTTTTGCGATCGTTTTCAAAAAAGACGCTTTTTCTACGTATTTTCTTCATACGATGAACCATGAATATCGTGATCCTGCTTCTTTTGATCGCCGGAATCGCCGTTTCGCTGGTTTTCGGCAAGGCGGACGGAGTGCTCTCCGCCCTGCAAAGCGGCGCGGCGTCCGCGGTCGAGAACATCCTGCGGCTCTCCGGCGCGTACCTTCTCTGGATGGGGCTTCTGAACATCGCCGAAAAAGCGGGATTGATCGGGGCGCTGTCGCATCTGCTTTCGCCTGTGCTGAATCTCCTGTTCCCGAACGCGAAAGAGGCGCGCGAGGCGATTTCGATGAACCTTGCCGCAAACATGCTCGGCATGGGCAACGCCGCCACGCCTTACGGTCTGGAGGCCATGCGGCTTATGGAGCAAAGCAATCCGCGCGGAGGCGTCGCCACAAACGAGATGTGCGTGCTGCTCGTCGTCAACGCCTCGTGCCTCGAGCTGTTTCCGGCAACGCTTGTCGGGATCCGTTCCGGCTTCGGCTCCGCAGCGCCTTCTGCCGTTGTGCTGCCGACGCTTTTGAGCTCGCTTTGCTCGACCGTCGTCGCCGTCGTTCTCTGTCTTCTGTTCACACGTCCATGTTCATCGCGGTCCTGATCCTTGCGCTGCTGCTGTATGCCGCCGTCCGCCGCGTCAACGTGTTCGAGGCGTTCCGCGAAGGCGCGGCGCGGGCGATCCCGCTTTTGAAAACGATCCTGCCGACGCTGGCGGTCTTCTCAGCGGCGATGGCGCTGTTCCGCGAAAGCGGCGCGTCCGAACTGCTTGCCTCCGTCCTCTCGCCGGTGTTCCGTTTCCTGGGCGTCGATCCCGCGCTTGTGCCGCTGATCCTTGTCCGCCCGTTTTCCGGCAGCGGCGCACTCGCCGCGCTGACCGATGTCTTTGCGCAGTACGGTCCCGATTCGCGCATCGGACTGACCGCAAGCGTGCTTTTGGGCTCGTCCGAAACGATCTTCTATACCCTTGCGCTGTATTTCGGCAGCGTCGGCGTCAAAAGGACGCGCTTCGCCGTGCCCGCGGCGCTCCTTGCACTGTTCACGTCGATCGTGACGGGGCTTCTCTTTTCGACCCTTTTCTTCGGTGCGCGTTGACTTTTTTGCCTCGGATTGGTATGATATAATTGAAAATATGTGGATTTTCGGAGGCAGACTATGCGCATAGAAAATCGAATTCTTGTCGGCAAAGGCGAGACCGAAGCGGCGATCCTTCCCGAGATGGCAAACCGCCACGGCATGATCGCGGGCGCAACCGGCACGGGCAAGACCATCACGCTGAAGGTGATGGCGGAATCGTTTTCCGATCTCGGCGTTCCGGTTTTTCTGGCGGACGTCAAGGGCGACCTTTCCGGCTGCTGCAAGCCCGGCGAAATGACCGACAAGATCGCGTCGCGTCTTTCGGGCGTCGGCATCGATCCCGCCGGTTTTGAGATGAAACGCTACCCCGTCCGGTTCTGGGACGTGTACGGCGAGGGCGGGCATCCGGTGCGCACGACCGTCAGCGAAATGGGCGCGGAGCTTTTGTCCCGCCTGCTCGGCTTATCCGACGTTCAGTCCGGCGTTCTGTCGATCGCGTTCCGCGTGGCGGACGACAACGGCTGGCTTCTGATCGATCTCAAGGACCTCCGCGCAATGGTCGCCTACATCACCGAGCACGCCGCGGAGCTTCTGCACGAATACGGCAACATCTCGAAGCAGTCCGCCGGCGCGATCCAGCGCGCGCTCCTGCAGCTTGAGGACGCGGGCGGAAACCTGTTCTTCGGCGAACCCGCGATCGACCTTTTCGACTGGATGCAGACGGACGAGGACGGACGCGGCTATATCAACGTGTTCCACTGTGCAAAGCTCTACCAGAGCCCGCTTCTGTATTCGACCTTTATGCTGTGGCTGCTTGCCGAACTCTTTGAGGAGCTGCCCGAGGTCGGCGATCTCGAAAAGCCGAAGCTCGTATTCTTCTTCGACGAGGCGCATCTTCTGTTCTCCGATGCGAAAAAAGCGCTGCGCGACAAGGTCGAACAGGTCGTGAAACTGATCCGTTCGAAGGGCGTCGGCGTCTACTTCATCTCGCAGCAGCCGTCCGACCTGCCGGATCCGGTGCTGGCGCAGCTGGGAAACCGCGTGCAGCACGCATTGCGCGCCTATACCCCCGCCGAGCAAAAAGCGATCCGCACCGCCGCGGCGACGTTCCGCGTGAACCCGAAGTTCAAAACCGAAGACGTCCTCGTTGAGCTCGGCACCGGCGAAGCGCTGGTCAGCTTCCTTGATGCCAAAGGTCGTCCCTCGATCGTCGAGCGCTGCACGATCCTGCCGCCGCAGTCGATGATGGGCATGATCGACGACGAGCGCAGGAAAGCCGAGATCATGGCGGACACGCTCTACGGCAAGTACGACGATCCGGTCGACAACGAATCCGCGTATGAGATCCTGACCGGCAAGGCGCAGGCGGAAGCGAAGGAAAAGGCCGAGGCCGCCGAACGCGAAGCCGCCGAAAAGGAGCGCGAACGGCAGGAAAAGGAAGAAGCCAAGGCAAAGGAAAAAGCCGAAAAAGAGGACGCAAAGGCAAAGGCGAAAGCCGAAAAGGACGCGCTGCGCGAAAAGGCGAAGCGCAAGAGCAAAACCACTTCCGCGCTCGGCAAGGCCGCCTCGTCCGCTGCGAACACCATCGGCCGCGAAGTCGGTAAATCGCTCTACCGCGGCATTCTCGGCACGCTCAAAAAGATTTTCTGATCCGGAGGAAGCAATATGTCTCTTTACTGTGAAAACTGCATGAAACTCGTTGACGCCGAGGTCTGTCCCCGCTGCCGGAACCGGAAGATGCGCGCGCCTCTTCCCGGCGATTTCTGTCAGGTCGCCGAAGTCCCCTATATGCAGGCGGAGATGCTGAAAGAGCTCTTTTTTGACAACGACGTCCTCTGCACGGAGCGTTCCGTGCTCGGCGCGGGACTCACCGCGGAGCTGGGCGTCAACGTCGGACGCGTGCGGCTGTATGTGCCGTACGACCGGCTGGAGTTTGCAAAAGAACTGTACGACGCGTACTTCTGCGGCGCGGCGGAAGCCGCCGAGCAGGAAAGCGGCGCCGATCCCGAATAACCCGCAGAACCTGCGGATGCCGCAGGTTTTCCATACCCTTTCCATCGACAGGAATCGACATGAAACGACGTCTGAACATCAAAATCGCCCTTGCCCTCGCGCTTGTGCTGCTGTGCATGAGCGTGCCTTCGGCACGGGCGGAAGAGCGGAAGGAGCCGGTCAACGTCTCCAAAAGCTGCGAATACAAGAGCTCAAAAAAGGCGAAATACCTCAAAGATTTCGTAACGAACCCCGACACGAAATATGCCCAGGAGATCCTGAAAAACGAGTGGGTCTCCATCAGCTGGAAGGACGAGCCGGTCGACTTCGTGTATTATGCGTGGACGGACGACAAGGGCGTCACGCCCCCGCCGTATACGATTGCACTGCTCGACGAGAACGGCGGAGTGCTTGAGGAGCGCGAAGGCGAGCCGTACTGGGACAACGGCGTCGAGATCGGAAGCGGCGTGCACGGCGTGCGGATCCGTCCCGCGGCGGACGCGCATCTCTGCACGCTCATGGCGTATTCCGGCGGCGCGCCCTCCGACTATCATCCGTGGCAGCCGACGCCCGAAAAGCTTGATTTTCTGGTGATCGCCATGCATCCGGACGACGATACGCTGTTTATGGGCAACATGATCCCGACCTACGGCGCGGAACGCGGGCTGACCGGGTCGATCCTCTATCTCGCAACGCGTGCGCGCGTCCGCCGCACCGAAGCGTGCAACGGCGCGTGGATCATGGGGTTACGAACCTATCCCGTTATGGCGGGGCTTGCCGATATCTCGATCAAGAACAAAGAAAAATACGAAAAGAATTTCCGGCTCCCCGACGTGGAGCGTACGCTGGTCCGATATCTTCGAAAGCTGCGTCCGGAGGTCGTGATCACGCATGACGACAACGGCGAATACGGACACTGGCAGCACCAGATCGTCGCCGCGGCCATGCGCCGCGCGGTCGTCGACGCCGCCGACCCCGCCTACGATCCCGAATCGGCTGCGTCGCACGGCGTCTGGCAGGTCAAAAAGCTGTATCTGCACCTTGCAAAGGAAAACCCGATCTTTATCTCCGCAACGGTCCCGCTCGAAGCATTCGGCGGACGCACGGGCTGGGAAATTGCCCAGGAAGCGTATCAGTGCCATCAGTCGCAGCGGCTGTGGTATCATCTGTGCAACAACGAAAAAGAAAACAGTCTGGAAAAATTCGGGCTCGTCTTTACGACGGTAGGACTTGATTCCGGGATCAACGATATGTTCGAAAACGTCGATCTCTCGCCGGAACCGACGCCCGAGCCGACCCCCGAGCCCACGCCCGAGCCGACCGAAGCGCCGACGCTGGAACCGACGGAAGAACCCACCGAGGAACCGACGGAAGAACCCACTGCGGCACCCACCGAAGCGCCGTCGACCGCGCCGGAGCCGACCGAGGCGCCCGCGCCGGAACCGACGCCCGTGACGAAAGCGCAGGTCAGTCCGGTCGTCTGGGTCCTTGCAGGCGCGCTGGCGCTTGCGGTTGCGGGGCTGTGCGTCGTTCTGCTGCTGCGGAAACGGAGGGGATAAACGTATGAAACAGACCGTTCGGCTTTTCTTCGCCGCCGCGCTGCTTGCCGCTCTCTTTGCCTGCAAAGTGCCGGAACCCGCCGTCGAATCGACGCATGTTCCCGACCCGACGCCGATTTCGGAGGAAGCGGTCGCGCTTGCAACGCCCGCGATGACCCCCGTGCCGACGCCCGCGCCGACAGCGGAACCGTCGCCGGAACCGACGCCCGAGCCGACGCCTGAGCCGATCCCTTCCGTCTGGATCTTCGGACGCGAGATCGCATGCGATACGGAAACGCTGGATCTTTCCGATACGGAATCGCCGTCGCCGGACGAGCTTTCCGCCGCGCTGCCTTATCTGAAAAACCTGAAAGCGGTCGCGCTCGGCGAACGGGATCCGGAGCTTGCCGCATCGTTCCGCGCGGCGTTCCCCGATCTCGATATAACCGCGCAGTACCGATTCACCTACCTCGGCAAAAAGCTGGACGAGAGCACCGAGGAATTGAACCTTTCGAGGACGAAGATCGCCGACGCCGAAAAGCTGCGCCGCGTGCTCACATGGCTGCCGAAGCTGAAGCATACCGAGCTGTCCGGCTGCGGACTGCCGAACGAAACGCTTGCGGCGCTGCGGGACGAGTTCCCGGAAAAGGGGATCGTCTGGACGGTCTATCTCGGCTACTGGGGTCCGCTCCGTACGGACGCGACCGCGTTCACCACGCGCAGCAGCAAGCGTCCGGATGAGATCAAATACCGGCTGACGACCGGCTCCGCCTCGCCGATCCAGTACTGCACCGAGCTCATCGCGCTCGATCTCGGACATCAGCAGATCGAGGACATCTCCTGTTTCAAAAGTCTCACGAAACTACAGGTCCTGATCCTTGCGGACAACCAGATTACCGACATCTCGGCGCTTGCGTCGATGCCGGATCTCATCTACGTCGAGCTGTTCATGAACCGCATCAGCGACCTTTCGCCGCTTTCCGGGCTCAAAAACCTCAAAGACCTGAACATCTGTGCAAACCGGGTCAAGGACCTCTCTCCGCTCGCGCCTCTTTCCTCGCTCGAACGGCTCTGGTGCGCGCGGAATCCTTTTACACCGGAGGACTGCGACGCGCTCAGAGCGCAGCTTCCGGACTGCGACGTCAACAGCACCGCCGAGGACGACACCCTCGACGGCTGGCGCACGCACGAACGGTACTTCTGGATGCGCGCGTTCTTTGAAAACAGTCCGCGCTACCGTTAAGGAGGGACGTTTTTGTCCCCGTTCGATTGCGCGCGTTATGCAGAAACCGCGTTTCGGTCCGATGCGTGAAAGAGCAAGACGGATCTGCATATTTTGAACGGTTCCGTATATTTCTGCAATCGCTGTATACCCTTGTATGCACCGGTTTTGCATGATTTTTCGGGTTTTTGAATGTAAAATCCGCGAAAAATATTCATATAATGTTTGCATTTTCCGATACGCAGTGCTATACTCGGTATGCCATCAAGAGTGCGCGAGAGACAAGCTTTATGACCGCACAGCAACCTGCCTCAGTAAGGTGCTAAAGCTTGCACGATGGCATGTCAAACCAGTTCGTCCCGGTCAATGCGATCGGGACTTTTTTCTTTCTCAGGAAAGTAATATATTTTCAGAAGGCGCGACGAAAACGATCGTTGCGCGGTATTATTGAAAGAGTGTTTGAATCGAGGTGTCCTATGAAAAAGAAACGCAGAGGTTGGGTACGGATCATCGTGATCCTACTGGTGCTGACCTTGCTGGGCGGCGGTGCGTACTGGTTTTATCAGCACAGGGACGATGGTGAGGACGGCGCGGCATACGTGCAGTCTGTTGCGGCGATTACAGGCATGGGAAACGTCGGACTTTTTGCGCAGTACAACGGCATCGTGGAGGCAAAGGATGTGATCGAAATCAACCCGTCTGCCGATATGACCGTCAAGGAATGCTTTGTCGCAACCGGAAGCAAGGTGCGGGAGGGTGATCCCCTGTTCCGCTACGATGTGGATGATTTGAAGCTGTCGCATGCGCAGATCCTGATCGATATCACTGGGGTCGAAAACAAGCTGCGGACCAACCGCGAACAGCTTGCTTCCCTTCGGAAGCGGCTTGAAAAAGCAAAGGAAAAGGACCGCTACGGAATTGAGCTTGACATCCAGACCGTTGAACTGGACATTCGCAAGGGAGAATACGATCTTGCGGACAAACAGCATAAGGCCGAGGAAATGCAGGCGTTGATCGACGCAAGCACGGTTTTCTCCCCCGTTACGGGAACGGTGCGTTCCGTGCGCGACGATTCCGGTGCAAGCGACCCGTTCGGTTATTCCGGCGGCGGAAGCAGCGCATATATCACGATCATTGCGGGCACGGCGTTCTGCGTGAAGGGCACCGTGAACGAGCAGACCGTCTATACACTGTTTGTCGGCATGCCGGTTCTCATCCGTTCGCGTGTGGACGATACCGTGTACCGCGGCACGATCTACCGTGTCGACACCGAGTCGACGTCAGATCAACAGCCCGGCATGTATTATGACGGCGGCGACCGTGCCAGCAAATACGCGTTCTATGTGGAACCGGAAAGCATCGAGGGGCTTCTGATCGGGCAGCATGTGCTGATCGACCTGAACACGGAAGAAACGCACGGCTCCGCGCTGATGCTGCCCGCGTCGTTCCTGATTGAGGAGAACGGCGGTTTCTTCGTGTGGGCGGCGGACGCGAACGGACGCATGGAAAAGCGCCGCGTAGACCGTATTGCGTTCCCGGACGACACCGTGCGCGCCGGCATGCTTGCAACGGAGACGGTGATCAATGATCCGTCCCAAAATGAAATGCCCCTTCCCGTCGAAGAACCCGTCGGTTCCGATATGACCGGACCGGTTGATTTTGAACCTGCCGTTCCCGATCCTGCCGATCCGTCCGGCTTCATCGATTACGGCGAGGACGGCGAAGATACCGTATCGTTCGGAGGGTGAAATGCTGATTCGTCTCGAACATATCGAAAAAACATACGGCACCGCCGATCATCCCGTTCCGGTGCTGCACGACGTCAATTTTGCCATGCACGAAGGCGAATACTACGCGATCATGGGCCCGTCCGGCTCCGGCAAGTCGACGCTGATGAACATTCTCGGGTATCTCGATACACCCACAAAGGGCACCTATTACTTCGAGGACGTCGACAACAGCCGCGCGTCCGACACCAAGATGGCGCGCATCCGCAACGAAAAGATCGGGTTCGTGTTTCAGTCGTTCCATCTTCTGCAGCGCCGCCGCGCATGGGAAAACGTCGCTCTGCCGCTGATGTACGGCGACGTGCCGAAGCGCGAACGCCGCGAACGCGCGGAACAGGCGCTTCTGGAAGTCGGGCTCAAGGACCGCATGGATTTTTATCCGACGCAGCTTTCCGGCGGACAGTGTCAGCGCGTGGCGATTGCGCGGGCGATCTGCACGCGGCCGAAGCTGCTGCTTGCCGACGAACCGACCGGCGCGCTGGATTCGAAGTCCGGTCAGCAGATCATGGACATCTTCGACGCGCTCCACGCGCGCGGGATGTCGATCATCATGATCACCCACGAACACGCCGTCGCAGAGCGCGCGCAGCGCATGATGCATATCTATGACGGCGTTCTTTCGGGAGGCGATCCCGTATGAAGCGTGCGCTGAAAATCATTCTCATCTGTGTCCTTTGTGTCGGTTTGCTTGCCGGCGGTGTCTTTGCGTACCTGAAATTCCGCAAGGTTCCGCCCTGCGAGGTCTATCCCGCCATGCAGTGGATGATGTCGTATATGCCGAACCAGACGTATCTTTACGGCATCGTGACTTCGGACGCGTCGCAGGTCGTTCTGAAAAGCGCCGACCGCAACGTTCTGGAGATCCTTGTGAAGCCCGGCGATACCGTCACCGTCGGCGATCCTTTGCTGCGCTACGATGCGACGCGCGCAGAGCTCTCCTTCGAGGAAAACAAGCTGGAGCTTGTCAAGCTTGAAAACAAGCTGCGCTCGGAATATGCCGAGTATAAGCGTTATGCCCGTACAGAGTACGAAAATCCGCTTCTGTCGCCCGTTCCGACCGCAGCGCCGCGCCGCGGCAGAGTCTTTGCGCATCTTTCGGACCGAATCATGCCCGATCTGAATTCGCCCGTGGGCGGCAGCGGATCGCAATCCGATCCGTTTGTGTATGAGATCGGCGCAAACGATCGCATCGTTTACCCGTTCCTTACGTCTTTGATTACTTCGGCGGCGGAGCACGGGACCGCGGTCTATGCGCGGATCATGCAGCCCGAAGCCGAGATCGCGGTTTCTGCCGCGCCCGACGGTGCGCTTACATTATCGGTCAAGGTCGAAAACGATACCGGCGTCGCAGATCTGGAGCATCCGAAAAGCGGCAACGGATCCGCGTCCGATCCAATCGTGTATGCATACGGCTCCGGCGCAGGCATACCAAACACATTTCTGGAAACACAGCGTGAAAGGGCAGCCGAACTGATGCGCGACTGGTTCGTAACGCTCAAGGCAGGTCGGTTCACCGTGGAATTCCGGTTCACGCCGGACGGAGCATTTTCGTTCGTCACCTCCGTAAAGCCTGTTCCGACGCCTACTCCGACACCGTCGCCTACGCCGACGCCGACCCCAACGCCTACGCCGACGCCCACGCCTACGCCGACGCCGACACCCACGCCCACGCCGACGTCCTCGCCGGACGGCACGGCTGCGCCGGATGCAACCGCAACACCTACCCCGACACCCACGCCGTACTACGGCGGAGGCGGCGGCATGACAAAAGCGCAGCGCGAAGCATACGCCAATGAAATCGCGAAAGGTATCCGCGAAGATGAGCTTCGTTACCGTCAGCTTCTGCTCGACATTGAAAAGGCACAGCGCAGCGGACTGGACGGCATTTTGTATGCCGAAGTCAACGGGACGGTCATGCAGGTCAGGCAGCCGGACGAAGCAGCGAACGGCGAGGTGCTTGTGGAGATCCGCGGCGGTTCCGGGCTGCATATCAGCGTGATCGTCGGAGAAGACGAACTTGCCAAATATCCGGTCGGAACTGAGCTTTCCGGCTTCTCCTATCAGATGCAGAAAAACGTGACTGCGCGTGTTTCGAAAGTCGGTACAATGCCGATCAGCACGAATTATTCCGGCAGCGGCAATCCGAACTCCTCCGGCTACCTTCTGGTGCTGGACGTCACGGGCGATGTCGTTCCCGGCATCGGTGAGTATATTGAGTTTTCAAACTTCTCCTCGCTGTACGAACAGGGCACGATTTATCTGCATGAAGCGTTTTTACGCGAAATCGACGGTGAAACCTGCGTGTTCGTCGTAAAGGGCGAAACGCTCGAAAAGCGCGTTGTGAAAACCGGCAGCCGGATGAACGAGTACGTGGAACTGATCGGGATGCCGATCACGCCTGAGGACCGCATCGCGTTCCCCTACGACAAGAACTGCAAAGAAGGCAGTCCCGTCGAGGACGCAAAGGGCGGCATATATTACGGCTGGTAAGGAGGACGCGATATGCTGGAAAATTTCCGCGAGGCCTTCGACGGCATTCGCTCCCACAAATTGAGAAGCGCGCTGACGATGCTGGGCATCATCATCGGCATTGCAAGCATCATCGCGATCTCCTCCACGATCATGGGCACGAACGAGCAAATCAAACAGAATCTGGTCGGTTCCGGCTCGAACGTCGTGACCGTCCGCCTGTATCAGGGCGATTACCCGTTCGACAGCGCATGGAATACGCCGCCGGACTACATTCCCGCGCTGACAAACGACGCGCTTGAAGAGATCCGCGGCGTTCCGGAGGTTGTTTCCGCTGCATATTATGCCCAGCGCGACGCTTACGGTCAGATCCGGTGCGGAAGCAAGGCTTTGAGCGCAGGTACGGTTTACGGCGTGGACGGATCGTACCTGTCGGTGTACGGCTATACCGTCCGCATCGGACGCGGCTTCACCGACAACGACTGCAGCCGGTTCCGCAAGGTTGCGATGATTGACGAAACGGTCTCCGCCGCGCTGTTTTCCGGCGCGAATCCGGTCGGCGAAACGATCGATATCTGCGGCGAACCCTATGAGTTCACGCGTGCGTCGGACTTTCGTCCTACCGTGAGCACGCTGGAAGAATACTTCACCTACAACCAGTCGACCGGCGGAAAGGTGCTGATTCCGTTTTCCACCTGGCCGGTGCTGTTTCGCTATGACGAGCCGCGCTCGCTTGTGCTTCGTGCCGTGAACACCGATTCCATGACGGCAGCCGGCAGAAAGGCCGAGGAGATCCTGAACGGAACGATTCAGAAGGAGAATCCGGAAATCCGCTATAAAAGCGAGGACCTTCTCGAACAGGCAAAGAATCTGCAGGAGCTTTCAAGCGCCACGAACCGCCAGCTCATTCTTGTTGCGGGTATCTCGTTGGTTGTCGGCGGCATCGGCGTCATGAACATCATGCTGGTGTCGGTCACCGAACGTACGCCGGAAATCGGTCTGAAGAAAGCGCTCGGTGCACGCAGGCGGCGCATCTCCGCGCAGTTCCTGATTGAAGCGGGCGTACTGACCTGTCTCGGCGGCATTCTCGGCGTGCTTTTCAAAGATGTCGGGCGTTCCGATCTTTATCAGTTGGTACATCGTCGCCGCAACCGTCGTGTTCTCGTTCATCATCGGCATGTTCTTCGGCGCGATCCCCGCATACCGCGCGGCGCGTCTCGATCCGATCGAAGCGCTTCGGCACGAATAAACATCCTTATGAAGCTCCCTTTGCGGGGAGCTTTTTTCTTTCCGGTTTATGGGACAGATCTCGTGCGATACTGGTCCCGAAAGACCGGAAAGGAGGACTTTTGTATGACAAAACAACCGGACGGAAAACTGAAGATCCTGTATGTAAAGGATATCCTGGAGCAGACGCAGAAGGAGGGGCGCGCGATCACGATGCGCGAGCTGTTATAGCGTGTCGGATGATATCCGGCTTCTACGGCAGTACGGGCTTCCGGTCGTGTGCATCCGGCGCGGAAGGCAAACGGCGTATTCGCTGAAAAATACGCCTTGACTGTGGACAAAGCATCCAAAACGCGGTATACTGTTTCCGAATAAAACAAAGGAGAAACAAACATGCAGGCAAGAAAAGACATGGACCCGAAATTCCAATGGGACTTTACGCACATGTACGCAAGCGACGAGGTCTGGGAAGCGGAACTGAACCGCTGCGTTGCGGACCTTCCGAAGATCGCGGCGATCGAAGGCACGCTCGGCACCTCGCGCGAAGCGTTCAAGGCGGGCATCGACACGGTCAATGAGATCGCCGAGCGTCTTGAAAACGTATTCATCTACGCGAACCTCCATCGCTGCGCGGACGGTTCCGAACCGAAGCACCAGGAGATGGATCAGAAGGCAATGGGCGCATACGTGCGGTTTTCCAGCGCGCTCGCGTTCATGGATCCGGAGATCCTTGCAATCCCCGAAGAAACGCTCAAGGCGTTTCTGGAGCCCGAGGAGATGAAACCCTACCGCTTCTATATCGAGAATCTCACCCGTTCCCGCGAGCATTGCCTCGACGCACAACGTGAGCGCATGCTGGCGATGCTCGGCGACGCCGCGCAGACGCCGTCCGACGCCTATGAAATGCTGACGAACGTCGATATGGAGCTGCCGAAGATCCACGACGCGGAGGGCAACGAAGTCCAGCTTACCGCCGGCAACTTCGGCGTATACCGTGAGAGCCCGGTCCGCGCGGTTCGCGAGGAAGCGTTCAACGCCATGTTCGGCACGTATAAGAAGTACATCAACACGTTCGCGGCGCTGTACGGCGGCAACGTAAAGCAGGACCAGTTCATGGCGAACGTCCGCGGGTTTTCGAGCGCATGCGAGGCGGCGCTGTTCCGCAACAACATTCCGGTGTCGGTGTACGACAGTCTGATCGAAGCGGCGCACGACAGTCTCCCCACCATGCGCGAATACCTCGAGCTCCGCAAGGAAGTGCTCGGTCTTGAAAAGATCGACATGTACGACCTCTACTGCCCGATGGTCAAGGATGTGGACTTCAAGGTTCCGTTCGAAGAGGCGAAGAAGCTCGTCAAGGAAGCGACGAAACCGCTCGGCGAGGGATATCAGAAGCTTCTCGACAAAGCGTATTCCGAGAACTGGATGGACGTTTACGAGAACAAGGGCAAGCGCAGCGGCGCGTTCTCCTGCGGCGTATTCGGCGTGCATCCCTATGTGCTCTTAAACTACACCGATGCGCTCGACGACGCCTACACCGTGGCGCACGAGCTCGGTCATGCGATGCACTCCTATAAGTCCGACAGCACGCAGGACTACCTGAACCACAGCTACTGCATCTTCGTCGCAGAGGTCGCCTCCACGGTCAACGAGGTGCTTCTGACCAAGTACCTCCTCGCGACCGAGACCGATAAGGCGCGCCGCGCATACGTGCTCAACCACTTCCTCGAGGGCTTCCGCACGACGCTGTTCCGTCAGACGCTGTTCGCCGAATTCGAGCGCAAGGCGCACGAAGCGTATCAGAACGGCGAACCGCTGACCGCCGAAAAGCTGACGGGCATTTACCGTTCGCTCGTCGAGCTGTATTACGACGGCGCGGAAGTGCCGGAGAACATCGCCTACGAATGGGCGTTCATCCCGCACTTCTACAACGCGTTCTACGTCTTCCAGTACGCAACCGGATTCTCGAGCGCGGTCGCGATCGCGTCGCACATCTTCGAGACCGGCGACGCCGAGGGATATCTCAAGTTCCTCACCACCGGCGGCAGCGACTATCCGCTGAACGAGCTGAAGCTCGCCGGCGTCGATCTTACCAGTCCTCAGCCGGTCAAGGACGCGCTGAAGGTCTTCGGCGATTCCGTCCGCGAACTTCGTGCGCTTCTCAAGGAGCTGTAATTGCAATCGGAAAGAGCCGCTTCACGCGGCTCTTTTTTTGATGCGCTTGCGGGTTATCAGACGGTGTGTTATAATGCTTTGTATGAAACGCATTCTTTGTACAATCGTATCGGTACTTCTGCCCTGCTGCATGCTCTTTGCATGCGGTACGCCCGCGCCCGAGCCGGCGCCTTCGGCTGCCGAAACGCCCGCCGCTCCGGTTGCGGAATCCGAGGTCATTGCGGAAACCGCTGTGACACAGGCGCCTACGCAGCCGCCGCTTCCGACGCTGCCGCCGACGCCCGACCCCACGCCCACGCCCGAACCGACCGCAACGCCGACCCCGACCCCGACGCCCGAGCCGGATCCGATCACATTCATCGCATCCGAGGACATGCCCCTGCCGAATCCGGACGGTCCGATCCTGAAGGGACATCCGTTCACGATCGACGGCACGGTGCGTTCGGTCGCGCCGCTGACACGGGTGCACGCAGTCATCGAAAACCGCAGCGGCAAAGTCGTCCGCGAGGCGGAACAGGTGTTTGCGGCAAGCGAGAACGTCACCGAATACCGGCTTTTGGACATCACCTTTTCCAAAGATATCGAGTGCCTCTCCGAAAAGCTCCACTTTGAAAAGCTGAGCGCGGGCGGGTACACGCTTGCGCTTTCCGCGGAGGACGCCGCGGGGCACAGCGCGCTGCTTGCAAGCGCGGATTTCACAATCACCGCCGAGCGCAAGGTGCAGCTTCTTCCCAACAACCTGCGCGGCAACTACACAACGGCGCTGGCGTTCTTCGGCTCGCCGGAGAAGTTCCTGTTCCGGTACAATTTCCAGCCCGATTCGCTGAAGATCACGGTTGACACCGCATGGCGCGACAAGTATGATGCCGAAGCGCTTGTGATCAACGGAAAAAAATGGCGCTGTCACGTCGATGCAGTCCCGTACTTTGAACAGGCGGGACGCTACATGGAGAGCACATATATCCGCGTGCACGGCGCACATCTGGACACCGGCGCGGTATGCTTGAAGGACCTTGTGACGTTCAACGGCACGATCGTGCGGCGGTTTGTCAATTCCGGCGCGTTCGTAAGCCATCATTCCTTCGGCACCGCGGTCGACATCAACGCCTATACGCCGAGCCACCGCGACGTGCTTTCTAACCGCGAAAAGATCTATCATGAGGTCCACGACAATCTGACCTATAACGGCATTGTCGAGGTCAAGGGAAAACAGTGCTATGATTTTACCTACACCGGAAGCGCGTCGAAGGGCTTAAAGGGCGTGCCCGAGCCGCTGATGAACTATCTCCTCTATGAGCTTGCGTTCTATCGCGCCGGATTCTCGTGGGGGCTCTATTACCCGCACACCTGCGACGCGATGCACTTTTCGCTTTCCGAGCTCTCCCCCTCCTATTTCACGGAGGGACAATACGCGCTTCGCAAAGTCTTTACCTACATCGAAGACGCCGAGCCGTAACGGACAGGACGCAAAACAGGCACGAAACCCGTGCCTGTTTTTTGATTTGCCTTAAATATTCTGTTCGATCACGCGCGCAAGCCGCTCCATGCCCTCCCGGTCCGCTTCCGTAAACCGTGCAGGCGACGGACTGTCCAGATCGAGCACGCCGAACACCGCGTCGTCCCGTTTCAGCGGCACGACCAGTTCCGAGCGCGACGCCGAGTCGCAGGCGATGTGCCCCGCAAACGCGTGTACGTCCGGTACCAGCTGCGAGCGGTTTTCCCGCACGGCGGCGCCGCAGACCCCGCGCGAAACCGGGATCTCGATGCACGCGGGCCTGCCCTGAAACGGCCCAAGAACCAGCGTTTCACCCTCCAAAAGATAGAACCCCGCCCAGTTCAGATCCGCAAGCGTGTCGAAGATCAGCGCGGAAACGTTCGCAAGGTTCGCGATCCGGTGCGGTACGCCGGAAATCAGCGCTTCCGCCTGTGCGATCAAGGCGTCATAATCGGTCATATTGCGGTCTCCTTCCGTTTTCTGCACCGGTATTGTATCATGCTCCCGGCGGGAAGTCAAACGGCGGCGCTTGCTTTTCGAACGTATCATGGTATAATTTATAAAAGGGCAATCGCCCGAAAACAAAAGCAAGGAGAATGCCGTCGATGAAACGCTTTCTGATCCTGATCCTTTCCCTCCTTCTCTTCGTCGGAACTGTTGCTTGCGGCGAAAAAGACCAACCGGAAGAACAGCCGAAACCCGCGGCGGACGCCGCGTCCGCACCCGCAGAGGAACCTGCATCCGCGCTCGCGGAGAACCCCTCCGAACCCTCGGATCCGAACCCGGCCGTTGAACCCGCTCCGGCGTTCCCGGCCGGCAATTATGCGCTTCAGGCATATCGTGTCGGCGGCGTTGTGCTCGAGGGCGAAATGATGACTTCGTCCGGTATCGCGGGAACGCTGACGCTGAACGCCGACCGCACCGGCACGCTGGTCATAACGGGGCAGGAGATCCGGTTTGAATGGACGGACGACGGGAGCATCCTGCTCGCCGGAATGCCGTATTATTCCATGGCGCTTACCGAGGACGGCGCAATCGAGTTTTCGATGGGCGAAGCCGTGATGGTCTTCCGCGGCGACACGGATTCCGCGCCCTCCGTCGTCGAAGTTCCGGCAACCGAAGCGCCGGCCGCGACGGAAGCGCCGGTTGTAACGGAAGCACCGGTTGTGACCGAAGCGCCAGCTGTTTCCGGCGGCGAATTCCCCGGCGCACCGTACGGCGACAGCGACGGCAAAGTGAGCCGCACGACGCTTGCCGGGCTGTATCGCTGGATGCGCGAATTGCCCTCCGCC
Organism: uncultured Eubacteriales bacterium; assembly: GCA_902792295.1. GTDB lineage: Bacteria > Bacillota > Clostridia > Christensenellales > CAG-138 > UBA3792. Next base: position 43,336 of record CADAZC010000026.1, read on the forward strand.
TTCCTCTATGCGCTGACGTTCGACGAGATCGGCGCGGCGGCGGGCAAGCAGGGCTGCGACAGCCGCAACAACGACGGAAAAACGCACTCTGCGACCTGGTGCGACGATCAGAACGACGTCGTCACCGTGACGTTTAAGCTGCAGAATGACGGGACCTGGGCGTGCAGCGCGATCACGATCTCCGGCATCAAGAGCAGCGAGTACAACGCCGCGGACATCTCCGGGTTCCCGAAGCTTGCCAGCAGCACCCCCGCGGGCACGAACCCGACGGAATCTGCGACGTTTGCAATCAAGGTCGGCTTCTCCGGTCCGAAGGTCGACGTGACGGCGCAGCTGCCGGTGAAGAACTGGTATCCGAACGCGCGGAGCAGCACGCTGTATATCTACTGCGCACCCCGCGCCGAAAAGGCAGATTACAGCCAATCGTACATCAGGATCGAGTGCAAGGAATCGCTCGAAAAGATCGACTTCTACAAGGATAAGTTCGAGAATCTTCAGGAGCTTGCGCCGCGCACGATCGGCGGGATCGAAATGGCGGGCCGGTCCTACCGCGACGTCGGTATGGACTGGATCGAATACTACGGCGAGATCGCCGAGGGCGTATGGGTCAGCATCAAGCTGACGGGCGTCGATTTCTCCGAAGGCACCGAAACCGAAGCGCTTGTTCTGGGGCTGACGTTTGCAAAGCAATAACCACGGCATACAAAAATACCGCCGCGCAAATGCGCGGCGGTATTTTTACCGGGAAAGATTATTTTGCTTCCTTCTTGCACTTGCAGTTCAGGAACTTCCACAGAAGCGCCGCAAGCACGCCGCCGACCATCGGACCGACGAGGAACACCCAGTAGCACGCAAGCGCTTCGCCGCCCTGCAGCAGAGCCGGACCGAAGGAGCGCGCCGGGTTGACGCTGGTGCCGGTGAGCCAAATGCCGAGCATGTGAACGAGCGCCAGAGAGCCGCCGATCACGAGACCCGCGACCTTGCTGTTCTCGATCTTGCTCGTTGCGCCGAGCACCGCCAGCACGAAGATGCAGGTGAGCACGACCTCGATCAGAAGCGACTGCCAGATGCCGGGGTTCACATTGTTTGCGCCGAGTGCCGAGAAGTCGCCCAGGAACACGCCGAGCACCGCAGCGCCCGCGATCGCGCCCAGGAACTGTGCGATGACGTAGCCGATGAAATCCTTGACCTTCATGCCGCCGTTGATCAGCACCGCGACCGAAACCGCCGGGTTGATATGGCAGCCGGAGATGTTGCCGATGGAGTATGCCATCGCCACAATCACGCCGCCGAACGCAAGCGCGGTCAGCAGGACGTCCGCAGACGTTGCGCAGGTGGACTTCACCGCGACGCCGCAGGCAACCAGAACGAGTACGAATGTGCCGATGAATTCGGCAATGTACTTTTTCAAATTATTCATAAGACTCCTCCTTGTTTTTTCTCGGCTTAAGCCGATTCTGTAAATAGTATATCATTTTATGTGCAAAAATGCAAGTGCCCCGCCCCGTGCAAAACAAAAAACGCCCGAAGGCGTTTTGAAAAGCATTTGATCAGTAGATCGGCGTGTCGGAAAGATACAGAACGATCAGCTTCCACTCGCCGTTTATCTCGGCGGCGACCATGCGAACGTACCTGACCGTTTCGCCATCGACGGAAAGCGGTCCCTCGATCTCCGCGTACTGCGCGGCTTCCACGCCGAGCGCACGGTTCGATTCAAAGATGTCGGTGCCCGAAAGGAGCCGCGGCTCCGCTTCCAGCATCAGCGTGATCTCCCTGTCATACTGTTCGGAAAGCTGTTCGCCGAGATCGGCGGCAAGACCGGTGTAGTACCCTTTCATGACCGCTTCCGGCGTATCGCCCTCGCCGAAAACCTCCGGATGTTTGCCGAGCAGGGATTCCGAAAGACTTGTCATCTTATAAAGCCGCTCCCCGTCGCCGCCCTCCAGCGCGATCACGGCGGCGTTTGCAACCTCTTCCGGCGATTTGAATCCGGTCGTCTTCTTTCTGCCGCAGGATGCGACGGACACGATCACGATGATAAGCACAAGCAAAAGCGCAAGCGCCGCGCCCGCAAACATCATAAATCGCCTGTTTTTGAGAAGTGCGGCAACGCGCTCCTTTGCCTTCCGGAACCACTTTTTCACGCCGGACAGGTTGATCTTCGGTCCCGTTTTCTTTTTCGGCTCCGGCTTCGGCGCGGCGGTTCCGCATTTGCGGCAGAACAGCGCACCCTCGTCGAGAACGGCGCCGCAGTTTTTGCATTTCATAGGCATCCTCTTTTCGCGCCGGTCGGGCGCGATCTTTGATACCGGTATCGTATCACGGTTCCCCCGTCCGGTCAACGGGCGCAGCGCGGTGTTTCCGATTTTTTTACAACTCAAAGCGTTTGCCGTGCGCGCAGGATTGCCATTGCCGCCTTTCCGTGATATACTGTTAAAAGGCGGTGTTCGCCGCAGAAGGAGAATGTGAATGAAGAAAAAAGTTTTGGCCCTTTTGGCTGTGCTGCTCATTGCGGCGTTCGTACTCGTGCCGCGCGCAGGCAGCGCCGATCTCGGCGATTTTTCCGGCGGCGGGGATTACGGCGGCGGCGATTACGGCGGCAGTTCCGACTGGGGCGGCTCGGATTGGGGCAGCTCCGACTGGGGCAGTTCGGATTACGGGTCAACCTCCCGCAGCGGTCCGATCAGCGGTCCGGGCGTTCTTTTCGTTGCGACGATCGTGATCGCGATTCTTCTGATTTCCGTTTTCTCTTCCAACAAGAAAAAACGTACGTCCGTTACGCCCGGCGCAACGCGCACCGCGCAGTCGAAGCTGACGCCGATCGAGAACTATCAGACGCTCGATCCGGACTTCTCGCCCGAGGACTTCAAGGAATGGCTCCAGAACCTGTATATCAAGATGCAGGACTGCTGCACGAAGCGCGACGTGGAACCGATCCGTCCGTACTTTGCGGACAGCTTGTATCAGCAGTTTGACCGGCAGATGAAGAAGCTCCGCGAACTGCACCGCACGAATTACGTCGAACGCGTCGCCGTACTCTCGGTGGACCTTCGGGGCTACTATCAGGATAAGGGCGAGGACGTGATCGTCGCCGAGATCTACGCGCGCATCACGGACTACACCGTGGACGACAACACCGGCAAGGTGATCCTCGGAAGCAAGACGCAGGAGAAGTTCATGACCTATGAATACTCCCTGTCGCGTCCGATCGGCATGAAAACCGAGCCGTGGAAGGAAGGCGTTTCCGAACGCCATTGTCCGAACTGCGGCGCGCCGCTTTCCGTCAATGAAAGCATCAAGTGTCCGTTCTGCGATTCCGTGCTGACCTTCTCGGATCACGACTGGACGGTGTACGCAATCAAGGGCATTTCTCAAAGAACGGTATAAAAACGATCCTTGCGGCGAGGGAGTTTTCCCCCGCCGCATGCACATTTCAGAACCGGAGGATATTATGGAATTTGACTTTACGACGATCCTCGACCGGCGCGGAAAAGATGCGCTTGCGGTCGATCTGGTTCCCTATCCCGACGTAAAGGTCGACGAGGGCGTCCGCCCGATCCCGATGTGGGTCGCGGATATGAGCTTCCCCACCGCGCCGTCGGTTGTGAAAGCGGTGCAGAACCGGCTCGATCACCCGAACTTCGGCTATTTTCTGCTGCCGAACGGCTATTATGACGCGATCAGATACTGGCAGAACGAACGCCACGGCGTCGAAGGTCTCCAAAAGGAGCACATCGGCTATGAAAACGGCGTGCTCGGCGGCGTTTCCGCGGCGATCCGCTCGCTCACCGATGAGGGCGATCCGATCCTCGTGCACAGCCCGACCTACGTGGGCTTTCTGCACGTGCTGCACGATCTGAACCGAACGGTGATCGCCAGCCCGCTTACGCGCGACGAAAACGGCGTATGGCGCATGGATTTTGCCGACATGGAGCGCAGGATCAAGGAAAACGGAATACGTCTCGTCATCTTCTGCTCGCCGCACAACCCCTGCGGCCGCGTTTGGGAACGGTGGGAGATCGAACGCGCCATGGACGTATACCGCGCAAACGACTGTACGGTGATTTCCGACGAGATCTGGGCGGATCTGACCTTTGAAGGGCACAAGCACATCCCGACGCAGAGCGTGAACGCGGACGCGAAAAACCGCACGATCGCCTTCTACGCGCCGTCCAAGACGTTCAGTTTAGCGGGACTGATCGGCTCCTATCATATCATCTATAACGAGGAACTCAGAAAGATCGTGACCGACTGCGGCAAAGCGACGTATTACAATTCCTGCAACGTGCTGTCGCTGCACGCGCTTCTGGGCGCGTACAGTCCGGAAGGCGCGCGCTGGGTGGACGAGCTCAGGACCGTGCTTTACGGAAACCTCCGCTATGTGAAGGACTTTATGGAAACGAACTTCCCCGGCGTTTCGATGTTTCTGCCCGAGGGAACGTACATGCTGTTTTTGAACTGCAAAGCGTGGTGCGACGCACACGGCGTCCCGATGGACGAGCTTCTGCGCCGCGGCGTCCGCGCCGGCGTGATCTGGCAGAACGGCGCCGATTTCGGCGATCCGGACAGCATCCGCTTAAATGTCGCCCTGCCGTTTTCGCTGGTCGAAGAGGCGATGCGCCGGCTCAAAGACCGCGTGTTTATCGACTGAAACGCCCGCAAAAAATATACTGTCCGAAATGCCCTGCGCGGGCTTGACTTTGCCCTGTATTCGGGGTATCATCCCCATATATGGACATAATGGAGGGATATCGGGCAACGTTTGAAATCCCCTCCCGACAAGTATTCAAAAAAAGTGAGGACGATCATGGAAAAGCAAAAGAAAACGCTGGTCATCGGCGTCATCGGCGCGGACGTCCACGCCGTGGGCAACCAGATCCTGTACCATGCCTTCACCGACGCGGGCTTCAACGTCATCAACCTCGGCGTGATGGTCTCGCAGGAAGAGTTCATCAACGCCGCGATCGAAACGAACGCGGACGCGATCGTTGTTTCGTCGCTGTACGGACAGGGCGAGCTTGACTGCCGCGGACTGCGCGAAAAGTGCGACGAGGCGGGGCTTGAGCACATCCTGCTCTATGTCGGCGGCAACATCGTCATCGGCAAGCAGCCGTTCGAAGAGGTTGAAAAGCGCTTCAAAGCGATGGGCTTCGACCGCTCCTTCCCGCCGGGAACCGCACCCGAAGTGGATATTGCGTATCTCAAGCAAGACCTGCACGTGGAGGACTGATCCCCGGGAGTCTGCGCGATGAAACCTGTTCTTCTGATCGATTTCGGCAGCACCTATACCAAAGTAACCGCGGTGGACATCGACGCCCCGCGGCTTTTGGGTACCGCAAATTCTTATACCACCGTACAGACCGATATCAACGACGGGCTTGCCGACGCGCTCAAAAAACTCGAAGCGCGCACGGGCACGCTTGATTTCTGCGCGCGCTACGCCTGCTCGAGCGCCGCGGGCGGACTTCGCATGCTCGCCAGCGGGCTTGTGCCGGAGCTGACCGCGGAGGCGGCGAAAACGGCGTCTCTCGGCGCGGGCGCGAAGGTTTTGAAAACGTACTCCTTCAAGCTCAACGAGGACGACGCGGACGAGATCAAGGCGCTGAACCCCGACATCTTCCTGCTCGTGGGCGGCACGGACGGCGGCAACACCGAATGCATCATCCACAACGCGCACGTGATCAGGGACATCGGCGGGGACTACCCCGTGATCCTCGCGGGCAACCGCAACGCGGCGCGCACCTGTGCAAAGATCCTCGAGGGACGCGAGGTGCACATCACCGAAAACGTCATGCCCTCGTTCAACGTGCTGAACACCGAGCCGGTGCAGAAGGAGATCCGCGAGGTCTTCTTAAACCGCATCATCCAGGCGAAGGGACTCAGCAAAGCGACGGAGCTTTTGAACGGCATCATGATGCCGACGCCGAGCGCCGTCATGGCGGCGATCAAGCTTTTAGCCGAAGGCACCGAGAATCAGAAGGGTATCGGCGATCTCGTGGCGGTGGACGTCGGCGGCGCAACGACGGACGTGTACTCCGTGGCGGAAGGTCTGCCGGACGATCCGCGGACCGCGCTTCGCGGGCTTCCCGAACCGTATATCAAGCGCACGGTCGAGGGCGACATCGGCATGCGGTACAGCATCCGCGGCATTGTGGAAGCAGCCGGGCTCAAAAAAACCGCTGCGATCGCGAACCTTTCCGAGGAACGGCTGAATGAGATCGTCGATCTGTTTGCGACGCATACCGATCTTCTGCCGTCCGACGACGAAATGCAGCGCGCGGACGAAGCGCTTGCCAGCATGGCGGTGCGGATCGCGATGACGCGGCATGCCGGAAGAATGTCCGAGATCTTCGGTCTCGGAGGGTTGCAGCTCATTCAAACCGGCAAGAACCTTTTGAACGTGGATCAGTTCATCGTCACCGGCGGTTCGCTGATCCACACCGAACACACGGGACGGATCGCGTCCTACGGCTTCTTCGACGAAGAGGATCCCGGTTCGCTGAAGCCGAAGCGCTGCACCGTGCTCGTGGACCGAAGCTATATCATCGCCGCAATGGGGCTTTTGTCCCAGTATTATCCCGATGCGGCGCTTACCATTTTGAAAGAGGAGTTAGTGAAAGATGACGGTACAAAATAAGCGCATCCCGGATGACGAGTTCAACTCCATTCGCGAGGAAGTTCTGAAGCAGTGGCCGACCGGCGCGGAAGTCGATCTCAAGGAAGCGATCGAGTTCCACAAGTCGCTGCCCGCTCACAAGGTCTTTTCGAAAAAGCTGGTCGACGCCAAGAACAAGGGGATCACGCTGATCCAGCCGCGCGCGGGCGTTGCGCTGATCGACGCGCAGATCGAGCTTCTGACCTATCTGCAGGACAAGGGCGAAGCGGACCTTCTGCCCACCACGATCGACAGCTACACGCGCCAGAACCGCTATCAGGAAGCGGAGAACGGCATCCGTGAGTCGATGAAGGAACGCCGCTCCATGCTGAACGGTTTTCCGGCGGTCAACCACGGCGTTGCGGGCTGCCGCCGGCTCATCAACGCGCTGGATACCCCGATCCAGGTGCGCCACGGCACGCCGGACGCGCGTCTGCTCACGGAGATCGCGTACGCGGGCGGCTTCACAAGCTACGAGGGCGGCGGCATCTCCTATAACCTGCCGTACGCCAAGAACGTTCCGATGGAAAAGACCATTGCGGACTGGCAGTACGTCGACCGTTTGACCGGCATCTATGAGGAAGCGGGCGTTTCCATCAACCGCGAGCCGTACGGTCCCCTGACCGGCACGCTCGTACCCGCCTGCATCTCGAACGCGGTCGCGATCATCGAGGCGCTTCTTGCCGCCGAGCAGGGCGTGAAGAACATCACCGTCGGCTACGGTCAGTGCGGAAACCTCGTGCAGGACGTGGCGGCGATCCGCGTGCTCGAGGAGCTCACCAACGAGTACCTCGAAAAGTACGGTTATAAAGACGTCTGCGTGACGACCGTGTTCCATCAATGGATGGGCGGCTTCCCGCAGGACGAAGCAAAGGCGTTCGGCGTCATCAGCTGGGGCAGCGCGACGGCGGCGCTTTCGAAGGCCACCAAGGTTATCGTGAAAACCCCGCACGAAGCGGCGGGCGTTCCCACGATGGAAGCGAATGCGGAGGGCTTACGCTGCACGAAGCAGGTCATCCACATGCTTTCGGATCAGGTCTGCACCGCGGCAAACCTCGAAGAGGAAAAAGAAATGATCCGCATGGAAACGCGCTGCATCGTCGACAAGTGCTTCGAACTCGGCAACGGCGACATCGCGGACGGCTGCGTCAAGGCGGTGCTGTGCGGCGTGCTCGACATCCCGTTTGCGCCCTCGCGCTTCAATGCGGGCAAGATGCTTCCCGCACGCGACAACGACGGCGCGATCCGCATTCTGGACATGGGCAACCTGCCCTTTACCGAGGAGATCAAAGCGTATCACCGCGCGAAGATCGCGGAGCGCGCGAAGGCGGAAAAGCGCAATGCGACGTTCCAGATGGTCATCGACGACGTCTACGCGATCAGCAAGGGTCGACTCGTCGGCAGACCCCGTTCGTAAACACGCGGGGATCCCGCATATTTCATAAAAGAATTACACAGAAAGGCATTCATCATGAAAATTATCGACGTAATTTGTTCCGCAGGCCGTACCGGCTTCTACTTCGACGATCAGCGCGCCATCAAGGCGGGCGCAAAGGCGGACGGCGCCGCGTACATCGGCGAACCGAAAACCGCGGGCTTTACCTCCGTCCGTCAGCCGGGCGAATCCATCTCCGTGATGCTCATCCTCGAAGACGGTCAGATCGCAACCGGCGACTGCGCGGCGGTGCAGTACAGCGGCTGCGGCGGACGCGATCCGCTGTTCCTTGCAAAGGACTTCATTCCGATCATCGAGAAATACATCAAGCCGCAGCTCATCGGCCGTGAAGCGGACAACTTCCGCAAGCTCGCCGCGGATCTCGAAGCGATCACCGTGGACGGCAAGCGTCTGCACACCGCGATCCGCTACGGTCTTACCCAGGCGCTTCTGGACGCCGTTGCAAAATCGACCCGCCGCATGATGTGCGAGGTCGTTGCGGACGAATACGGCTGCACGATCGAGGAGAAGCCGCTGGACGTCTTCACCCAGTCCGGCGACGACCGCTACACCAACTCCGACAAGATGATCATCAAGGGCGCGCAGATCCTGCCGCACGCGCTGATCAACAACGTCAAGACCAAGCTCGGCGAGCACGGCGAGCTGCTGCTTGAGTACGTCACGTGGCTGAGAAACCGCGTGCTCCAGCTCAGAACGAGCGAGGACTATAACCCGATCTTCCACATCGACGTGTACGGCACGATCGGCGCGGCGTTCGGCAACGACAACTACAAGGCGATGGCGGACTACATGGCGAAGCTCGAAGAAGCCGCAAAGCCGTTCCATCTGCGCATCGAGGGTCCGATGGACGTCGAAGACCGCGAAAAGCAGATGCTCGCTTTGAAGGCGATCACGAAAGAGCTTGACGATCGCGGCATCAATGTGGAGATCGTCGCCGACGAGTGGTGCAACACGCTTGAAGACATCAAGTACTTCGCCGACAACAAAGCGGGTCACATGGTCCAGATCAAGACGCCCGACCTCGGCGGTATCAACAACACGATCGAAGCGGTGCTCTACTGCAAAGCGAAGGGCATCGGCGCGTACCAGGGCGGCACGTGCAACGAGACCGACCGCAGCGCGCAGGTCTGCGTACAGTGCGCAATGGCGACCCGTCCCGATCAGATCCTCGCAAAGCCCGGCATGGGCGTGGACGAGGGCTACATGATCGTTTACAACGAGATGCAGCGCATCCTTGCGTACCTCAAAGCCAAGAAGGCAAGAGCATAAC
>CADAZC010000027.1 GCA_902792295.1 uncultured Eubacteriales bacterium
GTTCAGCATCCATCTCGGGAACGCATTGGGCACGCCGTAATAGGTCGCCGTAAACAGATCGGAGAAGTTTTTGAATCCGTACTGTTTCGGGAAGAAGTTGCTGGTAACACGGCCGATAAACGTGCCGTCCAGCTGATACTCGCACCGGAATGCGGAGAGTATGATCCAGATCAGCGGAACGAGCCAGATGATGCTCATCACCACAAGGACCGTATAGGTCACGCCCAAACTGACCCTGCGGTTTCTGGACTGGCTTCTGACTTTTTTCGGACGAACATAAGTACTCATTGGAACGTGTCCTCCTCATTATATGCTTTGCTCCGACGGTAGGTGATCAGCGTGATCGTTGCCGTGATCAGGAAGGTAAAGATACCGATGACGGCGCCCGTGTTATAGGAGCCCTGATCGATCGTTACCTTATACGCCTGATAGCCCGTATAGGTCGGTCCGCCGCCGGTCAGCAGGTAGATGGTGTTGAAGGAGTTGATGTTCCCTACGAAGCTGGAGATCAGGTACGGCGTCGTAATGAAGATGACGTACGGCAGCGTGATCTTGAAGAACATCTTGGTCGTGGACGCGCCGTCGACGCGAGCCGCCTCGTAGAGGTCTGCCGGGATGTTCATCAAGATGCCCGAAGTCATCAGCATCGTGTAGGGTATGCCGACCCACATGTTCACAATGATGACCATTACCTTGGCGAGCAGCTCGCTGTCCCCCGGTTTCTGCCCGAGGAACCCGATCGGCTGTGTGGTCCAGCCGAGGTTCTGGAGCATTGTGTTGAACGGACCGTACTCACCGAGCAGGTTACGCACAGCCAGCAGGGAAATGAACTGCGGGACCGCGATCGTCATGATGAAGACCGTACGGAAGATCTTCTTGCCCTTCAGGCCCTTCTTGTTGATGAGAAGCGCCAGAATGATGCCGCCGAAGTAGCAGCTCAGCGTTGCGAAGATCGCCCAGATGAACGTCCATCCGAGAACCGGAAGGAAGCGGTTTTTGATCTCGACACCGAGCGAACCCTCGCCGGTGAAGACCGCCGCAAAGTTCTGTACCCCGTTCCAGTGGAACAGCTTGGTGCCCAGGTTGTTCATATCCTGGTCGTTGTAGGTGGTGAACGCCAGCGCGATCATGAAGATCGTCGGCAGAACCGTAAAGACCAACGCCGCAATGCAGGTCGGCGTCAGCATCGTGATGTGGAACTTCTGATCAAACAGCGATGCGAGATCCTCACGGAAGGTGGTCGGCTTTTTGCCGATCTTCTTGTCCATGTCCGCCTTGAAGGAGGACTGGATATTCTTGTACCAAAGGATGAAGTAGATCACGATCACCGCAATGGTAACGAAGCCGAACAGGATCATCAGCTTGCAGTCTGAACCGGTCGTGAAATGACCGGTCACGGGATCGAAGTCGCCGCCCTCGGATACGTTCTTAAGACTCAGGTTCGCCAGTGCCTTATAGCCGTAGGGCGTGCCGTTGATGGACGGGCAAAGCACCATAAACAGGATGATCGCGACCTGCAGCAGCAGGAAGAGTCCGCCTTTGATATACTGCTTATGATAGAGATTGCCCGCACCGAAGATGAGATACGAAAGCTTTGTCCCGACGGAGCCGCTCACAAACATTCTCTTGATGTTCTTGAAAAACTTGCCTATGGGACTGAAGATATTCGATTTCATCTTTGGATCTTTTTTTGATTTAGAACCCATGATTTTTCCCCCATATCGAGTTTAATAGAGTTATAAAATCGAACTTTTTCCTCTCTCATTAAGCTTTATCCGGAAGATTTGCCGGGAACTCCTTGGGATTCACGCCGTGCATCCACAGATACTCAGCCAGATACAGCGCCTTGCGAATGCCCTCGAGGGATTCCGTTTCCGCAAGGATCTGGTCGCCGGTGGTCGGGTAAGCGGTCTTGTCGATGATCGCACGGAAGACTGCCGGAGCGTTCTTGGAGTAATAATACGTGTTGAGCGTACCGGTTACGAACGGCTGCGGGATGCCCCATTCAGCCATGCTGACCTGCATTGCCGCGAGGTTGTACTGGCTCTCGGTAACCTTGCCCTCATCGAAGCACTGCTTGATGAAGGTCGACGCGCCGACGTATGCCGGAACGTTCATGCACTCGAGGTACGAAGCGTTCTGGACATCCTTGCTCGCCATGTACGCGATCAGCTCCTGCTCCTTCGCATACTTGCTCGCCGCGGAGTTCGCATTGATCATGAAGCACTTGCAGTCTGCAAACGTGCCGCCGCGATAGACGTCGCCCGCCTTTACGCCGGTGAGACCTTCGCACGCTTCCGCCGTCAGCGTGAACGTCGGAATGAGCGAGATGCCCAGGTTCGACTCGCCGAGCGCTGCCTTTGCGGTGTTGTAATGCCATGCGCCGCCGATGACCGCGAGAACACCCTGATTGTTCTTATCGAGGTCCGCGTCCCAGCCGTCCGGAGAAGCCCACTTGAAGCCGTTCGGATCGGCAGCGTACGCCTGCAGCCAGCGATAGATCGCAATGGTGTCGTCGCCCTGGCAGTTGCTTTCGCCCTTGCTGCCGCCCGACTGCGGTTCTGCGCCTTCATAGATCTTGACCGTGGTCGCATGGTCGCTTGCTCTCGTTGCGAGCAGCGCGAACGACATGTTGAAGCCGTCGTCGCCGGTGACCGTGATCGCCTTGCAGCCCGCCGCCTTTGCAGCTTCCTGCAGACCTTCAAAGGTCTGTGCCTGTTCTTCGGTTACGAGCGCCTTGTTGTAGTAAAGGAACAGCGCCTGAGAAATATACGGGACGCCGTAGAGGTACTTCGTGCCGTTCAGGTTGGAATAGATGACCTTCTGGAACGATTCCGGATTGTCCGCCAGAACCTGCGCGACCAGCGCCTCGTTCGTGATGGGCTTTGCGCACTGCGTTGCGGCAAGCTTGCCGATGTTATCGTGCGCGACCGTATAGATGTCCGCTGCTGCGGTCGGGTCGTTGGTGATGGTGCCGGCAACCGAACCGGTGTCCATGCCCTTTACCTCGATTTTGTATCCGAAATCCGGATGCGCCGCAACGTATTCGTCACACGCCTTCTGATAGTATTCCGCGGATTCTTCACCGACCCAGACGCGGATCATGCCGTCGTCATTTGCCTTTGACGGCTGCTGCTGTTGCTGTCCCTGCTGTTGCTGCTGACCGCCTTCACCGGGCGTGGTCTCGCTGCCGCCGCAGCCGACAAACAGCGATGCTGCCAAAGCCAGAACCAGTAAACATACAATCAGTTTCTTCATTTTGAATTCCTCCATATACAAACTAATTTATTCCGTTATAAGACAGTTTTTCGATGATCAGAATGCCTGTCATCATATCAAGGATCGTCTTGTCTTTCCTGCTGCACAGGATCTCTATGAGCCGCAGGACCGGTACCAGAACGAACGTCCATATGCCGGTCAGCAGGTAGAGCCCCATACCGTCGATCAGAAAGACAAACAGGAATCGAAAGAAGATCTGGTACCAGACCGCCTGTCTCTGTCTGCGTTCGTGGAACGGCATAATCCCGGTCATCAGCTTGCCGGGCGTCGCGCGGTTCTTGTTCAGAAACGGCGTCGCCAGCAAAACGGGGAATGTTGCCAGAAGCCCGGCGGATGCTTTCAGAAGATATCCGTGAAGCTCTGCCGAAAACCGTTCATCCAGATATTCGCGGTTTCCGTTCAATGCTTCCGTGATCGCTGCCGCATCGCTGCCGTAAGCGGCTTTCACTTCCTGCTCGATCGCGGTGTACCGTTCGTAATGCCCGTTATAGACATTCGCGGCGGGACTCCGCATGATCAGAGCGGCGAACAGCATGAACAGTCCGAAGATCAGTACCGTATCGAACCCGTCCGCAATGATCCGTTTCAAAAGATACGGCTTGGAGTTCGGTTCGATCTCAATCGTCTTTCCCTGTACTTCTGCTTTCATGTCAGCAGATCTTCATGTCGATTCTGGTCGAATAGACAGAAACGTCTTTGCTGTCCATTGCAACCCGCACCTTGTCCAAAGCGAACGCAGGATCAACCTTGATCAGGAATTCCTGACCGTCCGCGCTGACCTTTGCGAACCGGATGTTGCCGTAATCGCAGTAGTCAACAACACGGCCTTCGAGTCCTGCTTCGCCCTCTTCCGCAATGCGAACCGCGTCACGGTTGATTGCATACCGGTACGTGTACTTATAGCAGTTGTCGCCGTCGATCGAGTTGATCTTGTAGCCCTGTTCGGGAGACGTCTCCAGCGTATAATCGCCGATCTTGTAGAAGAAGTGGAGCACGCGATCGTGGCCCTCTTTGATCTCCTTCCGGAAGAACGTACCCATGAGACTGACCTCGTCGTCGACCGCCTTCAGGGCTTCCTTGCCCTCCACGTTCAGGTTCAGCTTTTCATTCTCGAACGAGAACCTGTAGGTATCGCCCTCCTTGACGGTCTCGTTGACCAGTGCGAACAGGTAGCTGTCGCCGTTCTCGAGGTACGCAAGACGGTCGTTGTCGACCTTCTCGATACGTGCAACCTTGAGTTCGAAGTCGTTGCCCTCCACGATGGCATGCGGCGGAATGATCAGTTCGAACCGATCCGCAGCGCCGATCGCTCTCTTGAACGCATCCGGAAGCGCAACCTTGGTGCCGAGAACGGTCATGCCGTCGCCGTCGACTTCCGCTTCAAGCGTGTTGTACGGCGGGATCTTGTTCATCAGGGTGACTTCGGTTTCCGCATCGAAGAAGTGGACCTTCTCGGGATCCGGCTCCGCATACACGACATCGCCGACCTCGACGCCCTTGGCCTCGTTCACTTTGACAACGATCAGCTTGCCTTCATCCTTCATGGTGAACTCACCGAGGTGATCGCCGAGCTTGCCGTAGACGATGGAATCGCTGCCCAGATGTTCAACGTTGGTGACAACGAACTTCAGCCCGCGTCCTTCTTTGTTGAGCTTGATATGTTCCGGACGAATACCGAACGTTACCGGTACGTCACCGTTCAGATAATGATTGTGGATCTTCGACACATTCTCATACGGAACCGTGACCTTGTCGCCGTTCGGGAAGAGAACGTTCACGTCATCCTGCTCTCTCTTGAGCGTCACGTCAAAGAAGTTCATTTGCGGCGTTCCGATGAAGCCCGCAACAAACTTGTTGTACGGCTCGTTGTAGAGGTTCATGGGCGTATCGATCTGCTGCACATAGCCGAGCTTCATGACGACGATGCGCGTGCCCATGGTCATTGCTTCGACCTGGTCGTGCGTAACGTAGATGAACGTCGTGTTCAAGCTCTTATGCAGAGCGGTGATCTCCGTACGCATGGCTGCGCGGAGCTTTGCGTCCAGGTTCGACAGCGGCTCGTCCAGAAGGAAGACCTTCGGGTCACGGACCAGTGCGCGGCCCAGCGCAACACGCTGTCTCTGGCCGCCGGACATTGCCTTCGGCTTGCGATCCAGATAATCCTCGATGTCCAGGATCTTCGCTGCCTTCAAAACACGTTCTTTGATTTCCTTCTCGGGCATCTTACGGTTTCTCAGACCGAATGCCATGTTCTCATACACGGTCATGTGCGGATACAAAGCGTAGCTCTGGAACACCATCGCGATATCGCGGTCCTTCGGCTCCATATCATTCACCCGAGTGTCCCCGATCAGCAGGTCGCCCGCGGTGATCGTTTCGAGACCGGCGATCATACGCAGCGTGGTGGATTTACCACAGCCCGACGGTCCGACGAAAACGATAAACTCGCGGTCTGCAATGTCGATGGAAAAATCATTTACCGCTTTGTGCCCATTATCATAGACCTTGTAGATATGGGAAAGCTTTAGATTTGCCATGTTTACCCTCCATTTTGAATGAATTGTTTTTTATGTAAACGGCGCGTTCGATTACTCGAAGTGCACCCCGTTGTTTTCAAGCTCGCCCAGGATCGAATCGATCCCCGACAAAAGCCCGTTGACGGTCCCCAGAAGATCGCCCCGCCGGTTATAAATGTAATACACCTTTTCGCGGCAGGTGACCTTCCCGATCTCGGCAAGCGGAACGGCGGTCTTTTTGAACAGATACCGCGTTCTGAGGATGCCTTGATCGATGTACGCATAATCCGTCAGCATGGCGAACAGGATAACCAGCGAACCGACCGCGACGATCGCAAGAAGAATCCCCGCGAAGATCGCAAGCGCCTGTCCCCAGCCGAGCACAAAGAGCAGAACCGTCGCCGCCGTGCTTCCCACGAAAGCAATCAGCGTGAACCAGAACGGCTTTTTGTCGACCTCGGTGCTGACGTCACCGTGTCTGAACAACTTAACTCACCCTCCTCAATACGACGGATTCGTTGACGGAAACGGTCAGCGTGCCGGAAACCGGTCCGTAATTTGTCCGTACGTTGGAATAGACGATCTCGTAGCTGCCGTCAAGCTCCACCGACGTTCCCGCAACGGAATGGATCACAAGGTAATCGCCGAAGCGATAGCTGACATTGCCGCGATCGGAGCTGACGTCGGACATCTTGTCCTTGATCTCCTGCCGCGTGCCGAGACGGAAGTCCGCCGTCGCTTTGCGGAACGCGATCAGCTCCCTGGTCTTTTCAAAGACATCCGCGCGGTCGATCTTCAGCGAATAATCCATCGCGTTGATGAAATCGCCGACATCGTACGAGTTGCCGGAATACTTCCCGGTTTCGGGATCCAGCTTGCTGCGCATGAACTCCTCGCCCTCCTGAATGAACGGCACGCCCTGCGTGAGGAAGACGATGGCATCCGCCTGCGTATACGCCGCTTTGATGCGATCCTCGTTCATGGTCTGCACCAGCTGATCGTACAACGTGTAATTATCGTGACAGGACGCATAATTCAGAACCAGATTCGGATCGATATTCTGCGTCTTGATCGTTCCTTTGGAGAATACGCCCTCCGCGCACATCGCGATCATGGATGCGTCGGACGAGATGCCCTGCACATAGCCCTTGCCGGGTCCGTTGTCGCCGCGGATCGCGTTGCGGATCACGTCGTTGAACGCGCCGACCATCACGCCGCTGCCGGAGAAGTAATCCTGCGCAAGCGATTCCTGAACGGTCATCTGACCGGTGAGCTTCGTTTCGCTCGTGCCGCTCTTCAGCTTCGAGGTGCCGCCCGCCCACGGTTCGCCGTACACCATAATCGCGGGATCAATCGCGCTGCAGTCCTTATAGACGTCGATCATGGTCTGATTGTCGAGCAGACCCATCAGGTCGAAGCGGAAACCGGACAGATGGTATTCGCCGATCCAGAACCTGCACGATTCACGGATGAACTTATTGACCATGTACCGTTCGGAAGCGACCTCGTTGCCGCAGCCGGAACCGTTGTAGAACGAGCCGTTCGCCCTCGTGCGGTAATAGTAATACGGAACCAGCAGATTCAGATTCGAATTCTCGGAACTGCTCGTGTGGTTATAGACCACGTCCATATTGATCGAGATGCCGGCGGCGTGCAGCGCCATCACCATCTTCTTGAACTCGATGATACGGTTGTATCCGTCGTACGGATCGGTGGAATAGCTGCCCTCGAGGACGTTGTAGTTCAGAGGATCGTAGCCCCAGTTGTAGTTTTCCGCCGACATCGTATTGCCGGACGTCATTTCGTTGACGGACGAATAATCGTAGAACGGCTGCAGCTGCACGTGCGTGATGCCGAGCTCCTGCATGTGTCTGAGTCCCGTGGAAACCGTGACGCCGTCCTTCGTATACGAGCTTTCCTGCGCAAGTCCGAGGAACTTGCCGCGGAACTGCTCCTCTACGCCGCTCGTTTCGCTGATCGTCATGTCGCGAACGTGCGCTTCATAGATCACCGCGTCGACCGGGCGACCCGTGAACGGACGCACATCGGCGTCCCAGCCCTCGATGCCGCTGTTCAGCTTCGTGAAGTTGACCACCATGCCGCGGCGTCCGTTGATGCCCGCGCTCTTCGCATAGGGATCGACGACCTCGTTCGTCCCCAGGGAGTTGGTGACGAGATAGGTATAATACTTGCCGTCGAGGTCCTTCGGCACGGAATACGCAAACACGCCCTTTTCGCCGCGCGTCATTTCGTACGTTTCGGCGGGTTCCGTCTCCTTCGTGTAATCACCGGTATTGTAGATGCGAAGCTCGATCTTCACACTCGTCGGAGCCCATACCTTGAAGGTCGTAACCGTCGGGTGTTCCTCGTTGTCGAACGTGGCGCCGAGGTCGGTTCCGTCGTAGTCGTACTTTTCGTTGAATTCTTCGGTATCGTAATAATTCGTAAACATCAGTCCGACCTGATTGATCCAAGTGGGGTCGAAGCGGTAGCTGACCTTCACCACGTCGCAGAGATCGATCCCGTCTCCGTTGAGATTGAGGTCGACCCGCTTCAGCGAAGCGTCGTACTCGCCCATCGTGAAGTTCTCATAGGGTTCGTCGTTGACCGTCAGATCAAAGCGCGTCTGATACGGTCTGAACTCGCCGGAAAGCGGCTTGAAGTACACCGAGATCGTCTTTTCGCCTTGCAGCAGCGCATAGCTGATGATGGATTTCAGCGCATTGTCCTGCGTATAGAACACCGTCGATTCGGTCGTGCGCACGTAAACGTCCTGGATGCCGTCCGGCGTTTCCGGCTGCACGTCGATCACGCGGTCGCCGTCCGGGTCCTTCGCCCAGTTGTCCGTGCGGACGATGAAGCCGAGCTTGTCGACCGTCTTGCCGCCGGAGATCAGATCAAGGTCCAGATCGACGTACACGCCGTAATCGTCATACCCCGTGAACTCGTACGCCGCGCCGTTGCCGCCGTTGGTCATATCCCATGCCCAGACGTTCCACGGTGTGTACGGGCTTCTGTCGTTGAAGCTGTCGTCGTTGCGTCTGTAATGCAGGCGGACGATCTTCGTTTCGGCGTTCGGCTGCGACGCGTGATCCGTTTCATCCTTTGTGTACTTGTCGATCACGTCGCCCGCCGGAACCAGTGCGATCGGAACGTCGTCCGGTCCCTCGTCGACGACCGGCGCTTCCGTTTCCTTCGGCGCTTCCGTCACGACCGGCGCTTCCGTCGCCTGCGGCGCGCTGTCCTTCGGCTGTTTTCCGCAGCCCGGAAGAAGCAGCGTCGCGGCAAGCAGGACCGTCAGCAGGAACGCAAGCCATTTCCTCGTTTTCATTGCAAGTCCCCCTTAAAACCCGGACATGTCGAAGAATCCCAGTGTGAGGAGATCGCCTTTGATGTCGGCGCTCTGCTTGATCACGTGGGAATCCCAGTTGTTCACGTCGGCGATCTCATAGTCCTTCTCGAACGCGGCGACAAGGAAGCCGGTCATGCCCGTCGTATCCACGACCATGATACCGTCGCGGATCTCGTAATCCTTGCTCCATCTGCCCGGACTCCAGCTCCAGATATAGAGCTCGTATTCGCCGTTCAGATATTTCCCGTCGATGTTGATCAGGTTGAAGCCGCCTTCGAGCAGCTGAATCTGCGTATAGGTGAACGTCTGTTCAAATGTGTTCTTTCCGGTGCGGACGACGACCGAGAGGTCCGTCTTCCCGTCCTTCACGTGCTCGTGCACCGGTACCTCGGCCTCGTTCGTGAACGGATGCGTGTCCGAAGCGTCGCCGTTGAAGTAATAATACGCTTCCTCACAGTTGCGGGTCTTGAGCGTGATGATCTTTTCGCCCGCGAACGAGCAGTCGCGTTCGGAAACGGCGAGCTGCGGATGCAGGTCTTTCGAACGCGTGACCACCGCAAGCCCGTTCGCCTCGAACTGCACGCGCGCGACATGATCGCGGACCTCGACCGGGTTGCCCGTCAGAGAATCGTAATAGACGCCGTCCTCGAGATGCGGGACCGCGATCTCGACGATCGCCTCCGGATCCACCGCGCCGACGTTCAGAATCAGCACGCCCTGATCGTCGGGCGCGATCTTTTCGTTGATGTAGCAGGTCCCGTCGACCGATTCAAAGGAATCCGCGGCATAGAACCGGTTGTGGAAGCGGTTGCTCACCGCAACGTATTCGCTTTCAAACGCGTAGGAACCGATCTGACCCACGACCAGCTCATCGTTCGGGCGCGCCAGATACAGACCGCCCAGTCCCTTCTTCGCGGCGATGACCGACCAGAACTTTGCCACGCGGACGTCGCTGTAATGCGTGTTGGAAGAAACGTATTCATCGTGGCTTTCCACCCACGCGATCAGCTTGGTCGCGTCGCCGCCCTTCAGCAGCGCGTTCAGCACGCGGTTCGGATCCTTCTGAGCAAACGCGCTCTTGAACTGCGACGTAAATCCGTCGTCGGTGATGCGCATATGGTCCGTATAGCTGGACAGCGTGCGTCCCGACGGTTCGCCGAGGATCTCTCCGTACGCATACAGTTCCTTGCCGGTCTGCTCACGGTAATAGTCCTTCGCCTTTTCCAGCGTGTTGTCCCAGAAATCGCTCGGATAATCGGGATCCTGCTCCGTTTCGACGTGCTTGGCGGCGTCGAAGCGGAACCCGTCGACGCCCGCGTCGATGCACTCCGTGAGAAGCGCAAGCACGCGCTCCTGCACGTACGGATTGGAGGTGTCGAGGTCGGGCAGATTGCCGTAGGCGTAAACCTGCGTGTCCGCGCCGGAGCCCTTGGCGTTCTTGTTGTGATGGAACGTCACGCCGATGCCGTCGACGTCCTCGTTCCGGTTGTTGTAGATCTTCGGCTCGTATTCCGCCACCTGCGGCAGCACCGTCGGCGTCCCGTCGGCTTCCTTTGCGTCGTCGTCGATGTTCGCCATGTGGTTCACGACGATGTCGACAAGAATGCAGATGCCGTATTTGTCCGCCTCGCGGCACAGAGCTTCGAGTTCATCCTTGCTGCCGAGCGCGGAATTGTCGCCGATGGAGAAGCTCAGCGGCTGGTAGAACGCCCACCAGGCGGAGCCGCCGCCCTTCGGCTGCTGGATCGGCATGGTCAGAACATTTTTAAATCCGGCATTGCGGATGTTCTCGAGATTGATCATGATCTCGTGATACGTCCAGTTGAACGCATGCAGCGTAAGACCGTCCTCCGCGTTTTCGGGAAGATGGTCCTCGTAGGTATCCGCAAATTCCTGCAGCTCGGGCAATTCCGGAACGTCCGCCTTCGGTTCTTCCGTCGGCGCAGCCGTTTCCGAAACAGCGGGTTTCGGGGTGTCCGCCGGTTCCGTCGGCTTGTCTTTTTTGCAGCCGAATACGGATAAAAGCAGAAGCAGCGCAAGGCATCCGCAAAGGAGATTCTTTTTCATACCGGACCTCTCAAAAATGTTCGGATCATGCCGCCGTCAAAATAAGGATTGGGCTGACGCCCTGCACATTTCTGCCAAAGCGTCAGCCCAAATGATTCAGTAATTACGCTTTCGGCTCAAACGTAACGACGCCCTTGCCGTCCGCAAACGTGATGGTGACGATGTAGGTGCCGTCAGCTTCCGCCTTGCAGTTGCTGCCGTCCTCGGCGCCCCAGCTGAAGTCCCACTTGCCGTCTGCACGGACTTTGAATTCGTCCCCAGCTTTCAGTTCGACTTCACCCTTCCAGGTGTTCTCGCCGTCCGCTTCCATCGCAATGTCCTTGCCGTCAGCCCAGCCGGAAGCTTCGAAGCTGCCGACGATGCCGTAGGTGTGATCTGCCGCGACCCACTCAAGGATCTCCTCATATGCGATGCCTTCCTTTGCTTCCTTCAGAACAAGCGCGATGCCGTAGCCCGCCTGATCCGGGGTGGAGCCGTTCTTGTACTGTGCAATGATCAGCGTGTAGAGACCTGCGCCGCCGATGACTGCGGGGTTGCTCGCCCAGGAGAAGCCGTTCTCATCCGCCTCTTCCTGCCAGACCGGGACAAACAGCGTGTCCGGCGTCAGGGACTCGGAGTGAGCAGTCTTCGGATCGTGGATCCACTGATCTTCCGCATAGACCTTGTTGTCGCCGTCCATATCCACGGTGCACTGCGCAATCTTGAACGCATAGGAGCCGTTCGCCTTGAACAGTTTGCCGTTGATCAGGCAGTTGGTGGTCCAGCCGGCATCGTTGGTGCCGAAGATCAGATCGATCGCATACAGGTACTTGACTTCCTTTGCGGCAAGTGCGTTGTAAACGTCTTCGCTGATCGCCTTGACGTCCTCAAGGGTGATCGCCGTCAGAGCGGACGCCTCATACAGCGCGCTGTCCTTGCCGTTCCAGCCGTTCTGCGTGCCGTCGGCCAGAAGGAACTGACCGTGTGCGCACCACAGTTCATGGTTCGGATCCACAAGGGGCTCCGCAACGGGTTCGGGTTCGGGTTCGGGCTCGGGCTCGGGTTCGGGCTCGGGTTCGGGAGCGGGCGCTTCCGTTACCGTGGGTTCGGGAGCGGGTTCCGGTTCCGTCTTTGCGCATGCGACCAGAGAAATGACCATCAGCGCAACCAACAGAATAGCAAATACTTTCTTCATGATTGTTTTCCTCCTTTTCTTTTGCAAGAAACTCAAAATCTTCCATATACGATCTTTCTTTGCATACAAAGAAAGAGCTTCTGAAAGATTTGTCTATATTTTAGCACAAGGCGATTTGATTATCAATACTTTTCATATATATTTTTTGCAAAATCATGGCTTATTTCTCACTTTTCTGTATCAAATCAGACGGAAAATGCATCCAAAAGACACGAACCGCCTCAATTTGAGACGGTTCGTGATTTCCGTACGGTTCGTTTGGGGAGAGGAAGAACCGTGCGAAACGCCGATTCGTTTTCCCGGGAATCCGCGTCATCCGCCCGAAGGATACGGACGGACGACGCTTCCCGATGAGGAGGAACAACACGCCCTTATTCTTCGGGCAGGAGATAAACGATATCGCTGACGACGCGCCCGCTGCCGCATGCCTTGCTGACGATTTCGCCGTTCCAGTACATCTGCGCGGAATTGCCGCCGTCGAGGTTATACGCCGCCTTGCAGCCAAGGTCCTCCATCAGGCGGCTGAGTGCCGGAAGACGCACGCCGTCGGACCAGCCGTCCTGCCGTCCGTCGACGATCACAAAGCAATAGTGTCCCGGTTCGAAATAGCCGATCGCCGCGCGGGGATTGTGCCCGTTCAGATTGCTCTCGACCTCCGTGGACCGCCCGTTTTCGTCGAGCAGGGCCGGACCGAAGCTCCACACCTGCCACGGGTCGGCGTCAAGGATTTCCTGCGCCGTGAACGAGCCCCATCGCTTCGTTTCCATGCGTCCGTCGCGGTACAGGATGCAGACGTCGGTCCCTTCGCAAAGCGTATCGCGGTATATCTCGCCGTTTCGGACCACAAGACCGCTCTGCATATGGGTGAACGTGTCGCCGTCGATCGCCAGAAGCGCGCCGACGCCGTCCGCAATGTCTTTCACGGTGCGTTCGCGGTGCGAATGGAAATCGCTGCCCGCCGCCGCGGTCCGGATCGAGGCGACGTCCTTCACGTAAATATCCGCGACGTGGTAGCTCACGATCTTTCCGTAGGTGTCGGAAACCGTGTGCGTCGTGATTGTGACGGCGACCGATCCGCTTTTATAACTCTTTTCGCCGTATTCCGGCGTTTCGGAGAACCGGTCCGGAAACCGGTCTTCCGCGGAGGCGGTCGGGAGCGACGGTTCGGACGGTTCGGGCGGCTCTTCGGGCGCGTCCGCTTCCTCCGCCGCGGGCGGTGCAACGTAATCCGTCGTTTCCGGAGCAGGCATGTCCGGCGGACGCACTCCGTCGGGCGCAGGCACGGTGCAGCCCGAAAACAGGAGAACAAGAAGGAGTAGCATCGTTCGTTTCATAAAAGCCGCCGTCCTTTCGTGGATCTGCTTTCATGATACGACGCAAATTCGTACAAAACGTCACAGAGATGTCATAGAATTGCAAGATAGTTGTAATTTAGTTGTAAAAAGGAGCGACCGGCGGGATATCGCCGGTCGCTTGTTCTTTGAAAGATTACGCTTCGGGGCGCTGCATCACATGCAGGTTGCCGTCCCAGTCGCGATAGTCCGGAATAAACGGCTTTCCCGTGACGCTGTGGATATAGACCGCGTCCGCAACCCAGCCGTGCGGCGCATCCATGAACAGCTTTTCATCTGCGAAGTGCCAGATCTCTCTCAGCACGCCGTCATCGAAATAGCACTCGTACCACGTTCCCTCTTCGGTCACGATATCCATGGTGCAGAAATGAAAGTCACAGACCGCGTTGACGCTGATCTCTTTCACGTTCTTTCCGTGGAAACCGTCGTCGTACGCGCCGAGCGAAGTGATCAGATAATCCGCGATTTTCTTCGTCTCGGCTTCATATTCCTCTTCGCCCATCTTTTCATATGGAATTGAGAGCAGGTTCTCGCAGGGGATTGCACCGGTAAACGAGATCACGTCGCGCGAATATGCCGAGATGACGATATCGAATCCTTCGCCGGTGATCTGCCAGCAGTCCTCGCGTCCGCCGCTGTTGTCGCGAAGGAACGTCGCCTTCAGTTTGGACGTGTCGAGATCCCTTCCGGACAGGTTCTTATAAAGCCGGGTAAGCGACGCAAAGATCTTCTCTTTGCTGACCATCTTATCGTATCCCAGCTTCGGCGGTTCCGCTTCGACAAAGTCTTTCGGATATGCGGGCTTCGAATAGTCCAGCTGGATGTCCGCAAGGAAGTATTCGCATTCCTCCATTGCCTGCTGGCTCGGATGGACCGCAACCTGCCACAGCTTATCGTACACGTATGAGAACGTCAGACAGACGTCCGTATCGGTCTTGAACTCATAGACGATCTCGTGCTGACCGTTGGTGTCATGGCGGTAATGCACGGCATGATAGCCGAGTTTCTCCGCGATCGCAATACATTCCTTTTCACGGTCCGTCGACGGCGCTTCCGGATAGGTCAGCAGGTCGGCGCAGATGAGCGATTGATCGCCCGCGCGGATCGAAAGAATGTAGACGCCCTGCGGATCCGTGATGCGCAGGAACGCGTCGCGGTCGCCCGCCGGATCGGTAAAGAGCCGCACGTTTGCGGTCGCTGCTTCGCTGCCGGTCAGTTCGACATAGGTCTTTCCGAACAGGATCTGCGTGAGATTTTCCGCGGCCATCTGCGCAGCTTCCTTCTCAACTGCGTCGGGATCGGTTTCCTTCCAGAGCATGCTGTTGTCTGCGACCCACACGTTGGAACGGACGGGGATCACCGGGCGTCTGCGGCGCTGGACTTCCTCGGAGAGCCGTTTGACCTCTTCGGCGCTGAGCTTCGCGTCCTGCGGTACCGGCGTCGGCGTCGGCATCATGCCGGGGACCGATTTGCCGTCCTCATTCGCTGCCGAAAGGTGTTCGGCGTTCTGTTTTTCCACGGCGTCTGCAACGGTTTCAAACGAAGTGCCGCGGGTGGAGAATCGGATCACGCCGCCGATGACCAGTCCGGACAGGACGCCCAGGCAGAGCACGGAGCAGAGCGCGATCACAAGGATCTTATGTTTGCGGAAAAATGATTTCATAGCTTTTTCCTCCTTTCTGCGGTCCCATCGTAACACGGGACTTGTAACGGAGTCCTCACAGAGTTGTCACAGACTTGTAAAATGTACCGTCGCCGTCGTTCCCTCGCCTGCTTTTGAAGCGTATGTGAGCGTCGCGCCGTGCAAAGCGGCGATCTCGTGACACAGCGGCACGCCGAGACCGCTGCGGATCGACGGATTCTTTGCGCGCGCGGGGTCGTTGACATAGTGAAGCTGCTCTTCGGTCATGCCCGCGCCCTCGTCAACGATCTCGATCGTGCCGGGCGCCGCTTTCATCAGAACGGGACGGCCGGGCGCCGACGCCTTCACGGCGTTGCCGATCAGGTTTCCGAGCAAGCTCAGCATCAGCGCGCGATCCGCAGTCAGTTCGTCCCATCCGATCTCGGTTTCAAGCGTCGGATACGTCTGCTTCAAGTGCTCCGCAAGCTCGGAAAGACGGATACGCTCCGGCTTGAACGCGCTCTTTCGCGCGTCGGCAAGCGTCAGAAGCTTCTGCGAGATCTCGCCGAGCCGCTCGCTCTCGGAAACGATATAGCTTGCCGCCATGTGCTGCTGCTCCGGCGTGAGCTTGGCGCGTTCCAGAAGCTCGCCGTAGCCGCGGATCACGGTCAGCGGCGTGCGAAGCTCATGCGCAAGCCGCTCGACCGGACGGTTCAGCCGTTCCAGCATGAAATACAGCGCGACGGTGATGCCGCCGGTAAGGCAGGTGCACACAAGAAGCGTGCCGGTCGCCTGCCGCTCCGCGCGTTTCAGCTCGTCCGTCACATCCCGTCCGTAACGCACCCATACGCCGTCCGAAAGCGCGTCCGCGATCGCGATCTCGGTGCGTCCGTTCCGATTGAGCCAGCGCACCCTGCCCGGCTCCGTTTCGGGCGGGAGCGGTTCGGTCGCGATCCATGTTTCTTCGTCCAGCCCGACGGCGAACGTCGATCCGCCGCTGTCATACACCGCAAACCCGCGCACGTATTTCCGGCGATCCTCCTTCGGGATGTTCTCGGACAGCCCTTCGACCGCCAGCGCAAGCGCCTTTTCCTCGCCGAGCGCACGCGCTTCGATCGAGGAAACAGCGGACCGGACATTCGGCAGCAGCAAAAAGAGCGTGCTCAAAAAGAGCACCGCTCCGATCAGCAGCACCGTCAAAAAATAACTTTTCTGTCTGAGTTTCAAGGCGTCTCCTCAAACCGGTATCCGAGCCGGTAGATGGTTTTGATCCGGTCGTCCAGACCGAGTTTTTTGCGCAGCCGCTGAATGTGCACGTCGATCGTGCGGGACTCGCCCAAAAACGATACGTCCCATGCCTCGCGCATCAGGCGCTGCCGCGAAAGGGCAATGTTGCGGTTTTTGATCAAAACTTCCAGAAGTGCGTATTCCTGCAGCGTCAGATCGACCGGTACGCCGTCCTTCAGGACGGTCTTTGCCTCAAAATCGACCTCCAGACCGTCGATGCGATAGCGGCTTTCGCTCCTGTGCGTGCGGCGCAGAACCGCCTCCACGCGCAAAAGAAGCTCTGTCATTTCGAACGGTTTGACGATGTAATCGTCCGCGCCGCGCTCGAAGCCCTTGACCTTGTCCGCCGTTTCGCCGAGCGCCGTCAGAAAGATCGCCGGGATGTCCCTGAGCTTTTCGTAGACCGCAAACCCGTTCGTGTCCGGCAGCATCACGTCGAGGATCAGCAGGTCGAACGGCGTTTCCGCCGCCGCTTTCAGCGCTTCCCTGCCGGTGAACGTCTGCACCGCCGTATGCCCGATCATGCCGAGATTCAGCGCAACGAGGTCGTTGATCGCCTTCTCGTCCTCCAAAATCAAAATTCGTGCCATATGCCCCTCCAAACCGCATTATAACAGAACACTTGTAACCGAGTTGTAAAAAATCGCCCGTTCTCGCTTCCGAATTCAGAATATCAGCAAAATTCGTCCGAAACGCATCCAAACTGTCACAAAGTTGTAACCAAGTTGTAAAACCGCCGGAATTCGATATTTCCCATACAGTAGACGCAAAAAACGGGCGAAACGTTGCATGATTCGCAAAAATCGGATGGTCTTTTTTGCCGAACCGTGCTATACTGAATAAAACGCTGTGTTCCGGAGGGGGACCGTGATGAAACGGATTGGAATCGGTCTTGTTTTCTGCCTGTGCCTGCTGCTTTTCGCCGCGGGCTGTTCGGGCACGGAACCGTCCGCCGAAGAACCCGCCGCGGTTGAAACGCCGCAGCCGACGCCGGTCGTTGTGAACGGGGCGGTCGCGGAAAACGGCGTGCTCCGCACCGCGGTCGACGCCGACGATTTTGCCCTGATCGAGCAGATCCCCGATCTTCGTACGCTCGACGTTTCCGGAAGCGTCTGCTATGACGCGATCCTCGCCTATCGCGACGCGCACCCCGGCGTGAATGTGATCTATACCGTTTCGGTCGGCGGGACGGCGCTTTCCCCCGACGCGCAGGAAGCAAGCGTGACCGGCGTGCCGGACGCGGGTGTCTTCCGCTATCTTCCGAATCTTGCGGCGCTGACGGTGACGGAACCGATGACGGTCGAAGAAGCCGCCGCGCTGACGACGGCGCTGCCCGACGCAGCGCTTTCCTATGCCGT
>CADAZC010000028.1 GCA_902792295.1 uncultured Eubacteriales bacterium
GGATCGATCCGGGGTGTTTTTTCATTCCGTCGGGAACACTTTTTACAATATGCCTGTCATCCGGATTGCAAATTGCGGGAAAAAGAGGTATAATACAGAAAATCATACCGGAGGGGCTCTTCAATTATTATGGCTGAGGCAGTAGGTGTCATCTTCTTTTTTGACTGGGAAATGCGATTCATGGAGTGGCTGCAGGCGCACATCGGGAATACCGGCGTCGGCTTCTGGCTGCTGTCCAATCTTTCCGCGTTCGGCGAGCAGCTTCTGCTCGTGGTAATCATGGGCTTTCTGTATTGGGGACTCAACAAGGAATTCGGCAAGTATGTCGGCTTGAATGTGCTGATGGCAAACGTCTGGAACCCCATGATCAAAAACCTCGTTCTGCGTCTGCGTCCGTATTTTGTACCCGGCTATAACGTGAAACTGCTCCGGCTGATCGACGAAAACGCGGACGCCATGGACGTCGCCGCCCAGGGCTATTCCTTCCCCAGCGGACATTCCTGCAACGCTGTGACCGTTTACGGGTCTCTGGCGGCGCATGAAAAGAAACGGAAGATCTTTTGGGTGCTTGCCGTTTTGCTGCCGCTGCTGGTCGGCTTCTCCCGCGTGTTCGTCGGCGCGCATTACCCCACGGACGTGCTCGGCGGCTGGGTTCTGGGCATCATCATCGTAACGCTGATCCCCTGGCTCAAACGGAAGATCAAGAATCGCTGGATTTTCTACGGGATCCTGCTGCTCTCCTCCGTGCCCGGGTTCTTCTTCTGCACCAGCAACGACTATTTCAGTTCGTTCGGCATGCTCCTCGGCTTCATTCTTGCCGAGCCGTTCGAAGAACGCTTCGTGAAATTTGAGAACACGAAAAACATTTTCCGCTGCATTCTGCGCACGATCGGCGGCGGTCTGATCTACTTCGGACTGAACGCGGCGCTGAAAATGCCCTTCCCCAAGGAGCTTCTGGAAGCGGGCAACTTTGTTTCCCAGCTCATCCGCATGCTGCGCTACGCCGCGGTGATCTTTGTTGTCATCGGCGTATACCCCATGCTCTTCAAGCTGACGGGCAAACTCTGGAACAGAAAGGGACAAGAGCCGCAGGCCGACGCTCCCGATCAGGCAACGGAAGGCGACCCGTCCTGATACATTCCGAACGCATCAAAAGTCCGGGTTTTCCGGACTTTTTGTTTTGCGCTTCGCCGCGTTTGTTCGTTTCAAACCATCGCACGGCTTGTTTTTCTGCTTCATCGAACGATTCTGATTCTTGCGTTCCGGACGCAAATGGTGTAAAATAATATATAGGAATCTGCATCGGAAAGGATGACGGTTATGAGAAAGACGAAGATCGTATGCACCATCGGTCCGGCGAGCGATACGCCGGAGGTTTTCCGCGCGATGTGTCTTGCGGGACTGAACGTCGCCCGGCTGAATTTCTCCCACGGCACGCACGAGGAGCACCAGAGAAGGATCGACATGATCAAAGCGGTGCGTGAGGAGCTGAACCTTCCGATCCCGATCATGCTGGACACCAAGGGACCGGAATACCGGATCAAGACGTTTGAAAACGGAAAAATTACGCTGCATGACGGCGACACGTTCACCTTCACCACGCGCGACATCGTCGGCAACGAGGAGATCGTTTCGGTCAGCTACGCGGGACTCGTGGACGATCTGTCCGTGGGCGACAGGATCCTCGTCAACAACGGGCTGGTCATCTTCGAGGTCGAAGCGCTCGAGGGCACCGAGGCGAGATGCCGCGTCGTCACCGGCGGCGTTCTTTCCGACCGCAAGAGCATGAGCTTCCCCGGCAAAGTCATGCGGCAGAAATACCTCAGCGAGCAGGACAAGTCCGATCTTCTGTTCGGCATTAAAAACGGCGTGGAGTTCGTTGCGGCGTCGTTCGTGTCCTGCAAGCAGGACCTCATCGATCTCAAGACCTTTTTGAAGGAGAACGGCGGCGAATACATCGACGTCATCGCAAAGATCGAGAACCGCCACGGCGTGGACAACATCGACGAGATCTGCTCCTGCTGCGAGGGCGTCATGGTCGCGCGCGGCGATCTCGGCGTGGAGGTTCCGTTTACCGAGCTGCCCGCGATTCAGAAGCATCTGATCACCAAGTGCCGCCTGCTCGGCAAGCGCGTCATCACCGCAACAGAAATGCTCGAAAGCATGATCTCGAACCCGCGTCCGACACGCGCCGAGATCAGCGACGTTGCGAACGCGGTCTACGACGGAACGAGCGCGATCATGCTCTCCGGCGAGTCCGCGGCGGGCAAATATCCGGTCGAATCGGTCCGCACCATGGGCGAGATCGCCGAGGAGACCGAACGGCACATCGACTATAAGGGGCAGTTCGAAGCGCAGAGCTTCTCCATTCACAACCGTGTGGACGCGATCTCGCACGCCGCGGTCGCATGGTACAAGCTCGCCCTGTCATGGGGCGTCGTGCCGGTGCTGACCGAGCAGTTCCCGAGCATGGAGGTTCTCTATTACTACGCGGCGCGCTGCGCAAAGGCGACGCTGAATCTCGCCCCCGGCACGACGGTGGTCATGACCGGCGGCGACACGACCGGTGCAAGCGGCAACACGAACGTGCTTCGCATCGAAACGATCGTCTGATCCGAAAACCGCAAAAGCCCGCGGAATACTCCGCGGGCTTTTTTGATGCGGCTCTTACCGTTTCCGGTAAAACGTGAAACGCCGGCATCTCCGAAAACCGAGCTTCTCATAAAACGGCTGGTCCGAGATCACGTACGCCTTCTTTGCGCCGCGCGCCTTCGCGCGATTCAGCGCTTCGTATACGACCGCCCGCCCCGCGCCTCTTCCGCGGTACGCCGGAATCGTGCAGACCGGTTCCGTGTAAGCGTAGTCGGTGCGCTCGTCATGCCACAGGCAGCAGATGGCGACGGGTTCGCCGCTGCGGTTGACGGCCGCCACGCCGAGCTCCGGAAGAAAATGCCGGCGAACCTGCGGAACGATCTGCTCCGTCCTTTCGAATTCCGCCCTGTCCCCGCCATGATCGAATCCCTGCCAGAAAAGCCATTGGATCGCATACGCGTCTTTGACCGGATCCGGCGATTCGGCATGCAGCCCTTCCGGAAACGCGGGCGCGAAATCCCGCCCGAGATCCGCTTCCATCATCGTTTCCGACTGCTCCGTCGGCACGAATCCCTGCTTCCGCGCCGCTTCGATCTCCGCCGCGTTTTCGTCGCAGAGCGCAATCGCAAGCCCGTTTTCGTCCTTCAGCGCATCGTATGCGTAAGCGAGGATTTCCGGGAAAAGGGACGCGTATTCCGGAAGCGCGGCGCAGAACGCCTCGCCGAAATACATATCGTAGATCGCCGCGCCGACGACGCGGTCGCCGTCCGTCCACAGACCGATGGCGGATTTTGCGTTTTTGTCGAACTCCGGATGCTCGTACATCCATTCGAACCTCGCCCAGTTCCAGTTGATATGGCTGCGGCCCGGTTCGTTCAGCGCGATCAGAAAATCGCAGACCGCCTGATAATCTTCTTCCCGGAAGTGCCTGAATTCCACGTCGTCTTTCCTTTCTCCATTTGTTTTATTATAAAACCCGCCCGAATTTCCGTCAAGGGACCGGCGTCCGGGCTCAGGTCGATTGACTTTTCACCGGCAAAACAATATAATAAAATGTATGGAAAAGAGAACGCCCGCAAAGAACCAATCGCATCTGCTGTCCTGGATCACGCTCGCCTGCTTCGCCGCAGGCGCTGCGGTCGGGCTTCTGTGGCCGAAACTGTTTTCGTACATCGGCTTTATCGGCACGATCTACATCAACCTTCTGAAGCTGATGGCGCTGCCGATCCTGATCTGCACGGTCTTCAACGCGGCGGCGCGCGGCATAAAAAGCGCTTCCCGGACGCTTCTCAAGACGATCCTGCTGTTCGTCGTTCTCTTTACGACGTCGTTTCTGCTGTCCGGCGCGGTCTATTCGCTGCTTACACCCGGAAAGGGCTTTGTCCTGACCTCCGGCGAACCGTGGTCCGGCACGACCGCCGACCTTTCGTGGAACGGGTTTTTCGATACGGTCTTCTCACCGAACATCTTTGCCTCCCTGAGCGGCGGCGCAATGCTGCCGTGCATCCTGTTCGCGTTCTTTGCAGGCGCGGTGGCGGAGAAGGTCGGCGCGCAAAAGCTTTGCGAGATTGTCGGCGAGCTGGAAACCGTCTTTTCCCGGATGCTCTCCTATATCCTTTGGCTGACGCCGCTCGGCGTGTTCGTGCTGATGGGAAAATGCACCGCCGATTTCGGCGCCGGTGCGCTCGGCGGCGCGCTGTCGTACGTGCTGTATGCATGGGGCGGCTGCATCCTTGTGTTCCTGCTCGTCATGATCCTGCCGCTGTGGCTGTTCTGCCGCATTGACCCGATCACCTATTTCCGCAAGACCGGACGCGTGCTTCTGACCGCGCTGTCCACCTGCTCCTCCGCCGCCACGCTGCCGGAAACGCTGCGCGCGTGCCGCGAGGAGTTTCACGTCCCGGAACGCGTCACGGGCGTGGTCGCGCCGCTCGGCTGCACCGTGCATATGTGCGGCGGCGCGGTTTCCTTCTGCCTTCTCGCGCTGTTCACCGCGCAGATGACCGGACGCCCCGTTTCCGTCGGACTGTTTCTGCTGATGCTGGTGTTCGCCGAAGCGCTGAACATGGCTGCTCCCGGCATTCCGGGCGGCGGCATCGTGCTCGGCGCGACCTATCTGAGTCTTTTGGGCATGCCGGATCTCGGGCTGTTCCTCGGCATGTACGCGGGCATCTACCGGCTTCTGGACATGGCGTATACCTCCATGAACGTGGCGGGCGATGTGACCGCCGTTCTGCTCGTTAACCGGTGGGAGGCGCGAAAGAAAGCATGAAACCGTTAAGCCGTACCGTTTCGCCTTCGATCACAATGTCTTTGGACAGGGAGGCGCGCGAACTCATCGCGTCCGGACGCGACGTCATCAATCTGACCGCCGGGCAGGTCGACCTTCCCATGCCGGAAGCCGGAAAGGCAGCCGTTCGCCTTGCCCTGGATGAGAACCGCACCGGATACATCCCCGCGACGGGCTCCGCCGACATAAAGGAAGCGGTGCGAAACCGCATGGGCTGGACCGAAGGCGAGATCCTGATCTCCGCAGGCGCAAAGCCGCTGCTGTCCGCCGCGGCTGCCTGTCTCTGCGGTCCCGGCGACGACGTGCTTTTGCCGGCGCCGTGCTATACAAGCTATCCGGAGATGATCCGCCTTGCGGGCGCGAACCCGATCTGTGTTTTCGGCGATCCCGAAAACCGGTTCACGGTCTCGCGGACCGCGCTCGAACAGGCGGCGACAAACCGCACGAAGGCGATCCTGTTCAACAATCCGGTCAACCCGACCGGAACCGTATACGCAAAGGACGAGCTTGCGGAAATCGTCGATTTCTGTAAGACGCACGACCTTTATCTCATTGCGGACGAGGTGTACGGCACGTTCGTCTACGATGCGCCGTTTGTAAGTCTTTATGATTTTCCCGACGCACGCGAGCGGCTGATCCTTGTCAACAGCGCGTCGAAATCCTTTGCCATGGCGGGTCTCCGGCTCGGCTGGGCCGTTGCGCCGGAACCCGTCGCTTCGGCGATCGCGGGATATCTGAGCCATGCGGTCGGCTGTCCGTGTTCGCTGTCGGAGCGCGCGGCAAAAGCGGTGCTCGAGGGCGACGAAGCGTCCTCCCTTTCCCTGCGCGATGTGTTCCGCAAAAGGCGCGGCACGCTGTTTTCGCTGCTGAAGGATATCCCCGGCATCCGCACGGAACGAAGCGACGGCGCGTTCTATCTGTGGGCGGACGTCCGCGAGATTGAACCGGACGACGCGGCGTTCTGCCGTGCGCTGCTTTCCGCGGAAAGCGTGGCGCTGGCGCCGGGCAGCGCGTTCCTTCTTCCCGGGTATGTGCGGATCGCATACACGCAGCCGGAGCCGGTCCTTGCGGAGGCCGCCGCGCGTTTGAAGCGATTTGCCGCGCAATACGGAAAACATGCCGGTTGATCCGGTCGCATTTACGTCTTTTTTGTTAATTTCAAACAAAACGATTGACAAAAAACCGTGTTGTTGGTATAGTATATCGAGAAAGAGTGGTCCATTCCGCTCGTTTTTCGGAATGGAATGAAGTTTTTCGGGTGCAAACCCGTTTCCCGCAAGCAACGGAGGTAAAGATATGAAGGAATATGAAAAGCCCACGATGGAAGTCATCACGCTCCTCGGCGACTTGATTACCGCTTCCTGCCCTGGCGACACGGACTGTGATACCCAAGGTCCGGGTACCTGTGTCAGCCTTTTTGATCCGGATTGCTCCGACGATTGAGTATAGTCATCAGACTCGTTTGACGGATCAAGTTACCCTATGATTATGAATGAAATCTGCAAGCCGGATGCTGCGCTCGCACGGTTGATTTTACCGCAAAAGCCGCATCCCGGCCTTTTTTATATTCCGTCGCAGTTTGCTCTGCCCCTTATACATCGCGGAAAGCACTATGCCTTTCATTTGCTGACCAAGCAGTTGATCGAGGCGGAGCTTCCCCTCTCCGCGCGCGTCGGCGAGGGCTTCGATCCGCTGATCGAGGCAATGTTTCTCGTACCCGAAGGCAAAGATGAATGTACTTATTATGAATCCGTTGCAAAGATGATGCGTCTGTTCGGGCAGAAAAAGGGGATCCCCTGTTACACGATTCTGCCCACACTCGGATGCAATGCCCGCTGCATATACTGCTATGAGGAAGGGCGCAAGCAGGTAACGATGACGCCGGAAATCGTGGAACAGACGATCCGGTACATCCTGGAAACCCGCGCCGAAGGAACGGTCAAGCTCAAGTGGTTCGGCGGCGAACCGCTGCTGTGTCCGGGCATCATCGACCGCGTCTCCGACGCGCTTCGGGAAGCAGGTGTGCCTTTCAAATCCTCCGTTGTCTCAAACGGCAGTCTGATCACGCCTGCGATCGTTGAAAAGATGACGACCCGCTGGAATGTAACCAATATCCAGATCTCCATGGACGGCGCGGAGCCGGACTATATCGTGCGAAAGCATTACTATGCCGACGCCGGCCAGTATCATTTCGTGATGGACGCGCTGAGCCGTCTGTCCGCGGCGGGTATCCGCGTCTCCCTTCGCTGCAATGTCGATGACGGCAACTGGGACGGGATCCCGAAATTTATGGACGATCTCAGAGAGAACGTCGCGCACAAAGACAATATCGGCGTTTACTTCAGCCCGCTGATGGATGTTCGGACAGGCGACGGCGAGCTTGATTTCTGGGAAAAGGTCATCGCGGCGCGCCCGCTGATCGAAGCCGCCGGTTTCCGCCCGCGGGCATATAACGAACCGTCTATGAGATTCAAAGCAAATCGCTGCATGGCGGACGGCGGGAGCATCGTCATCGAGCCGGACGGCAGTCTGTATTCCTGCGAGCACTGCCCGTCGAACGGACGGTTCGGCGACGTCTTTCACGGCGTGACCGACGAAGCGACAAAAACGGAGTTCTGCCGTTCGGACCGCACGCGGGAAAAGTGCCGCAAATGCCCGTTCCTGCCCGAATGCACCAGCTTCGCCTCCTGCCCCTGGACGGACGCGCACTGCAGGGAAATGCGTGAAATGCTCACGCTGGACTTTTTGAAACGGCTGATCGACCGAAAAACAAACACCGAAGAACCGGACGGGGACGATTCCGTCTGCTGAGGAGAAACATATGAAACTGAAACCCGATTTTATCGTACAGGACATTGACGACACCCAGTTTCTGGTCCCGCTGGGGCACGAAGCGTTCAACGGTATCGTAAGGAGCAACTCGACCGCCGCGTTCATCGTGAACTGCCTCAAGGAAGAAACCACGGCGGAAGCAATCACGGACGCCATGTGCAGCCGTTACGACGCGACGCGCGAAACGATTGCCGCAGACGTTGAAGAGATCCTGAACACGCTGCGAAGCATCAACGCGCTGGAGGAATGACCGGTTTTGAAGCCCTGCTCGAAAAGGACGGCAGGCTTGTTTACAAAACCAAGGGCAGAAGCATGGAACCCATGCTGCGCGAAAACCGGGACCTGGTCATCATCGAGGTCCCTTCTTCGCGGCTTCAAAAATACGACGTCGCGCTCTATAAACGCGGCGAACAGTACGTGCTGCACCGCGTGATCGCCGTCGGGGACGGGTTTTACCGGATCCGCGGGGACAACACCTATTCTATGGAGCATGTCTCCGACGGACAGGTGCTCGGCGTTCTGACCGGTTTCACCCGAAAGGGGAAAAATCATACCACAGCGGAATCCGGATACCGGTTTTACGTTCGCTTCTGGAACGCGATCTATCCGCTGCGCTTCGTTTGGTTCCGGATCAAAAGAGGGCTCCGAGCGATTGCAGGAAAGCTCGGACTCATACCGGTGCTGAAAAAACTTCTCGGGCGCAAATAAACCGATAAAGCGCAACGCTTCCGAAATACGGAGGCGTTTTTTTGTACGCGGAAGATTTCTTCCGGTCGACTTTTCCTGTTTACAAACGGCGGGTTTTCTGTTAATCTAATAGTGTGTATACGTATGCGCCGAATCGGGTCCGGCCGGCGCAAATCTCAATTCGATTAAAGGAGGGGTTTCAATCGTGAGAGACACGTTCCGCGGCGGCGTGCATCCGAAAGAGCACAAGGATCTCAGTCGGAAAGCGGCGCTGCGCGTCTTTGACGCAAAAGGAGAAATGGTCTTCCCGCTTGCACAGCACATCGGAAAACCGGCAAAGGCGATCGTCAAAAAAGGCGATCCGGTCCTGGTCGGGCAGCGCATTGCGGAAGCCGACGGCTTCGTCTCCGCCAACGTCATCTGTTCCTGTTCCGGTACCGTGAAGGCGGTCGAAAAACGCCGCACGATCTCCGGCGCCATGCAGGAGTGCATCGTAGTGGACAACGACGGACAGTACACCGAAACCGGCACGTTCGGCACGCGCGAAGAAATCGACGGCATTGCCAACGGGGAGATCCTGCGCCGCGTTGCGGATGCGGGCATCATCGGTCTCGGCGGCGCAGGGTTCCCGACGCACGTCAAGCTCGCGCCGAAGGATCCGCTGGCAATCAAGTACCTGATCGCAAACGGTGCCGAGTGCGAACCGTACATCACCTGCAACGATCAGCTGATGCGCGGCTACGCAAAGGACATCGTAGAGGGCATGGAGATCGTTCTCAAGCTGTTCCCGAATGCGCAGGGCGTCATCGCGATCGAAAACAACAAGCCCGAGGCCATCGCAGCCATGCAGAAGGCGGCTGCGGGGCATAAGCGCATCCGCGTGCTCGGTCTTCGCACGAAGTACCCGCAGGGCGGCGAGCGCAGTCTGATCAAAGTGATCGCCGGCATCGACTATCCGATCACCAAGCTGCCTGCGGACGTGGGCTGCATCGTCGACAATGTCGGAACGATCCTTGCGATCGGCCGCGCGGTCCTATACCGCGAGCCGCTGTTCCGTCACGTGATGACGGTGACCGGCGAAGCGGTCAGGGAACCTTCGAACTTCATCGCGCGCGACGGCACGAGCTTCCAGGAGCTCATCGAGGCCGCGGGCGGAATCAAAGAAGGCGTCGAAGCGAAGAAGATCATTTCGGGCGGTCCGATGATGGGCATTGCGGTCTCTTCGACCGAGGTCCCGATCACCAAGACGACCAACGCGATCACCGTGCTGACGGAGGATCCCGTCGAAGCCGCCGAAAAGAAGATGACCGCCTGCCTGCACTGCGGACGCTGCACCACGGTCTGTCCGAACGGGCTGATGCCGCAGATGATGGCGGACGCCGTCGAGGCGGGCGACTTTGAGCGCTACGAGAAAAAGCTCTGCGGTCTGGACTGCATCTCCTGCGGCTCCTGCACCTATATCTGTCCGGCGAAGCGCCCGCTGACCCAGACGTTCAAGCAAACCAAGGCAGAGATCATGGCACGCAAGCGTGCGGCACAGGGAGGTAAGAAATGAATCAGAGACTGAATCTTTCCGCCGGCCCGCACGTACGCGACCGCTGGACGACGCCGTTCATCATGATGGTCGTTCTGATCTCGCTGATGCCCGCGGCGGTGATCGGCGTCATCGTGCACTGGGTGCGGTATCAGAGCTTGAACGCGCTTTGGATCATCCTTGCCTCGATCGGCTCCGCGATACTCACCGAGCTTCTGTTCTGCCTCGTCACACGGCGCAAAATCACGATCTGGGACGGCAGCGCAGCCGTCACCGGCATGCTGCTTGCGCTGTGCCTGTCGCCGAACACGCCGGTCGCGCTTCCGATCATCGGTTCGGTATTTGCGATTCTCGTCGTCAAGTGCTGCTTCGGCGGTCTCGGCAGAAACTTCATCAACCCCGCGCTTGCGGCGCGCTGCTTCCTGCTCCTGTCGTTTTCTAACGGCATGACCAACTACCCCGGCGTGGACGCACTTTCGAGCGCGACGCCCGTTGCGCTGATCAAGGCGGGCAGCATGGTCAACGTCACCGATATGTTCCTCGGCACCGCGGGCGGCGTCATCGGCAGCTCGATCGTTGCCCTGCTTGTCGGCGGACTCGTGCTGTGGGGACTGGACATCATTCACGGCGAGATCTGCTTCTCGGTGCTCGGCGGCTTCACGCTCTGCCTCGCGCTGTTCGGCGGACACGGGTTTGACCCGAAGTTCCTCGCCGCGCATCTTTGCAGCGGCGGCGTGGTCATGGGCGCGTTCTTTATGGCGACCGACTACACCACCTCTCCGGTGAGCCGTCTCGGACAGTTCGTTTACGGCTGTCTCATCGGCGTGCTCGGCGCGCTGTTCCGCATCCTCGGAAAGAGCGCCGACTCGTTCAGCTATTCGATCATCATTGCGAACCTGTTCACGCCGCTCATTGACCTCTACATCGTCCCGAAGCCCTATGCGTATCGCAAGTCCGCGATCCAGAAGGCGGAAGGCACGGTAAAGCCCCCGCTCTTCAAGCGCATCCCGAAACCGGTCATCGCGCTGACGCTGATCGCGGCGCTCGCAGGCGTTGCGCTCTCCGGCGTATTCTCCATGACGAAGGATCCGATCGAAGCGAACGAGCTTGCAAAGAAGCGCGAATCGTACACGATCGTGTGTGAAGACGCGGCGGACTTCAAAGATATCGAATCCGCGCAGAAAGCGATCGAATCGCTTTCCGGCGGCAGCTACGGAAACGGCAAGTTCGGCTCCACGACGATCGACGAAGCGCTCGAGGCGGTGGATGCAAACGGCAATACCGTGGGTTACGTGTTCGCGATCACCAACCGCAACGCCTATAACCCGCCGATCAAGCTCGCGCTCGGCGTTCGTCCCGACGGATCGATCATCCGGATCGCATTCATTGAGCTGAACGAGACCCCGGGCAAGGGCTCGAAGGCAGATGAACCGGCGTTCAAGGATCAGTTCATCGGTCAGACCGCAACGGACGGCGTCGACGTCATGTCCGGCGCAACCGTCACCTCGAAGGCGGTCCTGAACGCGGTGAACGCGGGCCTCGACTTCTTCCAAACCGTGATCATGGAGGGAGGCAACTGATTATGAAGAATAAATACGTCGAACGGCTGTATAACGGCCTGATCAAAGAAAACCCGACGCTCGTTCTGATGCTCGGCATGTGCCCGACGCTGGCGGTCTCAACTGCGGCGATCAACGGCATCAGCATGGGTCTCTCAACGCTGGCGGTTCTGATCCTGTCCAACTTCCTGATCTCCGTGATGCGCAACGTCATTCCCGACGAGGTCCGGCTTCCCGCCTACATCGTCATCGTCGCTTCGCTCGTTACGGTCGTCAAGCTGCTGATCAAGGCGTACCTGCCCTCCGTCGACGAGGCGCTCGGCACCTACATCGACCTGATCGTCGTGAACTGCATCATCCTGGGCCGCGCCGAAGCGTACGCAAACAAGCATACGCCCGGGCTGTCTGTCATGGACGGCATCGGTATGGGTCTCGGCTTCACCGTCGCCCTGACGCTTGCGGGCTTTGTCAGAGAGCTTCTCGGCACCGGTACGGTGTTCGGTCTCACGGTCTTCCCGCAGGAATACGCGGTCGGCATCATGATCCAGCCGCCGGGTGCTTTCCTTGTCATCGCGCTGTTCATCATCATTATGAACGCGATCGGCATCAAGACGCGTCAGCGCCAGCTTGTCGAATCGGACGGCTGCGACGGCTGCTGTGCAACCTGCGCCATGCGCTGTGAAGAAGGAAAGGAGGAAACGAAATGATCCGCTTAATCCTGATCGTTATTCTGAACGCGCTGATCAGCAACGTCGTTCTCAATCAGTTCCTCGGAATCTGCTCGTTCCTCGGCGTTTCCCAGAGAATCAATGCGTCGGCTTCGCTGGGCGCGGCGGTCATCTTCGTCATGACCATCGCCTCCGCAGTTGCAAGCGCACTTTACAGTCTGGTCCTGCATCCGCTCGGTCTCGACTTCATGAAGATGATCATCTTCATCCTGGTCATTGCGGCGCTCGTGCAGATCGTGGAGATGTTCCTTAAAAAGAAGTCTCCCTCCGTCTATAAGGCGCTCGGCATCTATCTGCCGCTGATCACCACCAACTGCGCGGTACTCGGTATCGCGATCGACAACATCGACAAGTTCGGTTACAACTTCATCGAGAGCGTATTCTCCGGCTTCGGCACGGCGGTCGGCTACACGATCGCGATCGTGCTGCTCGCAGGCATCCGTTCGCGCGTGGTCGAAGAGGATATCCCGCGTCCCGTGCGCGGCGCACCGATCGTCATGCTCGCTGCAGCGCTGATGTCCATCGCGTTTATGGGCTTCTCGGAGCTTCAGCCGGTGATTGAAACCGCTTTGAAGGGGGTCGGACAATGAGCGCGCCTTTGATTATCCTGATCACCACGCTTGTGATCACCGCCATCGGCATCGTCGTCGGCGCGGGGCTCGTTTTTACGGGCAAAAAGTTCCATGTCCCTGTCGACGAGCGTGAAGCGGAAGTTCGCGAATGCCTGCCCGGCAACAACTGCGGCGCGTGCGGCTTTGCGGGCTGCGACGCGGCGGCTGCGGCGATCGTCGCAGGAGACGCGCCGGTCAACGTCTGCCCCGTGGGCGGCGGTCCGGTCGCCGAAAAGATCGGCGGCATCATGGGCACCGATGCGGAGATTCTCGAACGCCAGGTCGCGTTCGTCCGCTGCAAGGGCACCTGCGAAGCGTCCGGCCTGCAGGGCAACTACGTCGGCATCAACGACTGCCGTTCCGCCGTACTCGGCGGCGTCAACCTGAAGAACTGCGATTACGGCTGTCTGGGGCTCGGCTCATGCGTGAGCGTCTGCCCGCAGGGCGCGATCAAGCTCGTCGACGGCGTCGCGGTCGTCAACCGCAAGCTGTGCGTTGCGTGCGGACTGTGCGTCAAGACCTGCCCGAAGGGACTCATCGAGCTCGTGCCCGAAAGCAAGTTCGTTGCGGTACAGTGCATGAACCGCGACAAGGGACCGCAGGTCAAAAAGGTCTGTTCCGCGGGCTGCATCGGCTGCACGCTGTGCACGCGGCAATGCGAGTTCGATGCGATCCATATGGACGGCAACCTTGCGCGCGTCACCTATGAAAACTGCACCCAGTGCGGCAAGTGCGCGGAGAAATGTCCGGTCGGCGTCATCACGCCGCCCTGCCCCGCCGCACGGAAGGAGGCATAAGCTATGGAAAAACGCAATCAAGCCGCGAAACTCATCATCGGAGCGGTCGTCGTCATCGTCGCCGTTCTGTTCCTCGTCGGCATTGTCGGCGGGCATGACGTGAAGTACAAGTCCGCGCCGCTTTCGCGCGAGGACATTGCGTACAAGCAGGTCGAAGCGCCGAACGCCACGTCGGCGGACGGCACGATCAGCGCGAACGACTGGAAAGCGATCTATCCCGACATCGTCGTTTCGATGGGCAAAAACGCCGAAAACAACGACGTCGTCGATTATCTGGAGCTGGATCCGTACCTCGTGGAAATCTACGAGGGCTACGGCTTTGCGAAGGATTACGGCAGCGCGCGCGGACATTCCTACACGCTTGAGGACGTCGCAAAGACCAAGCGTCCGCACGGCATGGCGAACTGCCTGACCTGCAAAACGCCGAACTTCACCAAGCTCGTGAACGACAAAGGCGACGAGGTCTACTCCCGCCCGTTCGACGAGGTCTATGCCGCGATCACCGGCAGCAACGGCGAAACGGTCAGCTGCTACACCTGCCACGGCAATAACCCCGGAAACGGCACGCAGCCCAAGGAGAATCTGACGGTCACGCACGGCTACATCAACCTTGCGCTCACGGGCGAAAACAAGACCGCGATCGACCCCGGCGTGCTTGCCTGCGGACAGTGCCACATCGAATACTACTTCGATCCGGCAACCAAGGCGACGCGCATGCCGCATTCCTCGATCGAAACCATGACGCCGGAAGCGACCTATGACTACTACACCGAAATCGGTTTTTCCGACTGGACGCAGGAGAGCACCGGCGCGAAGATGCTGAAAGTGCAGCACCCCGAAATGGAGACCGTTCTCCTCGGCAAGCACGCAGGCATGCTGAACTGTGCCGACTGCCATATGCCGGTCGAACAGAACCCGACCACGCAGAACATCTACCACAGCCACACGCTTGTAAGCCCGCTGGAAAACAAGACGCTGCTTGAAACCTGCCTTGCCTGCCACAAGAGTCTCGGCGCAGACAGCACGGACGATATGATCAAATTCGTCAAGAACATCCAGGCGCGCATTACTTCGGAAGAGACGCGCATCGGCAACCTCCTCATGGAGTTCAAGAAGGCGCTTGCCGCCGCGAATCAGGACGGAAAGATGTCTGAAGAGGAACTCAACGAGGTCCGCGAGCTCTATCGGAAGGCGCAGTGGTTCTTCGATTACTGCTACGTCGAAAACTCCGAGGGCGCGCACAACTCCGAGCTTGCGACGCGCTGCCTCGAAACGGCGGAACAGCTCATCAAGGAAGGTATGGCGCTTCTGAATCCGAACGCCGGATAATCCCAACGATCCGTTGTGCGGCAAAGGAGCGCATCTGCGAACTCCTTTGCCGCATTTCTTAAAATCGCATGAAGATCCTGAAAAAAATCTACAAGTTTATCGCCTCGATGCCGTTCGCGATCATCCTTCTGATCGCGGTCGCCGTCGCATGCGTGATCGGAAGTCTGGTCCCGCAGGGCGAACAGTTTGCGCAGTACCGCGATTCGTATTCCGAGCGGACGGCGGCGTTCATCCTCGCCTTCCGGCTTGACGACGTGTTCCACAGCTGGTGGTTCATCGTACTCGTCGCGCTGCTCTGCCTTTCCGTTCTGCTCTGCAACCTTTCGCGCGTCCGCGCATTGATCCGGCAGACGAAAAACGCCGCCGTGCCCGAACAGGCGATCGCCCTTTCGCCGGATGTGACCGCGGAACAGATCGACGATCCCGAACCGGTGCTCAGGCGCCTGCGCTTTTTCCGCCCGGTGAAAACGACCGTCGACGGCAAAGAGGTCGTATTCGCGTACCGCAACCGTCCCGGCTTCTGGGGCGCATGGATCTGCCACGTCGGGATCGTGCTGATCGTGCTCGGCTATGCGCTCGGACAGATGACGCTGTTCTCGGCGACCGTGTACGGCACGCCCGGGCAGACGAAACCGATCGAGGGCACGCCCTGCGAGGTGACGATCGACGATTTCCGCATTGAACGGAACGAGACCGGCTTTATCGAGCAGTACGTTTCGACGCTGACGGTCGGAAACGCAGAAACCGGCGAAACCCAGAGCGGCACGTCGAGCGTCAACCACCCCGCGGTGCTCTGCGGATACAAGTTTTATCAGACCGCAAGCGGCGACGCGGTGCGCGTGACGATCGCGGAAAACGGCGTTTCGTTTGAAAGCACCGATCTCTGCGTCGGTGAGGAGCTGACGATCTCGTTTTTGCCGGGGCTGTCGCTCTATTTCAACGCGTACGAGCCGGATCATAACGGGCAGCCCGCGTATCAGATCCTGTTCTTCTATCAGGGACAGCACATGGACGTCGGCAAAAACTACTTCGCACCCGGCGGCGTGATCGACCTGAAACCGTACACGATCACGCTGTCCGAGCCGGTTTCGTACACCCTGCTGCGCGTGAAAAAGGACTCCTTCGCCTGGCTCGTGCTCATCGGCGCGGTGCTCACGGCGCTCGGGTTGTTCCTTGCGCTGTATGTGGTGCCGGAAACCGCCTGGGCAGTGCGCGAAGACGACGGCAGATGGACGCTGAAC
The DNA here is from genome assembly GCA_902792295.1 of uncultured Eubacteriales bacterium. Taxonomy (GTDB): domain Bacteria; phylum Bacillota; class Clostridia; order Christensenellales; family CAG-138; genus UBA3792. Next base: position 16,201 of record CADAZC010000028.1, read on the forward strand.
GGCAGGAGCAAAAAGCTCGCGCCGCTGTTCAAAGAGCAATTCGACCGCGCCGTTTCCGGCGGAAAGGAGGCGGCAAAATGATGCAGGCGGAAAGCATTCTTTTCCTCGTGACGCTCGCGCTGTATTTTGTCGCGATGCTCCTCTTCTTCCTCTATGCCGCGATCAAAAAGCCATCCGTCGCGAAATACGCGGTCCGCGTGCAGCTTTTTGCATTGCTCGTGCATACGGCGGCGATCGTGCTGCGCGGGATCCTCATGGGGCGGCTGCCGATGGCAAACCAGTATGAGTTCTCCACCGCGTTCAGCTGGGCGCTCGCGCTCGTCAGTCTCGTCTTTATTCAAAAGTTCCGCTTCCCCGTGCTCGGCGCGTTCGCATCGCCGGTCACGCTGCTGCTCGCGGTGTACGCCGGCGTGCAGAAGCTCAACGAGCTCAAGGTGATCGCGGCAGGCGGCGTGGACAGCATCCGTAATCTGATGCCCGCGCTTCGGAGCAGCTGGCTCGGCATCCACGTTTCCACCGTCATCATCGCGTACGGCGCGTTCGGCGTGTCGTTCGTGCTGTCGATCATCTTCCTGCTGCGCGACCGGATGAAGGAAAACGGCTTCTGGGATCAGCACATCCCGAAAAAGGAAAAGCTCGATACGATCAGCTACCGCTGCGTGTCGCTCGGCATGATGTTCCTGACGGTCACGATCGGCATCGGCGGGATCTGGGCGGAGAACGCCTGGGGAAGCTACTGGAGCTGGGACCCGAAGGAGACGTGGGCGCTCGTCACATGGATCATCTACCTCGTGTATCTGCACCTGCGCATCCGCCGCGGCTGGAACGGCAGAACCGCCGCGATCTTCGGCGTTTTCGGCTTTCTCTGCGTGTTGTTCACCTATATCGGCGTGAACACGCTTCTGCCCGGTCTGCACAGTTATAAATAACAGATTCTTTGTATAAACATACGCGTTTTCACGGCTGCGGCATTGACACCCGCGGCCGTTTTTGATATGATACAAGTTGACAAATAAGAGGAGGGACTTATCGGATGTCGATTCAAATGCGCGAATACAGAAATCCCAACAACAACAATCTTCCGCTGCGGGTGGCGAAGGGGCATTTCGCAACGAGTCACAGCCACATCAACTATTACGTGGACCTGACCATGACGAAATACTGTCTGCCCGAAGCGCGCGAAGCCGCGATCCATCTGGCAAACCGCTTCAAGTCGACCACGATCGTCGACACGATCCTCTGCCTGGACGGCACCGAGGTCATCGGCGCATGCATGGCGAGCGAGCTCAGTAAGCAGAGCTTCACGAGCATGAATGCCAGCCGCCCGATCTGCGTCGTCACGCCCGAGCACACGACCGGCAGCCAGCTTCTGTTCCGCGACAACACCGCGCCCATGATCCGCGGCAAGCACGTCCTGATCCTTGCGGCGTCCGTTTCCACGGGCTACACCGCGCTCGGCGCCGTCGAAGCGATCCGCTACTACGGCGGCGAAACGGTCGGCATCTGCTCGATCCTTGCAAACATCAAGGAATGTGCGGGCTACCCTGTCATCGCGATCTGCGACACGAACCACATCTGGGAGGATTACGAAAGCTTCCCCGCCCACGAGTGCCCGCAGTGCAAGCGCGGCGTCAAGCTGGACGCCATGGTCAACACCTACGGCTTCTCGAGCTTCTGAAACCGATTAACGCCCCTCTGCGGGCGTTTTTGCTTTGAATAAACAAAAGGAGGAACACAAAATGGAAATGAAGTTCTACCGCTGCGAGACCTGCGGTCAGATCATCGCGATCGTCAAAAAGACGCCCGTCCCCGTCATGTGCTGCGGAAAACCGATGAAGGAGATCGTTCCGGGCACGACCGATGCGTCGCTTGAAAAGCACGTTCCGGTCGTCGAAGTCAACAACGGCTGCGTCAAAGTAAAGATCGGCGCCGTCGCGCACCCGATGCTCCCCGAGCATTACATCGAATGGGTATCCCTGCAAACGAAATACGGCAATCAGAGAAAGGCGCTCGCGCCGAACGACGCGCCCGAGGTCTGCTTCAAGATCTGCGAGGGCGACGAGGTCGAAGCGGTCTATGCCTACTGCAACCTGCACGGGCTGTGGAAAGCGTAAGGAGGAATTATGAGCAAGTATACCGGAACGAAAACCGAACAGAACCTGCTTCAAGCATTCGCAGGCGAATCGCAGGCGCGCAACAAGTATACCTACTTTGCCTCCCGCGCGAAGAAGGACGGCTTTGAGCAGATCGCCGCGCTGTTTCTGAAGACCGCGGACAACGAAAAGGAACACGCGAAGCTCTGGTTCAAGGAGCTCGAGGGCATCGGCACCACCGCCGAAAACCTGAAAGCCGCCGCGGACGGCGAAAACTACGAGTGGACGGACATGTACGAGGGCTTTGCAAAGACCGCCGAGGAGGAGGGCTTTTCGGAGCTTGCCGAGAAATTCCGCCTGGTCGCCGCGATCGAAAAGCACCACGAGGAACGCTATCGCGCGCTTCTGAAGAATGTCGAGACCGCGCAGGTCTTTGCAAAATGTGAAGTCAAGGTCTGGGAATGCCGCAACTGCGGGCACATCGTGATCGGCGAAAAGGCGCCGGACATCTGCCCCACCTGCGCGCACCCGCAGTCCTACTTGCGGGCACATCGTGATCGGCGAAAAGGCGCCGGACATCTGCCCCACCTGCGCGCACCCGCAGTCCTACTTTGAGGTCAACTGCGAAAATTACTGATCACCGGCATGCAAAAAGCGGAGGGTCCATTCCCTCCGCTGTTTTTATGCTTCGACGAGTCTTTTTATTTCTTCCCGGATTTCTTCGGGAGAACGGCTGAGGAGCTTTTGCAGGTTTTCCTGCTCTTCCTCCGTCAGTTCCGGCATGGTCCTGTTCAGGTATTGGACCATTCCACTGTCTGTTTGGAATAGTGCAGCATGCTGTAAAACATCCTGCAGGGTCTTCGGCTGTTCCGCAACGGGTTCCGGCGCGGGTTCCGGCGTCGGACGTGCCGGCTGTTCCTCTGCAGGCTTTTCCTCTTCTGCAAGGTCGATCCCCAGTTTTGCTTTCAGCAGTTCCATTTCGGCTTTTAGCTGTTCGATTTCAGCTTTTAATTCCCGGACTTCAGCCCGCTGATGTTTTATTTGTTCGCGCAATACCATCTCCGAACTGATTCTGTCTTCATCACTGGCTTCTATTGCATTCGTTATGCGAAAACCCAAAATCAGTTTTTCCCAAAAAGAAAAATGCGAATCATGTGTATCTCTCATTTTCGTTCCCCTTCTTTGGCAGAAAACTGCTCTTCTTTTTTTGTTATTGTATCATTTCGTACGGATGCTGTCAATTTGAGAACCCCTTTTCTGATGTCCCTTTACAAGCCGCGTCCGCGCGTGATAAAATATGAATATGACACAGGACGAACGAAGGATATGGCTCATTCGGGCGTTGCTTGATGAGCGGCAAAACGATACCGTTGCGATCCCGCAGGATGAAACCGAACAGAAACGACTGCTGCGCGGTCTTATGAACGTGCGTCCGCCGATGCCGATCGGCAGGGATTTTCTGGACGTGCAGGACGCGTATTTACAGGAAGTGACGCGCGAAAAGGGCGTGACGCAGCTTTGCGATCTGACGCCCGTGCGTCCGCACCGCTATCTGTGGCGCGGCGACATCACGACGCTTGAAGTTGACGCGATCGTCAACGCCGCGAATTCGCAGCTGCTCGGCTGTTTTTCGCCCAATCACGGCTGCATCGACAACGCGATCCATACCTACGCAGGACTGCAGCTGCGCGACATCTGCAACACGATCATGCGCACACAGGGACACGAGGAACGCACAGGTACGGCGAAGCTGACGCCGGCGTTCAATCTGCCCGCAACGTATGTGGTGCATACGGTCGGACCGATCGTGTACGGACCGCTGCGCGAGCATCATGAAAAGCTGCTCGCTTCGTGTTACCGGAGCTGTCTCGGCACCGCCGTGGCAAACGGCTGCAAAAGCATCGCGTTTTGCTGCATCTCGACCGGCGTATTTCATTTTCCGAACCGTCGCGCCGCCGAGATCGCGATCGATACCGTCGACAAATACACCGCCGAAACCGGCAGTGAAATCGACGTGATTTTCAATGTATGGAAGGAGCAGGATTATGCAATTTACAGAAGTCTCCTCTGAACTGATCTCCCTGCTCAAAGAAAAGCTTGCGGACGCCGACG
>CADAZC010000029.1 GCA_902792295.1 uncultured Eubacteriales bacterium
TGCGGTTCGACCGGCTTGACGCCCAGAAGCTCGTCCACCGATACGTCGAACAGATCCGCAAGCAGCGGCAGAAGCGTGATGTCCGGGCAGCTGACGTCGTTTTCCCACTTGCTGACCGCCTGCGCGGAGACGCCGACCTTTTCGGCGAGCTGTTCCTGTGTGAGACCCTTTTCTTTTCTCAATGCGGCAATGCGCTTGCCGAGCGTTTCTTTGTTTTCCATGAAAGTTTCCTCCTTCTTTCGATGGCTAAAGCATAGCAGATCCGGTTTTGCAGAACCATCGACCGTCGGTTGAATCTGTGATTTTCGCTCTACCCTGTCGGTTGAGTTGTCGCTTTCTGCTCTCCACATATGGTTGAGTCGATCGTTTTTGCTCTATACTCCCGGTTGAATTTCCGGTTTCCGATGTTATTTTACCGATTTTATAGACAAAGGTCAATAAAAAATGTATAATAAATATTTGAAATGGAGGATGCTTATGGCAATACGTATCATTCGCAAAAATGAAGATCCTGCGCTCTATAAGACCTGCAAGGAAGTGAAAAAGTTTGACGCGCGGCTTTCCGAGCTCATCGACGATATGATCGAAACGATGAACGACGCGGAAGGCGTCGGGCTTGCCGCGCCGCAGGTCGGCGTTTTACGCCGCGTTTGCGTCATCGACGTCGGCGAAGGTCCCGTGGAAATGGTGAACCCCGTGATCCTCGAATCCTCCGGCGAACAGGGCGGTATGGAGGGCTGTCTCTCCTTCCCCGGTGAAAGCGGCTATGTCGTTCGCCCGAACCGGGTCAGAGTCGAGGCGTATGACCGGCACGGCGATCTCTACGAATACGAGGGCGAAGGGCTGTTTGCCCGCGCCGTCTTCCATGAAACCGACCATCTGGACGGCAAGGTCTATAAACGGCTGATCACCGAACCGCCCGCCGATTTTAAGGAGTAACGCATGCGCATTGCTTTTCTGGGAACCCCCGAGTTTGCTCTTCCGAGCTTGCAGGCGCTGATCGATCGCGGCGACACGCTCGCCGTGTTCACGCAGCCCGACCGCCCCGTGGGACGCAAGGCGGTTCTGACGCCGCCGCCCGTGAAGGTGCTTGCCGAACGGCACGGGATTCCCGTTTGTCAATTTGAAAAGATCCGTTCAAGGGAAGGCGTCGAAGCGCTTACAGCGTTCGCGCCGGACCTTGTTGTAACGGCGGCGTTCGGACAGCTTCTGTCCGCAAAGAACCTTGCGATCCCACGGTTCGGCACGATCAACGTGCACGGCTCGCTTCTGCCGAAGTACCGCGGGGCTTCCCCGATCCAGAGCGCGATCATCGCGGGCGAGTCCGAAACCGGCGTCACCACAATGATGACCGATATCGGCATGGACACGGGCGACATACTGTTGAAGGAAGCCACGCCGATCGACCCGGACGAGACCTATGAGCAGCTTTCCGGTCGGCTTTCCGAACTCGGCGCCGACCTGCTTCTGAAAACGCTTGCCGCGCTGGAGAGCGGCACGCTCACCCCGATCCCGCAGGATCCCGGCGAAGCGACCGTCTGCCATATGCTGACGAAGGAGGACGGACATATCGACTGCAAGAAGTCCCGAAAGGTCGTGCACGATCTTGTCCGCGGCACCAATCCGTGGCCGTGCGCGTTTGCGCTTCTCGACGGGCAGCCGCTGAAGATTTTTGAAACGAAACGTACGGAAGAAACCTTTTCCGACACACCCGGAACGCTTCGCGAGCGCAGCGGACGGCTGTATCTCTGCTGTGCGGACGGTGCGCTGGAAATCGTATCTTTACAGGCAAGCGGCAAAAAGCGCATGGACGCCGCAACGTTCCTTCGCGGATGCGCGCTTGACGGAAAAACGCTATGCTGAACGTTCGCCGCGCCGCGCTGGAAACGCTCGTCAGGATTTTTGAGGACGGCGCATATACGAATCTCGCGCTGAAGGACGCCGCCGCTTCGGTCGCGCCGAAGGACGTTCCGTTTCTCTATGCGCTGGTCAACGAGACGATCGCGCAGGCGTCGTATCTCGATTTCGTGCTTTCGCATTATGTGAAGCGGCAGAAGCGGACCGTCCGCAACCTGCTGCGCATGTGCGGAACCGAACTGCTGTTTCTCGACACACCCGCGCATGCGGCGATCGACGAGGCGGTCAAGCTTTGCCGCGCGATCGGCAAAAAAGACAGCTGCGGGCTGGTCAACGCGGTTTTAAGACGGCTCGACCGCGAACGCGGCGCGCTTCCCCCGCTGCCCGCCGATCCGGAAGAACGGCTTTCGATCCGGTACGGCGTGCCGGCGTTTCTCGTCTCCGAATGGCTGAAAACGTACGGCGAAGCGGAAACCGAAGCGCTGCTTTCAATTAAGCCGATCGGGACGGTCGTCCGCGCGCAGTATCCGTTTTCGACGGAAGCGCTCAAAGCCGCGCTGCCGGTCGCGTCGGTCCCCTGCCGGCTCGATCCGAACGGTCTGCTCCTTTCGGAGGGCTTCGACCTTGCGCACAGTCCGCTCTTTACGGAAGGCAGGATGGCGGTGCAGGGCGAAGGCGCGATGCTGATCTGCCGCGCTTTGGGCGACGTGCACGGAAAAAGGATCCTCGACGCGTGCGCCGCGCCCGGCGGAAAGAGCGCATACCTTGCTTCGCTGTCCGAAAACACGGCGAAGATCACCGCGTGGGAACTGCACCCGCACCGCAAGGCGCTGATGGACAAGGCGTTCTCGCGGCTGCATGCGGAGATCGAAACGGATTGCCGCGACGCCGCGGTGTTCGATCCCGCGTTTGAAAACGCGTTTGACGCCGTGCTTTTGGACGTCCCCTGCAGCGGTTTCGGACTGCTTTCCGAAAAGCCGGACGTTCGCCTGCACAAGGACGAAACCGCCGTAAACGCGCTTACGGAAGCGCAGGAGGCGATCCTGAACGCCTGCGCGCGCTACGTGCGCTCCGGCGGCGTGCTGGTCTATGCGACGTGTACGATCGTGCGGCGCGAGAACGGCGAGCGCGTGAAACGTTTTTTTGAGACGCATCCGGCGTTTGCGCTTGAAGAAGAACGGCAGCTTTTGCCGACGAGGGACGGCACGGACGGATTCTACTTTGCAAGAATGAGAAGGAGCTAACTGATGTACTGGATGGACATGACCGAACAGGAGATCGCCGACGCCGTCGGCGCGTTCGGCGTGCCGAAATTCCGGATCAAACAGGTCGTCGAATGGCTCCGTAAGGGCGTGCGCCCGAAGGATATGACGAATCTGCCGAAGGACCTCCGGGCAAAGCTCGAAACGATCCCGTTCGGCGGAGCAACGATCTATGACAAGCGCGTTTCGCCGAAGGACGGAACGATCAAATACCTCTTTGAACTGGAGGACGGAAACCTTGTAGAAGGCGTTTTAATGCGCTATTCCTACGGAAACACGGTCTGCCTGTCCACGCAGGTCGGCTGCAACATGGGCTGCCGGTTCTGCGCAAGCACGCTGGAGGGCTGTGTGCGATCGCTTCGTCCGGGCGAGATGCTTTCGTTCCTTGCTGAGATCGAGCGGGACGAACCGCCTGCGGAGGGCAAGCCGCGTACGGTGACGAACATCGTTCTGATGGGCAGCGGCGAACCTCTGGACAATTACGACAACGTCGTGACGTTTCTGCGGCGTGTGACGAGCGAGCAGGGACCGAACATCAGCGCGCGCAATATTTCGCTGTCGACCTGCGGGATCGTGCCGAAGATCTATCGGCTGATCGAGGATGCGCCGCACGTGACGCTTTCGATCTCGCTGCACGCGCATTCGAACGAAGTCCGTTCCGAGCTGATGCCGATCAACAAAGCATATCCGATCGAGCAGGTTCTGGAGGCGGCGAAGGCGTACGCCGACAAAACGGGACGCCGCGTCGTATTCGAATACGCGCTGATCGGCGGAAAGAACGATTCCGAGGCGGACGCCGATGCGCTTGCCGCACGGCTCAGAGGGCTCCTCTGCCACGTCAACCTGATTCCGCTGAATCCGGTGAAGGAGCGCGGACTGGACGGCGTGACGAGAGCATATGCGCACCGGTTCTGCGAATGGCTTGAAGCAAGACACATCTCGGCTACGGTACGCAGAGAAATGGGCGCCGACATCGAAGGCGCCTGCGGACAATTACGAAGGAGGGTTCTCAATGAAATTCGCGGGTAAAACGGAAACAGGTCTGAGACCGCAAAACGAAGACCGTTATCTGCTTCTGCACACGGATACGCTGGACGCCGTTGCGGTTTCCGACGGCATGGGCGGACATCAGGCGGGCGAAATCGCAAGCCGGCTTGCGGTGGAAACGCTCGAAGACATGCTGCTGTCGAATCATGCCGATCCGGAGTCTGCGCTTTCTTCCGCATTTGCGGAGGCAAACCGCGCCGTGCACGAACGCGCCTCTCTGAACGACGAAATGTACGGCATGGGCTGTACGCTCGTCGCCGCAATCCTTGAACCGGAACACTTTACCGCGGCGAACATCGGCGATTCGCGGCTGTATCATTTTGACGGATCCGGCATCCGGCAGGTCACGCACGACCACTCGTTCGTCGCGGAACTGGTCCGCCGCAAAGCCATAACCCCCGAGGAGGCAAAAACGCATCCGCGCCGCAACCTGATCACGCGCGCCGTAGGCACGGAAACGCGCGTGTCCGCCGACATTTTCCGCTGCGACTGGAAGGTCGGCGATATGCTGCTGCTCTGTTCCGACGGGCTCTGCGGCGTACTGGACGACGCCGAGCTCGCGGCGTTTTTAAGAAACTCGGACGATCTGGACGAGGCGTGCTCGCTTCTGATCCGGCGCGCGCTCGCCGCCGGAAGCCGCGATAATATCACGGTGGTCCTTGCGAAAAACGACGGAGGCAATGCATGATCGGAACGATCCTCGATCGAAAATACCGCATCATTGAGCTGATCGGAAGCGGCGGCATGGCACAGGTCTATAAGGCGGTGAACATGAGTAACCGTAAAACCGTCGCGATCAAGATGCTCAAGGATGAATATAAGGACGACGCGGAGTTCCTGCGCCGGTTCTCGCGCGAGGCGAACGCGATCCTGACGCTTTCGCATGAGAACATCGTGCGTGCGTTCGATGTGGGCACATACAACGGCCTGCCCTACCTCGTCATGGAATACGTTGAGGGACACACGCTGAAGGATCTGATCGGCAAGAACGGCGCGCTGCCCGTTCGTACCGCAATCGGCATCACGTGCCAGATCCTCGACGCGCTGTCCGCCGCGCATGCGCACGGCATCATTCACCGCGACGTAAAGCCGCAGAACGTGATCGTTACCGAGAAGGGACGCGTGAAGCTTGCCGACTTCGGTATCGCGCGGGAAGTTAAGGCGTCGACCGTGACGTTCTCCGGCAGCAAGGTCCTGGGTTCGGTGCATTACATTTCACCCGAACAGGCGAAGGGCACGATCACGACGGAGCAGAGCGACCTGTATTCCGTCGGCGTGTGCCTGTATGAGATGCTGACCGGCACCGTGCCGTTTGATGCGGATTCCGCGGTCACCATCGCGCTGATGCATCTGCAGGAGAAACCCGCTCCCCCGATCGATCTTGTGCCCGATCTGCCGCGTTCGCTGAACGATATCGTGCTGAAAGCGCTTGAAAAAGAGCCCGCGAACCGGTATCAGACGGCGCGCAGCATGCGAAGCGACCTTGTACGCTCACTCTCCGACCCGAACGGCACGTTTGTAAACGACCCGAACGACAGGGAGCAAAAGACGATTCGCCGTCCCTCGGTCTACGTACTGATCGCCATGTGCGTTTTCCTGCCGATTCTGCTGATCGGCATCTTTGTGCTGGTCTATGCGACCTCGTGCAAAAACGTGCTTCCGCCAGAGACGGACGGCGAGGATGCGATCCCCATCCCCGTCACGATCCCGCCCGGTGCGCTTGCATCCGCCGATCCGCACGACGCCGCGGTCGTCAACCGTTTTCTGCCGAATCTGGTCGGCTATTCGATGGACGATGCGCTGCACGTGCTGTATGCGGACTATGGATTTACCGATTTGTCGGTCGAGTTTACCGACGTCGCGTCTGCAGATGTTCGCCCGAACTGCGTTTCCGCAATACTGATTCCGGGCACGGAACAGCAGGTTCTGTTCCGCGCACCGTCCGCGCTGCTGCCCGTTTTCCCGGAGCAGGCGATCGCTACGCCCTCTCCCGAACCGGAGACGTCGGAACCGACGCCGGAGGCAGGCGATACGGAAACCGTCGTGACGCAGCCGTCGGAGGATCCTTCGGAGGAGGTCGTTCCGGTCGCGACAGAGGTCCCGCCGGAGTATCCCGTATCGGACCTCTCCGTAACACCGACGCCCGAACCCTCGCGCGAGCCGGAACAAACCGAGCGGATGTATCCGAGCAACACGCCGATCCGGCTGCTTGTCTATCGCAAGACGCGCGGATCCTACAAGGCGGACATCTCGTTCCCGCTGACCAACGAGGACGACGATCCCGTCAAACTCGTCGAGATCGGCTTCGAAACGGCAACGTTTGAAGAGATCCCCTATCGCGTGATTCTGCATTCGCGCCTGCGGCAGAATGAAAAGAAGCCGGATATCCTTGAGACGACCACGCTGTACTGGCATGAACCCGTGACGAGAACGATGTATCTCTATGTGAACGGGGCGGTCCAGTCCTCACCGCAATCGGTGACGTTCGTAAAATGACGGAACACGGATTGCTGTTAAAAGGCGTCGGAAGCTTCTATGAAGTGCTGACGGAATCGGGAGAGCTCGTGACCTCAAAGGCACGCGGAACGTTCCGGCGGGAAGGCATCGTCCCGACTGTCGGCGACCGCGTTGTGATTGAGCGCAAGGAACAGGGATATGCGCAGCTAAGCGAGATTCTGCCGCGCAAAAACCTGCTGGTGCGTCCGCCGGTTGCAAATGTCGATCAGCTTCTGATTGTTGTTTCCGCCTCCGCGCCCGAACCGGACTGGCTGCTGGTCGACCGGCTGATCATCTCCGCAAAGCGCATGGGCATCGAGCCGGTTCCCGTCCTGAACAAGATCGACGCGGCGGACGATTCGATCATGCAGTCGTTTCTCAGGGAGTATCACGCGTTTGAAACGCTTACGGTCAGCGCCGAAACCGGCGAAGGGATCGAAGCGCTGAAAGAACGCCTCAAAGGACGCGTGAGCTGCTTTGCCGGGCAGTCCGCCGTCGGGAAATCGTCGATCCTGAACGCGCTGATCCCGAATCTGCATCTGGAGACGGGCGGGCTTTCAAGAAAAACGGATCGCGGGCGGCATACCACGCGCCACGCGGAACTTTGGCCGTATGAGAACGGCGCGGTGCTCGACACACCGGGTTTTTCGATGTACGAAACCGAGTGCCTTGAGCAGCACGAGCTGGACGCATGCTATCCCGAGTTCCGGAATGCAGGTCCCTGCCGCTTCCCCGGCTGCATGCATCTGAGCGAGCCGGACTGCGGCGTAAAGCCGCTGCTGAAAACCGGAGAACTGACCAAGGGACGATACGAACGCTATTGCGAAATCGCTTTGGACTATCAAATGAGGAGGAAACACCGCTATGATTAAAATCGCACCTTCGATCCTGTCCGCAAACTTCGCCGCAATGGGCGAAGCCGTGGAAAAGCTGAAAGCGCAGGGCGCGGACTGGGTCCATTTCGACGTGATGGACGGCAATTTCGTACCGAACATCACCTTCGGTCCCGATATGTGCAAAGCGCTTCGTCCGCTGACGGACCTGCCGATCGACGTGCATCTGATGGTGGAGCATCCGAGCGACTGGATCGAGCCGTTCAAAAAAGCGGGTGCGGATATTCTGACCGTTCACGTGGAATCCGCAGAGCATCACCTGCACCGCGCGCTGCAGTCGATCCATGCCGCCGGCATGAAGGCGGGCGTCGTACTGAATCCCGCCACACCGATCGAAAGCTGTGTCCATCTTCTGCCGGAATGCGACCTCGTTCTTCTGATGAGCGTCAATCCCGGCTTCGGCGGGCAATCGTTCATTTATGAAACGCTGCGCAAGATCCGCGCGCTGCGCAAAGAGATCGATTACCGCGGTCTGAAAACGCTGATCGAGATCGACGGCGGTGTGAATCCCGAAACGGCAAAACTCTGCATTGAAGCAGGTGCGGATGTGCTCGTCGCCGGAAGCGCCGTTTTCAAGGCGCCCGACCCCGCCGAAATGATCAAAGCGCTCAGAGGATAATCATTTCCGTAAAAAAGCGGCTGCCGAATGCAGCCGCTTTTTTTATGATTCCCGTTTCTCTGGGAACAGGATTCCCCAGATGCGACAGGGATGCAGTTTGTTCTTTCGGAGATACGCAAGAAAGTCGGTCAACTTCATTGCAGAGGGTCTCTGAAACTGATTGTAAAGCGTATACGTGCCGTCTCCGTTGCCGATGCCCGCAACGTAGTGCGCGCTGAAAAAGCGCCAGTAGAGCACGATCACGCCGTCGAACTGCTCCGCCTCCTCCGCCTTCTTCAGCGGAACGTTTTTCACCGCAAAGCCGCGAAGCTTCAGATTCTTTGTGATCGAGGACGGCCGCGTTCCGAGCAGCCCGAAGAAGTTGGTTTTGATCCGTTTGCGCGCCTCGTAAAACGGTTCAAACATCGTTCTGCCGTCCGCCGCGCGTTCGATGTTGTAGAGTGCGATCATGCCGCACCCGTTCTTTGCGATCGTTCCGAAGCGACCGTACGGACGGTCGCCGAACCGCTCGTCGGTCTGCGTGTTCAGCAATCCGAAATCAAACGAATCCTGCATGGTGTTCCTCCCCTACGCGTTGATATCCGTGAAGTTGTCGAAGTTCGGGTTCGGGTTGACCGTATAGATACCGTTGCTGCGCTGCATCCAGCCCATGCCCACAAAGCCCCTGCGGATCGTGCAGTAGTCCTCATGGACCTCGGAGATGATCGCGTTGACCTCCTTCTCCGTATAGGTCCTGCCCGGCTCGAAGCGCGAGAAAATCTCGCGGTATACGATGACGCGCTTCTTCAGCTGTGCGGGAAGCTGTGCGCAGAAGCCGTCCGGCATAAAGGATTTCAGCACCTTGCGCCGGTACTGCTCCTCACGAAGCGCTTCCGCTGTTTCGCCGCCGTCCGCACGTAAGATCAGTTCCCCGAGCGTGTGCGAAAACACGCTGCGGCGAAGCGAATAGACCGTATAGTACTGTTCGCGGCGCGCGTCGACCAATCCTGCCTGCTGCAGCTTTTTCATGTGGAACGAAACCGTCGCGGGCGAAAGACCGAGCCGCTCGGAAAGCAGTTCCGCATAGCAGTCCTTTTCGCCGAGCGCGCGAAGAATTTTGATCCGCGTCTCGTCCGCAACCGTTTTCAGAAGATTCAGGGTTTCATGCTCCATGGGTTTCCGCCTCTTTCAACGCATCCAGCGCAAACTGTACGGCAATGGATTTCTGTTCCGCGCGATCCGCTCCGTCGTAATCTCCGCGCTTATGAAGCCGCTCCGCCTCATCGGAAAACGATTCGATCAACGTTTCCAACGCGTTCGGACGTTTTCCTTCGTATTCCACACGTCCGAGAACCGAAAGCATATCGCCGAACATGCTCGCCTTCATCAAATGAATCGACTGCGCGCGCGCATCGCCCTTTTCCGATGCATCCGCCGCAAGCGTTCTTTCCCTTTCCGCTTCCTTTTTCAGCGTCTGATTGTACCGATCCAAAACAGTCAAAACAGATGCCTCCTTTCATTTCGATGTTCATCGAAATTATTTTAGCATCTGTTTCGATATTTGTCAATATAAATTTTAGTTGAAATCGACGATGATCTCGTTGAATTTCTTATTGGTTCCGTAGTTGAACGCCCACGGCGACTTGTTCCATCCGGAACCGGTGGGTGCGAACGCAAGCGTGAAGTCCTTAACCTTGTTGTATCCGAAGGTCTTGGCAACCTCGATTGCAAGTGCCTGTGTGTCGGCAAGCTGCTTGAGGTACGTTGCCCCTACCGTGCCGAGGGAATTGCTGCTGCCGTTGCGTGCCTTCTTGGCTTCCTTGTCCGCTTCTTTATGGATCTTTTCGAGATCATTCACCGCGGTCTTGTACTGCTCAAACAGTTCGCGCTGTTCCTTGGTGTACTGGCGGATCGGTTCGGCAGTCGGCGCATAGTAGAATCCGTTTCTTGCCGAAAGATGCTTTCCTCCCCCGATCGAATCCGTACCGGACGTTGCTTCCGACGTGTCGGTCGGCTCCGGCGTATCGGTCGGCTTCGGTGTGTCGGTCGGCTTCGGCGTGTCCGTCGGCTCAGGCGTATCCGTCGGCTTCGGCGTATCGGTCGGTTCCGGCGTGTCCGTCGGCGGAGGCGTTGTGCCGCCGGGAGTCGGCTCATCCGTCGGCTCATCCGTCGGTTCATCCGTCGGTTCGTCCGTCGGGGTCGGAGACGAAGTGAACTCCGGCAGTTTATCGTCCTCGTCGATCAGCTTCTGCACATACTTGGTCAGCGGATTCAGAAGATCGACATAATGGTCGTACAGAAGATCGCACCAGCGATACCGCGCGTAATTGTAGGTGTACTGCGTATACTGCTTCACTTTGGTATGATAGACCTTCTGTACGATGTCGACACGATTCGACTGATTCGTGAAGCAGAAGTTCCACTGGAACAGGGATGCCATCGTGCCGCCCATCGAGTACATACCGATGTTTTCGGGGTCGAGATTGTACGCGAACGCGGCAAGCGCGGCAGTCTGCTCAAACGTGCAGTTTGTGAACAGATCGCCCTTGAACGTGCTGAGCAGATCGGGAATCTGCGTGATCAGCTTATCGGCTTTGAGCTGCTTGAACATTGCAACCAGGATCCGCTTCTGACGGTTGACGCGGTTTACATCGCCCTGCTCATTGGCAGCAAGCCCGTTGCCCGCCTTACGGACGCGACAGTAGTCCAGAAACGCCTGCCCGTTGATATGCTGCATGCCTTTCTGATAGGACCGCCCCTGGATTTTGAAGCTGATGTCCATGTCGTATTCCAGTCCGCCGCAGAGATCGACAAGATCCTTTAAGGACGTCATGGTAACGGCGTAATAGTAATCGACCGGAATGCCGCCGAGCATCCACTCCGCCGCTTCACAGACCTTTTCCATTCCTTTCGGATTGAAAGAACCGTCGCTGTTATAAAGTCCGCCGCCGCAGTTCAGAGACGCGTTCAGCTTATAGATGCCCTTGACGTCCGGAATCTTTGCGTACGTATCGCGCGGAAGCGAAATCAGATCGGCGCGGTTTTCTTCGAAGTTGACCGCAAGGACCATCATCACGTCGGAATGCCATTCCTTTTTGCCGTTCCAGGTTTCGCGTTCGGTGGAATAGTCGACGCCGACCAGAAGGATATTCACAATATCCTTCATCATGGATGTGTCCGCCTTTTCAAGCAGTTCCTCGTAGGGATCAATGGGGACCTCCGTCGGCTCCGGCGTCGGTTCTTCGGTCGGCTCCGGCGTATCGTTCTCCGCCGTATTCCCCGTAGGTTCGGGCGTAACAAGAACGATGGACGGCGACGTCGGCGCAGGCGTTTCCGCCTCGACCGAAGGATTGGTCTTCGATGCGCAGGATCCGCCTTTTTTGAAGCTGTTTCCCGTTCCGAGAGAACTGAAAATCAAAGCCGCGGCGATGCCGAGCACGATGGCGCCCGCAGCGATCGAACTGAAAAGAATAATCTTTTTCTTCTTGCTCATAATACACGTCCTTTCGGATCTTTGCATTTATCATACTCCGTTCTCATTCAAAATGCTATGGAAAAAAGGATTCGTTACGAACATTTTACAAAAACAACGCATTTGGTATTCCGTTTACCGGAAAACTGGCGTGAAAGCGGAATAAAGATGTAAAACCTGAAAATAATGCTTCCTTTTCTGCCGATTTGTGGTATACTGTAATATGAAGTAATGTGGAGGATTTCGCATGATCGTTGTTATTCCCGCGTATCAACCGGACGAGAAACTGCTCGGCGTGCTCAAGGAGTTTACCGAGCAAACGTCTTTCCCGATCGTCGTTGTCAACGACGGCAGCAAAGATGCCTGCCGGCCGGTGTTTGATGCGGTTCGGACATATCCGCGCGTCACGCTGCTCGAACACGAACAGAATCGCGGCAAAGGCGCAGCTTTGAAAACCGCTTTTTCCTATATTGCCGATCACTTTCCCGAGACCGAAGGCGTCCTGACCGTCGATGCAGACGGTCAGCATCTGATGCCCGACTGCATGAACGTCTGTGCTGCCTTTGCGGAGCATCCCGATCTTCTGATCACGGGTTCGCGCCGTTTCAAGGGAAAGGTGCCGCTTCGGAGCCGGATCGGAAACAGCATCACACGCGGCGTTTTTCGCCTTACAACCGGCAAGCGCGTATATGACACGCAGACCGGTCTTCGCGCGTTTGCCGCAAGCCGGATTCCCGAGATGCTTGCGCTTCACGGCGATCGCTACGAATATGAGATCCATCAGCTGCTGCATTGCTGCACAAACGGCACCGGCGTGTTCGAGGTCCCGATCGAAACGGTCTATATCGACGACAACAGTTCGTCTCATTTCGATACGCTGCGCGATTCCGCAAAAATCTATAAGGTCATCTTCAAGTTCCTCGGGCCGACGTTTTTAAAGTTCATGTCGACGTCGTTTTTGAGTTTTTTAATCGATTTTATCAGCTTCTGCCTGATCTTTTACGGGGTAATCGCCGCGTTCGGCGGCTTTGCCGTTGCAAAAGAGATGTTCTCTTTCCGCCGCGAGGTCTCCGAGAAATGGGCGGAAACACTGCTTGCGCTGAATCCGATCGTTTTCGTCGGCGGCGGATCCGTGCTCCGCATGGTCTCGCTTGCGCTGGCGCGCGTGATCTCGGGATTCTGCAATTATCTTCTGAACCGCCGCTTCGTTTTTGAAAGCTCGAAAAAAGAGCGGAACCTGCTGAAATACGCGATTTGTGCGGTCACGGTTCTGCTTCTGAACTGGCTCTTCCTCGAGCTGTTTACGCGTCTCGGCGTCCCCGCCTGGCTTGCGAACATCCTTTCGCAGCTGATTTGCTATCCGGTTTCTTTCGGGCTGCAGCGCACGATTGTGTTCCGCACGAAAGCGCCGGCGAAAAGCTGACCGGAGCGGATCATGTCCGAACATCGTCCCGCAATATCAAAAAAAACTTTGGCAATCATCCGTTTGATCGCCGTTGTTTTTCTGAACCTCGGAATCGTGCTTTCCGCGGTTTATATTCTGTTCCACCTGCTGGAATACTACAACCCGCATTCCTTCATCTATGCGAACATGCCGTGGCTGCCGATTGCAATCCCGATCCTGTTCGTGCTTTCGGTGCTGCTGTTTGACTTTTTGCGGATTTCCGGCGCATTTAAGAAGCATTATTTCCATAAGGGGCGGATGTGGCTGATCATCCTCTGCGATTTCATTCTGTTTGCCGCGCTTTCCCTTACGCTGTATCTCAAAACCTGCACAAATCCGCTTGTCGAGCCGAACACCATCGCGGAATACCGGCTTCCCACGCCCGTCGCAACCGAGCCGCCGGCATCGGAAACGCCCTCCCCCACGCCGGAGGAAGGCGAGATCGTCGTGCTCGAAGAAACGGCGGAAGCGCTGCCCACCCTGCCGCTTGTGACGCCTGCGCCGACGGAGGTGCCCGTGCCGCTTTCCGAGAAGTTCCCGGAGAAAATCTCCGCAACGCCGCACGCGCAGGTGTTCGCCGCAGACAACATTGTCGAAACGCTGCCCGACGGCACAAAGAAAGCACTGATCTATTCCTACAGCGGCATGAACGCGGCGGTCGATATCTATCATTATCAAAAGGGAAAGCTCGAGTATCAGCTTGCCGACATTTTTGTACGCAGCATGGACTGCATCAAGGCAAACTACAGCATTTCGTTCCGCAGGAACGTAAAAACACAGTCCTATGCCGCCGATATCAATGCGATTGTCGCGGCAAACGGCGACAACTTCAATTCCGGCAAGATCGAGGACGGCTTGGTGATCCGGAACGGCATCCAGCTGTTCCCGAAGGACGGCAAGAAGCAGACGAAGTTCTCACGCGATCTCTGTGTCATCTACAACGACGGAACGATGCGCGTGTACGATTGCGTGCTGGATCGGATCGACTATGACGAAATCGTCGGAAACTACCCGCTGCATGTGTTCAACTTCGGTCCGAAGCTTTTGAACGACGACGGAACGGCAAAAACGAAATTCAATTCCAACCTCGGAAAGATCAACCCGCGCACCGCGCTCGGCTATTATGAACCGGGTCACTACGGAATCGTGGTGGTGCTCGGCACACGTGAGATCATCGACTATCACGGACGAAACCGCGGCAACGGCAAGTCTCCCGGCATGACGCTTGTGGAGCTTTCAAAGCTGTGTGAGGACCTGAAATTCACTTCCGCGTACAATCTCGACGGCGGCGGATCCTCGAGCATGGTCTGGAACAAGACCGTGTTCGGGCACAACGACCGCACGCACAGCGACATCCTTGCCGTTGTGGAGCCGTAAAGGAGGACATGATGAATCCGACGATCCGTAAAATTGCAGTCATCCTTTCGCACATCGGGCTTTTGCTCGCGCTTGTGTTCCTTTGCTTCTTCATCATCTGCTCCGTTCGTGCCAAAGCCGCCGATCCTTCTTCGGAGACGGTGTATCTCAAGGAAGCGATGCGCGAGCACGATTTCTCCGTCTATACCGTCGGAAAAGCGCTTTCCGACACCAACGATCCCGCGCGTGAAAATCTGTTTATCGCGCTCGACCTGCTCGTTCCGGTTCTGTGTCTCGCATCCGGTATTCTGCTGCAGCTTGCCGCGGTCCGACCGCGCCGCAAAAAAGAGCGGATACCGTCTCAACCTACAAAATCCAGGAGGTAAGTATGAATCGTTCCGATCTTGACCGCACCAACGCACTGCTCGACTTCATCGAGCATTCCCCCGTCAGCTTTGCCGCCGTTCAGAAAGCGCAGTCCATGCTGGACGCGGCGGGCTTTGTCCGTCTGTCCTTTCAGAACGAATGGGCGCTCGTACCCGGCGGACGTTACTATGTGACGCGCAACGGCTCGTCGCTTATCGCGTTCACCGTTCCGGAAAACCCTGTCATGGGCTTTATGATCGCCGCAAGTCACAGCGATTCGCCGTGCTGGAAGCTCAAAACGGATTCCGAGGTCGCGATGTTCGACCGCTACCTGAAGCTGAACACCGAGGGCTACGGCGGCATGATCGTTTCGAGCTGGTTCGACCGTCCCCTGTCGCTTGCGGGACGCGCGATCGTCAAGAACGGCGCGGCGTTTGAAACGCGTGTGGTCACGTTCGACCGCGATCTCTGCCTGATCCCGAACGTCTGCATCCACTTCAACCGCGAGATCAACAACGGTTATAAGTACAACAAAGCCGTCGACACCCTGCCTCTGCTGTGCAATTCCGCCGAGAAGGGCACGGTAAAGAAGCTCGTCGCGGAGCGGCTCGGCACGGAACCGGACGCGATCGTTTCGCTCGATCTCTATGTGATCAACCGCACGCGCGGCTCCGTTTTCGGCGCGGACGACGCGTTCTTCTGCGCGCCGCGCATCGACGACCTGCAATGCGCCTATACGACGCTTGCCGCCCTTTTGGAGATGGGAACGCCGAAAGCGATCCCCGTCTACGCGCTGTTCGACAATGAGGAGGTCGGCAGCGAAACGAAGCAGGGCGCGGCGAGCACGTTCCTCTTTGACGTTGTGACGCGCATCGCGGCGCATTACGGACGCACACTGTCCGAGATGCTTCCTGCCTCCCTGATGCTTTCGTGCGACAACGGACACGCTCTGCATCCGAATCATCCGGAACTTTCCGACGCCAAGAATGCGCCGCATCTGAACGGCGGCGTGGTCATCAAGCATAACGCAAACCAGCGCTACGCGACCGATGCGCTTTCCGAAGCGCTGTTCGCCGAAATCTGCGCGCGCGCAGACGTTCCGGTGCAGCACTTTGCGAACCGCAGCGACATTGCGGGCGGCGGAACGCTCGGCAGCATCAGCAACACGCGCGTTTCGATGAAAACGGTCGACATCGGGCTTGCGCAGCTCGCGATGCACTCCGCGGTCGAAACCGGCGGCGTCAAGGACACGGATTACATGGTCCGCGCCTGCAAGGCGTTCTATGAAAGCGCGCTGAAGATCACGGACGACGGCGCGATCGTGCTGGAATAATCCGATAAACAAAAAGCGGGAAGATTTCTTCCCGCTTTTTTATTTGTGCTTCAGAATCGTTCGGATCGCAAAGAGCTTCAACCGCTTCGGCAGGATGCCGTACAGTTTCAGGAGCGGATTGCGGTTCAGCGAATACGCAAACCGCGGAT
>CADAZC010000030.1 GCA_902792295.1 uncultured Eubacteriales bacterium
TTCCCAGATGCAGACCATGATGAACAGCCTCGGATACAAGAACGTGTTCATCGGCACTGTGGAAGGCGAGCCGGAAGAGACCGCGTGTGAGAACATCATCGAAGCGGTCCATACGGCGGGCTATGACAAGGTCGTGCTTCGCCCGCTGATGGTCGTTGCGGGCGATCACGCCAACAACGATATGGCAGATCCGGACGATCCGGAATCCTGGCTGAGACAGTTCACCGATGCGGGTCTGTTCTTTGAGGTCAAGACGCAGATTGCGGGCCTCGGCAGCATTGAAGCGGTACAGGCAATCTACGTCGAGCACAGCGGCGCGGCGATTGCGGCAGCGGCTCCCGCAAAGAGCGCAGAGACGACTCCGGCGACCGGCGTGCTTGCGGACGGCGTATACGACGCCGAATTCAAGACGGACAGCAGCATGTTCCACGTCAACGAGGCAAACAACGGTCTCGGTGTTCTGACGGTCAAGGACGGGAAGATGTTCATTCATGTCAGTCTCGTCTCGAAGTCGATTCTGAATCTGTATGTCGGACTTGCGGCGGATGCGCAGAAGGACGGCGCGGTGCTGCTTGAGCCGACGGTCGATACCGTCACGTATGACGACGGCACAAGCGAGGAAGTCTACGGTTTCGACATTCCGGTTTCAGTCATCGGCGAGGAATTTGATCTGGCGATCATCGGCAAGTCGGGCAAGTGGTACGATCATAAAGTCATGGTCTTAAACCCCGTTCCGCAAAACTGATGCTTGCGGATCGGACAAAAGTCATGTAGAATAGGAGAAGATAAGGCGGCGCGGCGAAACCGCAGAATGCCGCGCCGCCGATTTTTATTCGGAGGTTGTTTTATGAAAAAGAGGATCATTGTTTTTGCGCTTGCGGCGGTTCTGCTGCTTGCAGCGACCGGCTGCGCAAAACCGGCGCTGCCGAAGGAGGGGACCTATACGATCGGCGTCACGCTTACGGGCGGCACCGGAAAAGCAAAGATCCAGTCGCCTGCAGAGCTGGTCGTTTTTCAGGACGGACACGCCTCGCTTGTTGTGATCTGGAGCAGCGACAAGTATGATTACATGCTGGTCGACGGCGAACGCTATCTGCCGTCGATCAAGGACGGACACGCGACGTTCCTCATTCCCGTGAAGAGCATCCGTGAGCCGCTGCAGGTGATCGCGGATACCACGGCGATGAGCACGCCTCACGAAATCGAATACACAATCACGTTCGACGCGGCGTCGCTTACGCCTGCATCATGAACGGACGGATCGCAAAAAAGATCGGCGCACTTTTGCTGTGCGCTGCTTTTTGCGTTTTGAGCGCTGCGTGCGGCGGGGCAAAAACGGCGGAAACCGACCGTCCGGAGGGTCCCGCATGGAGTTCTCTTTCGGAGATCGGGCGCACGCCGGTGCGCTGTGCAACCGAGTTTTCGATCACGCAGTTGATGGACGGCTACGAGCTGATTACGGTCCCTGCGACCGGAAAGCTGCTGCTTGTTCCGGAGGGCATGGGAAAACCTGTCGGCCTGCCCGACGACGTGATCGTGCTGTACCGTCCGGTCGACCGGATCTATCTTGCCGCGACGAGCGCGATGGACTTTTTCCGCGCGCTGGACGGCGTTGCATCGGTGCGGTTTTCCGGCACAAAAGCGGACGGCTGGGCGATCGACGAGGCAAAGGACGCGATGGAGCGCGGAGATATGCTCTTTGCGGGCAAGTACAACGCGCCCGATTACGAGCTGCTTCTGAAGGAACGGTGCGATCTTGCGCTGGAATCCACAATGATCTACCATTCTCCCGCGATCAGCGAAAAACTCACGGGCTACGGCATTCCGGTGCTGATCGAGCGCTCGAGCTACGAGCAGGATCCGTTGGGACGCATGGAATGGATCAAGGTCTACGGCGCGATCCTGGGGCGGGAAGACGAGGCGGAAGCGTTGTTCGATGCGGAGGTACAATCGGTCGAAGCGATCGGGAACCTGCCGAAAAGCGGTAAGACCGTCGCGTTCTTCTACGTCACCGGCGCAGGCGCGGTCAACGTGCGCAAGAGCGACGACTACGTCGTGAAGATGCTCGAAACGGCGGGCGGCGCATACGTGTTCTCCGATCTTTCGAGCGGCAGCGCACTCTCGACTGTCAACATGACGATGGAGAGTTTTTATACCGCGGCGAAGGACGCGGACGTGCTGATCTACAACAGCACGATCGACGGCGAGATCTATACGCTCGCCGAACTTCTGGACAAGAGCCCGCTCTTTTCGGAGTTTCGGGCGGTGCAGAACGGCGACGTCTGGTGCACGGGCAAGAACCTGTTTCAGGAGCCGATGGGCATCGGCAAGCTGATCGGCGATTTCTACCGGGTGCTGTCGGACGGAGACGGCGAACTTCAATATCTTCATAAACTCAACTGACGGAGGCGGAACATGGAGGAGAAACGCAAAACCGAACGAAACGCATCGGGCGTGCGGCTGTGGCTCGGCTTTGCGCTTCTCTTTGCCGCGCTTTTGGGCTTCGCATTCTGGAACATCGTTGCGGGCAGCACGGCGCTTTCGGTGTCCGAAGTCTTTGACGGACTGCTGCATGCAAACAGCGCGCACCGCGTGATCGTGATGGACGTGCGCATGGTGCGCATCCTTCCCGCGATCCTTCTGGGCGGCGCGCTGGCGCTGTCCGGCTTTCTGCTGCAAACCTTTTTCAACAACCCCATCGCGGGTCCGTTCATCCTCGGTATTTCGTCCGGAGCGAAGCTCGTGCTTTCGGTCACGATGATCGGATTCTTAAGCCGCGGGATCGCCGTGGGCTCGGTGACGCTGATCGTCGCCTCGTTCGTCGGCGCAATGCTTTCGATGGCGTTTGTGCTGGCGATTTCCTATCGGGTCAAACGCATGTCGATGCTGATCATCTGCGGCGTCATGATCGGCTACATCTGCTCGGCGATCACGGAGTTCGTGATCCGGTTTGCCGACGATTCCAACATCGTCAAGCTCCATGACTGGGCAATGGGCAGCTTTGCAAACATCCAGTGGGACAACGTGATCGTCATTGCGGCGGTTGTACTGCCCGCGCTCGTGATCACCTTTCTGTTGAGCAAGCCGATCGGCGCCTATCAGCTCGGCGAGACGTACGCGCAGAACATGGGCGTCAATATCAAAGCGTTCCGGATCGCGCTGATCCTGCTTTCCGGCGTGCTTTCCGCGTGCGTCACGGCGTTTGCCGGCCCGATCAGTTTCGTCGGCGTCGCGGTGCCGCATCTGATGCGCCGGCTCTTTAAAACCGCAAAGCCGATCGTGATGATCCCCGCGTGCTTTTTGGGCGGGGCGGTGTTCTGTCTCTTCTGCGATCTCATTGCCCGCACGGCGTTTGCGCCGAACGAGCTTTCGATCAGTTCCGTAACCGCCGTGTTCGGCGCGCCGATCGTCATCCTTGTGATGCTCCGCAGGCAGAAGGAGGGCGGCAGATGAACGGCACGTATTACATTTCCACCGAGCGGATGACCGTCGGCTACGACGGCAAGCCGCTGATCGAAAACATCGAGATCGGCGTGCGCCGCGGCGAAATCTTAACGCTGATCGGACCGAACGGCTCGGGCAAATCGACAATCCTGAAAAGCATGATCAAACAGCTCCGGCTGATCGCGGGCACCGTCGTGCTCGACGGACGCGACATGGCGGGACTTAAAGAGCGCGATATTGCGAAAAAGCTTGCGATCGTGATGACCGATCGGATCAAGGGCGAACTCATGACATGTCGGGACATCGCCGCAACCGGGCGCTATCCGTATACCGGACGGCTCGGCATTCTTTCAAAAGAGGACAAAGCGATCGTCGATGCGGCGATCGAAACGGTGCACGCGCAGGACTTTGCGGACCGTCCGTTTTCCGCAATCTCCGACGGTCAGCGGCAGCGGATCCTGCTTGCCCGCGCGATCGCGCAGCAGCCGGAGATCATCGTGCTCGACGAGCCGACGTCGTTCCTCGACGTGAAGCACAAGCTGGAGCTTCTGGATATTCTGAAAAACATGGTCCGCGAAAAGCAGGTCGCGGTCATCGTGTCCCTGCACGAGCTGGACCTTGCCGAGAAGATCTCGGACCGCGTCGTGTGCGTTGCGCACAACCGCATCGACCGCTGCGATA
The DNA here is from genome assembly GCA_902792295.1 of uncultured Eubacteriales bacterium. Taxonomy (GTDB): domain Bacteria; phylum Bacillota; class Clostridia; order Christensenellales; family CAG-138; genus UBA3792. The sequence goes on from CADAZC010000030.1 coordinate 4,126, forward strand.
CGCCGGAGAATATCTTTACGGACGCGTACATCTCTGAACTGTACGGCATCGAAAACGGCAGCTTTAACGCGCTGTTCGGAAGCGTGGAGCTTCCCGCGGTTTCGGGCGTACCGCAGGTCTTTGTGATCGGCGGCGGCGGAAGCGGCATTCCGGTTTACCGCGCTTTGCAGCGGGCGGGCGTGCCGTTTGCGGCGGGGATTTTAGCCGAAAGCGATCTCGATTACCCGGTCGCAAAGGCGCTTGCCGCGGAGCTTTATGAGATTCCCGCATTCTCGACGGCAACGGAAGCGGCGTGTTCGGCGGCTGCGGAACGCATGCGTTCGATCGGAAAGGTTCTCTGTACCGTGCCGGCGTTCGGCGAAACCAACGCCGCAAACAAAGATTTATACGAGGCGGCAAAGGAAGCGGGGATTCTGACCGGCGCCGACGCGTTTTTGAAGGGGGTCGAAGCATGACCCTCTGGCAGATGACGCTTCTGTCCGTGCTTGCGGGCTTCCTGATCGATTGCGTGCTCGGCGATCCCGCGTGGCTTCCGCATCCCGTGGTGCTGATCGGAAAAGGCATTTCGCTTTCCGAAAAGGTCCTGCGCCGCATCTTCCCCCAAACGGACCGCGGCGCGCTTGCCGCCGGAACGGCGATGGCGATCCTCGTGCCGCTTCTGTCCGCGGGCGTGAGCTTCGGCATTCTGTTCGGACTCTATCTGCTCTCGCCGTGGGCATATTTTGCCGCAAGCTCGATCATGTGCTGGCAGTGCTTTGCGGCAAGGTGCCTTGCAAAGGAAGCGACCAAGGTCGTAAAGGCGCTCGAAACCGACGGACTCGAAGCCGGGCGCAGACAGATCGCCATGCTCGTCGGACGCGACACGCAAACGCTTTCCGAAGAACAGGTTTTGAAGGCGACGGTCGAGACCGTGGCGGAGAACGCATCGGACGGCGTGGTCGCGCCGATGCTGTTCATGGTTCTGTTCGGCGCGGTCGGCGGGTTCTTCTATAAGGCGGTCAACACGATGGATTCGATGGTCGGCTATAAAAACGACCGTTATCTCTATTTCGGACGCGCCGCGGCAAAGCTGGACGACGCGATGAACTTTGTTCCGTCGCGGCTATGCGCGCTTGCGATGATCGCCGTTGCGCCGCTTGTGAAGCTCGACGGCAAAAACGCGTTTCGCATATGGAAGCGCGATAAAAGAAAGCACGCAAGCCCGAACTCCGCGCAGACCGAATCGGTTGCGGCGGGCGCGCTGCACGTTGAGCTTGCGGGCCCTGCAAGCTATTTCGGAAAGCTCGTCGAAAAACCCGCGATCGGCGACAACGACCGCGCGATCGAACGGGCCGACGTCCGGCGCACCGACGCGCTGATGTACGGCGCAAGCATTCTGCTTTTGATCCTTTCGGAAGCGGTTCTGCTTCCGCTCGCGTTTTTCGGAGGGATCGGCATATGATTCTCAAAGACTACGGACACGGCGGCGACGTCTACAAAAACCGCGTGACGCTCGATTTTTCCGCGAACGTCAATCCGTTCGGCACGCCCGAACCCGTGAAGGCAGCGATCCGCGCTGCGGCGGAGGACGTTTCCCGTTATCCCGATCCCTATTGCCTGCGGCTTCGCGAAGCGCTTGCGGCGCAAATCGGCGTTCTGCCCGATGAGATTCTCTGCGGCAACGGCGCGGCGGAGCTGATTTTTTCATTCGTACAGGCACTTCGCCCGAAAACCGCGCTGCTGCCCGTGCCGTCGTTTGCGGAGTATGAAACGGCGCTCCGAACCGCTGGCGTCGAACCGGCGTTCTACCCGCTTTTGAGAGAAAACGGCTTTGCGCTTACGGAGGAGATTCTTAATGCGATCACAGAGCAGACGGACGTGCTCATGCTCTGTTCGCCGAACAATCCGACCGGGCGCAGCATCGATCCGAAGCTGCTTTTGAAGGTCCTCGATCGCTGCCGCAAAACCGGGACGCGGATGTTTCTGGACGAGTGCTTTCTGGACCTTGCCGATGCGGACAGGGCGTTTTCGCTGACCGGGTCTTTGAAAGAAAACGACCGTGCGCTGATCCTCAGAGCGTTCACCAAGACCTACGGCATGGCGGGCGTGCGCCTCGGCTATGCGATCTCGAAAAACCGCGATCTGCTGCTCAAAATGTCCGAAACCGTGCAGCCGTGGAACGTCTCGACGGTCGCACAACGCGCGGGGCTTGCCGCGCTGGACTGCCCGGACTGGGCGCAAAAGGCGCGCGATCTGTTTGCGCAGGAAAAGCCGTATCTGATACGCGAACTCAAGGCGCTCGGCGTTTCCGTACTGCCGGGCGACGCAAACTTTCTGCTGCTTTCCGGCGTGCCGGGGCTGTACGAACGGCTGCTCGAACAGGGTATTCTGGTGCGCGACTGCTCGAACTACCGCGGACTCGAACCGGGCGACGTGCGGATTGCGGTGCGATCGCACACGGAAAACGCCGCGCTGATCGCGGCAATTTCGGAGGCGCTGCATGCATAAAACCGGCATCGAAGAACACTTCATTGAAAAGGACGGCAAGCGCCTGCGCTTCGGCTTCACCACCGGCACCTGCGCTGCGGCGGCGGCAAAGGCGGCGGCGATCCTGCTGCTTTCCGGTACGGCGCCGAAGACGGTTCCGATCCATACGCCGAAAGGGATCGATCTCAACCTTCCGGTATTGGAACCGGTGCGCGGCGACGGGTTCGCCTCCTGCACGATCCGCAAGGATTCCGGCGACGATCCCGACGTGACCGACGGCGTAATGGTCTATGCGTGCGTTGCGTTTTCTGATGTTCCCGGGATTCTGATCGACGGCGGCGAGGGCGTCGGACGGGTGACGAAGCCCGGTTTGAAACAGGCGATCGGCGAGGCGGCGATCAATCCCGTCCCGCGCGAGATGATCCGAAACGCGGTCGAAACGGTCGCGGAGGAATGGGAGTATCGCGGCGGGCTTTCGGTCGTGATCTCGATCCCGGCGGGCGTTGCGCTTGCCGAAAAGACGTTCAATCCGCGGCTTGGCATCGTGGGCGGGATCTCGATCCTCGGCACAAGCGGCATCGTCGAACCGATGAGCGAGGACGCGCTGATCGACAGTATCGTACTGGAGGTCCGTCAGCGCAGAGCGCTCGGCGATATGCGGCTTGTGCTCACGCCCGGCAACTACGGTGCGGACTTTCTGAAGGAGCGGTACGGCATTGCGGACGAGCGGATCGTGAAATGCTCAAACTACGTCGGCGACGCGCTGCAAGCTGCGATCGAAGCGGGATTTTCCGAGGTTTTGCTCTGCGGACACATCGGCAAATTTGTCAAGCTGTCCGGCGGGATCTTCAATACGCATTCAAAGCTCGGCGATCACCGCGCGGAGCTCATCGCAGCGGCGACAAAGGCGGCGGGCGCGGACGAAGAAACGCAGAAGACGATGTTCGACTGCGTGACGACCGACGAAATGCTGCGGATTTTAGAGGAAAAAGGACTGCTTTCGGGCACGATGACCGAACTGAACAAGCGCATCGACGCCGCGCTTTCAAAGCGCTTTCAGGGACTTTCGATCGGCGTGATCGTATTCACGACCGGAAACCGCGAGCTGTTCCGAAATGGAACGGCGCGCGCGTGGATCCAAACAGCGGAAAAGGAGACAGGGGCATGATTCATTTTGTGGGAGCGGGCTGCGGCGCGGCAGACCTTATCACGGTGCGCGGACAGCGGCTATTAAGAGAGGCGGACGTCATCATCTATGCCGGTTCGCTGGTGAACCCGGCGCTTCTGGACGATGCAAAGGAGAGCGCAAAGATTTATAACAGCGCGGAAATGACGCTGGAAGAGGTCCTTTCCGTCATGTTCGACGCGGAACGGCAGGGGCTTATGACCGTGCGCCTGCACACCGGCGATCCGTGCCTGTACGGCGCGATCCGCGAGCAGATGGACGCGCTCGAAAAACAGGGGATCGCCTACGACTATACGCCCGGCGTCAGCTCGTTCTGCGGCGCGGCGGCGGCGCTCAACATGGAATACACGCTGCCGGACGTTTCGCAGAGCGTCGTCATCACGCGCATGGCGGGCAGAACGCCGGTGCCCGAGCGCGAAAGCGTCCGTGCATTTGCTGCGCATAAGGCGACGATGGTGCTGTTTTTAAGCACAGGACTCCTTGAAAAGACGCAGGCGGAATTGATTGCGGGCGGCTACGAACCCGACACACCCGCGGCGATCGTCTATAAGGCGACCTGGCCGGACGAGCGGACGTATCTTTGCACCGTCTCAACGCTTGCTGCCTGCGCAAAGAAAAATGAAGTGAAAAAGACCGCGCTCATTATCGTGGGCGACACGGTACGTCAGAGCGGCTATGCGCGCTCGGAGCTTTACAACCCGGCGTTTTCGACCGAATTCCGACCGGCGAAGGAGTAACGAATGGAGATTTGGATCGTTTCCTATACCGCGCACGGACGCGACACGGCGGAGCGCGTCGCGGATGCGCTCGAACAGGCGGGGCATGACTGCCGCCGCTTCGCGCTGCCGAAGTTTCTGAAGGCGGGCGACGAACCGCTTTTGGTATCCGCCGCGCAATGGGCGGGGGACGGCTTCGCGCGCGCCGACGCGCTGATCTTTGTCTGCGCAAGCGGCATTGCGGTCCGTGCGATCGCGCCGTGGGTCAGGGATAAAAAGACCGATCCGGCGGTGCTGGTGCTCGACGAGAAGGGGACGTTCGCAATCCCGCTGCTTTCCGGGCACCTCGGCGGGGCGAACGCACTTGCAGACACGCTTTCGAAGACGCTCGGCGCAACACCGGTGATCACGACCGCGACCGACATCAACGAGTTGTTTGCGGTGGATGTGTTCGCAAAGCAAAACCGCCTGTTCATCACGAACATGGAACTTGCAAAGCTGGTCTCCGCGGCGCTCCTTAACGGCGAACCGGTGGGGTTTTCGTCCGATCTTCCGGTTTCCGGCACGCTTCCGGCGGGACTGACGACGGGGGATGCAAAAATCGGCGTTTGCGTTTCGCGCGAACACAAGACGCCGTACGAAACAACGCTTTGGCTGATCCCGCAGCGCTTCGCGCTCGGCGCGGGCTGCCGACGGGGGAAGGACCCGGAGGCGTTCGACGCGTTTGTCCGGCGCGAACTTTCGGCGCACGGCGTTTCGGCTTCGGAGCTTTCCTGCATCGCAAGCATCGATCTCAAAAAGGACGAACCGGCGCTTCTGGCGTTTGCAGGAGCGAACGGACTGCCGTTTTTCACGTATTCCGCGAACGAACTGAACGCGGTGCCGGGGACGTTTTCCGGCTCGGCGTTTGTAAAGGAAACGACCGGAGTGGACTGCGTTTCGGAACGCGCGGCGGTCAAAGCGTCGCAGGGCGAACTGGCGGTAAAGAAGATCGCGGAGGACGGCATGACCTTCGCGCTTGCCCGATCAAAGGAGGGGATCTCGTTTGCATAAGCTTTTCGTGGTGGGGCTCGGTCCCGGCGGTGCGGACGGCATGACGGTCCGTGCGCAGAATGTTTTACGTGCGAGCGACGTGATCGTGGGCTACACGGTCTATATCGATCTCGTTCGCGCGGATTTTCCGGACAAGGAATTTCTTTCGACACCGATGCGAAAGGAGGTCGACCGCGTGCGGCTTGCGCTGGAAACCGCGGCGCAGGGCAGGACCGTTGCGCTCATATGCAGCGGCGACGCGGGCGTGTACGGCATGAGCGGGCTTTGTGAAGAACTCCTGCCGCAATATCCGGGCGTTGAACTCGAGACCGTTCCGGGCGTTTCCGCGGTGCTTTCCGGCGCGGCGATTTTAGGCGCGCCGCTGATGCACGATTTTGCGGTGATTTCGCTTTCCGATCTTCTGACCCCGTGGGAGAAGATCGAAACGCGGCTGCTTGCAGCGGCGGAAGCGGACTTTGTCATCTGTCTCTATAATCCGTCGAGCCATAAGCGGCACGACTATTTGCAGCGCGCCTGCGATCTCATCCTCCGGTTCGCCTCGCCCGAAACCGTCTGCGGCATTGCAAGGAACATCGGCAGAGAGGGCGAGTCAACGCAGGTTCTGACGCTTGAAAAACTCCGGGACACGGAGGTCGACATGTTCTCCACCGTGTTCATCGGCAATTCCCAGACGAAGAATATCAACGGAAAAATGGTGACCCCGAGAGGATACCTGTATGAATAACATTCTTTTGTTTGCGGGCACGACCGAGGGTCGGCATATTGCGAAAGTGCTCAAAGATCAGCCCGTTTCCGTCACGGTCAGCGTCGCCACGGAGTACGGCGAAACGCTGATCGCGCCCGCCGAAAATATCACGGTGCTGCACGGCAGAAAGAACGCGGAGGAGATCGAAGCGCTGATCCGGGAGACGCAGGCGCAGCTTCTGATCGACGCGACGCATCCGTACGCCGCCGAAATCACAAAGACGCTCAAAGCCGTCGCCGAAAAAACCGGCACGGAGTATCTTCGCGTGCTGCGCGCATCGGAGCAGGCGGACGGCTGCGTATTTGTCGACGACACCGACGCGGCGATCGCGTATTTGAATACGTTAGAGGGCAACGTGCTTTTAACCGTCGGCAGCAAGGAGCTTTCTTGCTATACGGCGGTCAAGGAGTTTGAAACGCGGCTGTTCGCCCGCATCCTGCCGGTCAAAGAATCGACCGACGCAGCGTTTGCGCTCGGGTTTTCGGGCAAGCATCTCATCTGCATGCAGGGACCGTTTTCCGAGGAGCTGAACGAGGCGATGATCCGTGCGATCGACGCAAAGATCCTCGTCACAAAGGACACCGGCGCGTCCGGCGGCTTCGCGGAAAAGATTCGTGCGGCAAGGGCCTGCGGCGCGACGCCCGTGGTGATCCGACGTCCGGACGAGGAAACAGGCGTATCCGAAACGGAATGCCTCGCGCGGCTTTCGGAATGGTTCGGGATCCGCTTGAAAAAACAGATCACGGTGATCGGCATCGGTATGGACGGCGATCGGACGCTGACCGTCGACGCCGTACGCGCCTGCGAACAGGCGGAATTGATTATCGGCGCAAAGCGCGTGACCGACACGCTGAACCGTTTTCATAAACCGGTCGAACTTGCGATCGCGCCGAAGGAGATCGAAACGATCCTACGCAGTACGGACGCAAGCCGCATTGTCGTTGCCATGTCGGGGGACACCGGCTTTTTCAGCGGCGCAAAGAAGCTGCTGCCGCTGATTCGGGACCTGAATCCGACGGTTCTGCCCGGCATATCATCGGTCTCGTATCTTGCGGCAAAACTCGGCGTGCCGTATCACGACGCGGCGCTTGTGTCCGCGCACGGCCGCACGGTCAATCTGCCCGCAAAGGTCAGAACGCACGTCCGCACGTTTGTGCTGGTCGGCGGGGAGCACGGTGTGAAGGATCAGCTTGCATTGCTGTGCGAAACCGGATTCAAAAGCGTGCAGGTCGCCGTCGGCACCGATCTCGGCAGCGCGGACGAAACGATCGAGCGCGGCACGGCGGAGCAGCTTGCTGAACGCGATTTCTCCCCGCTTGCGATCCTTTGCATCGAGAATCCAAACGCCGAGAGCGCGGTCGTCGCGCACGGCAGAGCGGACGGTGATTTTCTGCGCACCGAGGTGCCGATGACCAAGTCCGAGGTCCGCGCGGTAACGCTTTCGAAATTTCGGCTGACGAAAAACGCGATCTGCTGGGACGTCGGCGCAGGCACCGGCTCGGTGTCGATCGAGATGGCGGAGACAGCGGAGGACGGACAGGTCTTTGCAATCGAGCGGAACACGGACGCCTGCGCGCTGATCGAACAAAACAAGCGGCATCTCGGCGTGATGAACGTCACGGTCATCGAGGGATCGGCACCGGAGGCGTTATTCGCACTTCCCGCACCCACGCACGTCTTTATCGGCGGCAGCGGCGGAAATCTCAAAGAGATCATCGAGGCGGCGCTTTCGAAGAATCCGCGCGTGCGCATCGTTCTGAACACGGTGACCGCGGAGACCTTTGCGGAGGCGACTGCGGCGATCAAAGCGCTGCATCTTGTAAACGAGGAGATCGTTGAGCTGAACGTTTCCCGCGCACGCAAGGTCGGCGCGTATCACATGATGACCGCGCAGAATCCGGTAACCGTCATTTCCTGCGAGGGGGGCGGAGAAGATGCATAGTCCGCGCGTACTGTTCGCCGCGCCTTCTTCCGGCAGCGGCAAGACCACGATCGTCTGCGGGATCCTGCGCGCGCTCAAAAACCGCGGCAAAGCCGTGTCCGCGTTCAAGTGCGGACCGGACTATATCGATCCGCTGTTTCACGAACGCGTGGTCGGCGTGAAATCCGGTACGCTCGATCTGTTCTTTTCCGACGAGAATACATTGAGACGCCTGTACGCGCAGAACGCGGACGGCGCCGACAGCGCCGTGATCGAGGGCGTGATGGGCTATTATGACGGGCTTTCGGCGGCAAGCGACGAGGCGAGCACCTATGCCGTCGCAAAGGCGCTTTCCGCGCCGGTCGTGCTGATCGTCGACAGCCGCGGACAATCGCTTTCCGCGCTGGCGACGCTTCGGGGCTTTCTGGATTACCGTCCCGACAGCGGAATCAAAGGCGTGATCTTCAACCGCATGAGCGAGCACGTCTATCGCGCGCTGAAGCCGCAGGTCGAAGCGATCGGCGTCGTTCCGCTGGGCTTCGTGCCGAAATCCGACGCGCTGACGCTCGAAAGCCGCCATCTGGGACTGGTCACGCCGAATGAGGTCAAAGACCTTTCCGAAAAGCTCGACGCGCTTGCGGCGCTGTTCGAGACGACGCTCGATTTCGATGCGCTCGAGGCGCTGATGCAGTCCGCGCCGGAGCTTACCGTACCGGATGCGCCGGTCGTTCCCGACATGCCGAAAACGGTGATCGCGGTCGCAAAGGACAAGGCATTCTGCTTTTTGTATCGCGACAACCTTGCTCTGCTCAAACGGTACGGCGCGGAGCTGAAATACTTTTCGACGCTTTCCGACACGGCGCTGCCTGCGGGGACGCAGGGGCTGTATCTGCCCGGCGGCTATCCGGAGCTTTTTGCAGAGCAGCTTTCCCAAAATACCGCGATGCGAACGGCGATCCGGACGGCGATCGAAGCGGGCATGCCGACGCTCGCCGAGTGCGGCGGATTCCTGTATCTCCACGATACGCTTTCCGACATGGACGGCAAACCGTACCCGATGTGCGGCGTGATCCGCGCGGACGCATTCCGCACACAAAAGCTCGGGCGATTCGGCTATATCACGCTTTGTGCAAACGCGGATTCGGCGTTTTTCCAAGCGGGCGAAGCGATCAAAGCGCATGAGTTTCACTACTTCGAAAGCGGCGAACCCGGCGCGGCATTCGCCGCAGTCAAACCGAACGGCAAAGAATGGACCTGCATGCACACACAGGGAAATCTTCTGGCAGGGTTTCCGCATCTCTTTTTTGAATCGAACCCGAAGCCGGTCGAGCGCTTTTTGCGCGCCGCGGCGAAGGAGGTATAAATGGCAAACGCGATCATGATCCAGGGCACGATGTCCAACGCGGGCAAGAGCTTAATCGCGGCGGGACTCTGCCGCGTGTTCCGTCAGGACGGGTACCGTGTCGCGCCGTTCAAGGCGCAGAACATGGCGCTGAACTCGTTCATCACAAAGGAAGGTCTCGAAATGGGCCGCGCGCAGGTCGTGCAGGCGGAAGCCGCGGGCGTTGAGCCGTCGGTTCTGATGAACCCGATCCTCCTGAAGCCCACGAGCGATATGGGCTCGCAGGTCATCGTCAACGGCGAAGTCCGGGCGCAGATGAACGCACGGGACTATTTCAGAATCAAAAAAACGCTGATGCCGGAGGTCATGAAGGCATACAGCACGCTGTCCGCGCAAAACGACGTCATCGTCATCGAAGGCGCGGGCAGCCCCGCGGAGATCAATCTGAAGGACGCGGACGTGTTCGTAAATATGGGCATGGCAAAGGCGGCCTCTTCGCCGGTGCTTCTGGTCGGCGACATCGATCGCGGCGGCGTGTTTGCACAGCTTTACGGCACGGTCGCACTGCTTGATCCCGATGAGCGCGCGCTGGTCAAGGGCGTGATCATCAACAAGTTCCGCGGCGACGAATCGATCCTGACACCGGGCGTCAAACAGTTGGAAGACCTTTTGGACATTCCGGTCGTCGGCGTCGTGCCGTACGTGCATCTGGACATCGATGACGAGGATTCGCTTTCCGAACGGCTCGAAAATAAGCCCGCGGCGCTCGTCGATATCGCGGTCATGCGGCTGCCGCGCATCAGCAATTTCACCGATTTCCGCACGCTCGAATCGATCGACGGCGTGTCCGTGCGCTATGTATCTTCGACGCGCGAGTTCGACGAACCGGACCTTGTGATCCTGCCCGGCACGAAAAACACGATGGCGGACCTTTTATGGCTTCGGCAAAGCGGGCTTGAGGCGAAGATCCTGCGCTTTGCGGATGCCGGCGGGGCGGTGTTCGGCATCTGCGGCGGGTACCAGATGCTCGGGAAGACGCTTTCCGATCCGCACGGCGTGGAGCACGGCGGCACCCTGCGCGGCATGGGACTTTTACCGGTCGAAACGATCTTTACGGAGCAAAAGACACGCACCCGCGTAACAGGCGCGTTCGGCGCGTTGTCCGGCGCTTTTACGGCGCTTTCGGGGCTTCCGTTCGAGGGCTACGAGATCCACATGGGCGAAACGGAAACCGATATCCCGATCGCAGAGATCACCGACGCGGTGACCGGCGCGGTGAAAGCGGACGGCTCCTTAAGCGGCAACGTCTGCGGCACCTATGTGCACGGCGTACTCGACGGCGACGCGGTTGCCGGCGCGCTCGTGCGCGCGCTTGCCGAACACAAGGGCGTCGATCCTGCGCTTCTGGGCAAGGTCTCGGGCGAGGCGCACAAGCAGCAGCAGTACGATCTGCTTGCGGACACGATCCGCAGCCATATGGATATGAGCGCGATTTATCGCATTTTACGGGAGGGCGTATGACGGAGATTCAAAGAATTGCGCCGATGGACATCGAGCGCGAGAGCTTTCGCATTATCACCGAGGAATTGGGCGACCGGCAGCTGGATCCGATGCAGGCGCCGATCATCAAGCGTGTGATCCACACCACGGCGGACTTCGACTATGCCGACAACCTGTACTTTTCGCCCGATGCCGTGCGGCTTGCGATCGATGCGCTGAAAGGCGGTGCGACGGTCGTCACCGATACGCAGATGGCGCTTGCGGGAATCAGCAAGCGGACGCTCGAAAAGCTCGGCGGCAAAGCGTTCTGCTTCATGTCCGACGAGGACGTTGCAAAGGAGGCAAGGGCGCAGGGCGTCACCCGCGCGCGTGTGAGTATGGACAAGGCGGTTCGCCTCGGTGAAAACGTGATCTTTGCGATCGGCAACGCTCCGACGGCGCTGATCCGGCTTCGCGAACACATCGACAACGGTTACCGGCCGAAGCTCGTCATCGGCGTGCCGGTCGGGTTCGTGAACGTCGTTGCGTCCAAGGAGATGATCCTCGAAACGGACGTGCCCTGCATCGTCGCGCGAGGCAGAAAGGGCGGCAGCAACGTCGCCGCGTGCATCGTGAACGCGCTTTTATACAGCATCGACGAAACGAGAGGAGCAGCAAAATGAACAGCGATTCCTTCATCAACAACACCGACTGCAAGTATTTCCCGTGCCACAAGACGGCGCATCCCGAGGATTTCAACTGCCTCTTCTGCTACTGTCCGCTCTATATGCTCGGCGACAAGTGCGGCGGCAATTTCACCTATACGGAAACAGGGATCAAGAACTGCACGGACTGCATGGTTCCGCACAGCCGCAACGCGGTGCAGTACATCATCAGCCGCTGGCCCGAAATCGCCGAGGTCGCAAGAAAAAAGGACTGAACCGCCGCGAGCGCATTTCTCAAAAGGCGAAATAAGAGAAAAGAACATACAGAAAGGAAAAGACCCCTAAAATAGGGTTATTTGCGCTTGCGGACCAGGACTTGAACCTGCGGCCTCCGGGTTATGAATCCATTAAATGGGAAGGAATAAATGAGCTTCCCGATGCATTATCTGAACATCTGCGCGGGCGGTCGTGACAAGGTTCGAACAAAGAATGAGAACGGCAAAGTGTGTTTCATCCCTGCTGTTTAGGCGATGGAGCCTTTTACGGCGCATCAGCTTCGGCATTCCTATGCGACCATGCTGTACGACGCGGACGTGGACGTCAAGACGGCGCAGAAACTGCTCGGCCATGCGGATTTCAGCGTTACGATGAAGATCTATACGCACCTTTCCGCAGAAAAGGAGAGCGCGGGAATCGAAAAGCTGAACCAGCATGTCACAAAATGCCTCGGTGACAGCATCAGAAACAAAGTGAAAGAGGGCTGACCAGAAACAGAACGGCGGCGCATCGGACAACCGGTGCGCTGCTGTTTTTATCCGAACGAATCTGAAAGAAGCGATGCCGTGGTTCGCCTTCAGATGTTCTTTGAAACCGATCCGTTAGCGGCTCGACAAACCGGAATTTGGCGAGCTGTTTTAGAGTTCCAAAACGGCAACAATCTCGTCTCCATCCATCTCGCCGTTTTCTATAAAACCGAAATCGTGATACAGCTTCGCAGCAACCTCATTTTCGGCTTCCCAGGAAGTGCTCCAAAGCGTATCCTCTCCGTCAGGAAAGCTGCGGATGTAGTCCAGCAGGAGCTTAAGTGCATCCCTGCCGTAGCCGCGCTTTTGATATCGCTGATCGATCATGAACCGCCACAGACAGTAATG
>CADAZC010000031.1 GCA_902792295.1 uncultured Eubacteriales bacterium
TATCCGCATTCGTGATTGCTACTTCGCTGCCGGTCAGGGCGGTTCTTTCCACGCTGTCATAGTAGTCGTAAGACTTTGCGGAATCCGCCATGCCGACCGCATCGGTTGCCTTCTGCTGCCAGAAGACGACCGTATACTTCGTGCTGACAGGCGTCCACTTTGCGTAAAGCAATACGTGATCTGTCAAATAACTATTCCATTCAAAGGAAGTGTTGCATGCCTGATCTCTGTACCATCCGTCAAAGCGATAACCGGTGCGGGTAGGATCGGACGGCTTCACATCAATAGCAAGCTGCCCTTCTTCCACCGCAACAGGACCGGTATAGGATGCGCCGCCGCCGGTACCTCCGTCATTCTCATCAAAACGAATCCAGAAGGATTTTGTAATGATGGGATACAGCTGAATGTTGCTGTTTGTAACCGTCACAGAGGAAACCGGCGTGGCATTGCTTGCCGGGTTCTGTGTATCGGACCAGCCCTTGAAGGTCTGCGTGTCCAGTTTCGGAATAATCGACACGTCCGTCGTATCTACTGTCTTGGAGGTTTCGCCCGTTTCAAGCAGGACCTCTTTCACCTGAACGGTCTCGCCGTCCTGGCCGTAGAACGTAACATAATAGGTCGTAACGATCTTCGCATGCGCTTTGATCGTTTTCGTCTCAGTCGATTGAACGGTGCTGCCGATCATAACCTGCTGATTCGATTCGTCAAACCAGCCGTGGAACGTCGTGTTGGGCGCGAGCGTCGGGAGACCGGGATCCTCGATCGTGTCGCCGTTCCGGAGGATCTCGGTGTTGAACAGCGTTTCACCGACATAGAAGTTGTACGTAACGGTGATGCCGGTTTCGGGATCTTCATCTTCTTCCTTAACCAGAATATACACGGAGAAAGAGCTCGCGGGGAAGGTAACCTCGCCGCCTACCGCCTGGTAGGTGCCGATGCAGTTGCCGTCCGCGACTCTGTAGTGATAGACCTTGATCGGTCCGGTATAATTTGCATAGTTGCCATCCAAACGAACGGTGACCTGAACACGCTCCTGAAGCGGCCACTCGGCGCCTTCACTGTCTACGATCTTGATATCGTAGGAAGCAAGCACCTTCTGGATTTTTGCTCCCGCGGAACCGTCGGGAGAGGGCGCCATCTGCGGATTGATCCCGGCGTTTACGGGTGCAACGGTCACATCGCCGCCGACAGGCAAATAACCGGTAACCGTAACTTTACCGGATGTAAATACCTGATTTCCCGCTTCTTCGGTTTCCGGTTCCGCGACGGGCTCTTCCGGATCAACCGGCTCTGCGGGCTCGACGGGCTCTTCCGGCTTCCGGATTCACCGGATTTTCCGGATCCGCAGGTTCTGCCGGATTCTCCGGATTTTCCGGATTCGCAGGCTCTGCCGGATCTTCACTGATTTCATCGATCACTGTTTCTTCGCCTGATTCTGCGACAGCCGGATCGACCGTAACCACGTCTTCCGTGGAAACGTCGGCATCCGATGCGTCATTCGCGTCATCGGCGAGCGTTGCGAAAGGCAACAGCTGCAGGACCATGACGATCGCCACAACGATCGCCAAGGTACGTCTGCCGAAAAAGATCTTGGTCAGTTTTGACATGTTTTTGTTCCTCCGTGTTTTGTATCCATGCATTGGTCAAGTTGTTCGAAAATTTCCTGTTCCTGGAAACCTGTTGGATATACTATTTTTCGAAAATTTCCTGTTCCTGGAAACCTGTTGGATATACTATTTCCCATGCTACGGTATATTTCTATAATATTATAGGCGAATCCTTTTTCGAATGCAAGCTTTTTCTCATTTTTTTTTATATATCTTTAGAAAAATTGTTGTTCTTGTCAGTTTCCCCACAAGATATTGCGATTTGTCGATTGTCTATTTTTTTGAAACTGAATCCTGTACGATGTCTGATGCGATTTGTTTACTTTTTGTTCATGAATTGAACGCTGTCCGGCCTATTTTCATGACGCCTCTGAAACAAAAAAAAAGGAACGGAAAACCGTTCCTTTTCGTTGAAAATATATGATTACTCGTTCCCGACGATGGTGCGATAGATGCGGTCGAGATCGTCGCGCGAGTAATAATGGATGATCAGCTTGCCCTTTTCTTCGTCGCCCTGCACGGAAACCTTGGTGCCGAGCTCGGCGCGCATGCGGTGCATTGCGCTGCGGAGTTCCGGCGTGGGTTCCGGCTTTTCCTTCTTTTTGCGCTTCGGCATCTCGGAAAAACGGATCTCATCTTCGAGACGGCGCACCGACCAGTCGCCCTCGACACACTTTTCCGCCAGTTCCATCTGGATGCGCGGATCGCCGACGCCCGCGAGCATCTTGCCGTGTCCCGCGGAAAGGCGTCCGTCCTTGATTTGCGATCGCCGGACGGCTCTTGCCGACACGCTCGGAAACCTCCTCCTGCGTGAGGTCGTGCTGCTGCATCAAAAGCTTGATCGCCGCGGCTTCTTCGATCGGATTCAGGTTCTCGCGCTGGATGTTTTCGACCAGCGAAATCTCCATGACCGTGTCTTCGTCGATATCCGTCAGGGTCACCGGCACCTTCATCAAGCCTGCCTGCCGTGCCGCGCGATAACGTCGTTCACCTGCGACGATCGTATACCGTGAACCGTTTTTCTTTACCAGAATCGGCTGCACGATGCCGTGACGCTTGATCGATGCGGCAAGCTCCGCAAGCTTTTCCGGATCGAACGTTTTTCTCGGCTGATTCGGATTGGTATCGATATCGTAAAGATTGACTTCCAGTCTGTTCTCTCTCGCCTCTTCCGGTGCGTCGATCTCATTCAGCAGCGCGTCCAGACCGCGCCCGAGTCCTTTATTCTTTGCCATTTCCTTCCTCCCGTTTGATGAATTCCTCCGCCAGACTCGTGTACGCCTTTGCGCCGATGTTGCGCGAATCGTACAGCGTGATCGGCAGCCCGTGGCTCGGCGCTTCGCTCATACGCACCGACCGCGGGATGATCGTGTTATAAACTTTTTCGCGGAAATATTTCTTGACCTCCTCGACGACCTGTATGCACAGATTCAGCCGGGACGAGAACATTGTCAAAACAACGCCTTCGATGTCGAGCCGACCGTTCAGCCCGCGGCGAACCAGCTTGACCGTATTCATCAGCTGCGACAGCCCTTCAAGCGCGTAATACTCGCACTGGATCGGCACCAGCAGCGAATCCGACGCCGTCATGGCGTTCAGGGTCAAAAGTCCCAGCGACGGCGGACAGTCGATGAAGATATAGTCGTACCGGTCCTTGATCGGCGCAAGCGCCTGTTTGACCCGGTGCTCGCGCGCCGGCATGGACACCAGCTCGACCTCTGCACCCGCAAGCTCGATGCGCGACGGCATAACGTCCAGCTTTTCGATCATCGTCGGCCGGATCGCCTCCTGCGCCGGAACCTCGCCGATCAGCACGTCATAGCTGGTCGGGAACTCTTTTCGCTTCGTAACGCCCAGTCCGCTTGTGCTGTTTCCCTGCGGATCAAGGTCCACCAGCAGGACGTGTCTGCCTTTCTGCGCAACGCACGCGCTCAGATTGATCGCCGTCGTTGTCTTCCCGACGCCGCCTTTTTGGTTTGTAATTGAAATGATCTTTCCCATACTCGCTCCTTTTCGGAACCATTATAGCGAAGGGCCTGCGATTTTGCAAGACCGTGCGCGCATTTTTTACTGTTTCACGGGAAACATTTTTGTGCACGTGCCGGACTGTGTTTCACGTGAAACATACGAAAAGAGCCGCAATCTGCGGCTCTTTTCCGGAAAGATGCTGTGTTATTCCGCCTTTTTCGGCTTCCTTGCTGACGGTTTTTTCTCCGAAGCTGGCTTTGCTGCAGCCGGTTTTTCCGCCGCGGGCTTTGCCGTACGCGGCGCACGTTTGCGAACGGGTTTCGGTTCCTCGGGAATGCCGAGCAGTCCGCGATACAGTTCCATATATTTGCGCGCGGAAACCGCCCACGAGAAGTCCGTCTTCATGGCACGCTTCATCAGACGCGCCCACATGTCGCGATCGTCGTACCAGTAGCCGACGGCGTGTTCAAGCACGTGCAGCATGTCGTGCGCATTGTAATCGTGGAAGCTGAAGCCGTTTCCGTCGTCCGTGTACCAGTTATACGGCAGGACGCTGTCCCGCAGACCGCCGGTCTCGCGGACGAGCGGGATCGAACCGTAGCGCATGGCGATCATCTGGCTGAGCCCGCACGGCTCAAACTGCGACGGCATCAGATAGATGTCGCTCGCGGCGTAGACGCGCCGCGCAATCTGCTCGTCGTGACGGAGGCAGCAGACGAATCTGCCGGGGAAACGGTACTGCGCGTCCTGGAAGGCGTTCTCAAAGAATTTGTCGCCCGTGCCGACAACCGCCATCTGCACGTCCATGCGCATGATTTCGTTCAAAACGCAGGTGATGAGGTCCAGCCCCTTCTGCGAAGTCAGGCGCGTGACCATCGCGATCAACGGCACGTCCCGCTTTTGCAGTCCGAGTTCCTCCTGCAGCGCCGCCTTGCAGAGCTTCTTTCCGGACGGATCCGCTGCATTGAAATGAACGGGAATCTGAATATCTGTACTCGGGTCAAACGATATTACGTCTATTCCGTTCAGGATGCCCGACAGGACGTTCTGTCTTGCGCGGAGCAGCCCGTCGAGGCGCTCGCCGTAATAGCCGGTGCGGATCTCCTCGGCGTAGGTCGGGCTGACGGTGGTGATGCGGTTTGCAAACACGAGACCCGCCTTCATAAACGACAGCAGCCCGTAGAATTCCAGGTTGTTCGGGGAGAAATAGCCCTCGTTCAGACCGAGCACGCTGTTGATGCGGTGCCAGTCGAAAATGCCCTGGAATTTGAGGTTGTGGATCGTGAACACGGTATGGACGTCGCGATAGCCGTCAAGCTGGCGGTACTGATCGTTCAGAAGCACCGGGATAAGGCCGGTCTGCCAGTCGTGACAATGGATGACGTCCGGATAGTAGTTCATGTGCTTGAACGATTCGAGCACTGCGCGGCAGAAGAACGCAAAGCGGAAGCCCTCCTGCTCGTCGCCGGTGTAGATCTTGTCGCCGCCGAAGACCGCCAGATTGTCGATGAAATAGAAGTTTACGCCGTCCTGCTCGAGCTTGTCGATGCCGCAGAACACGGAATAGCTGCCGAACTGCAGGTTGAAGTGGCAGACGTGCTGCATGCGGACGATATAGTACTCGTCGATCTGCGTATACTTCGGCAGCATGACGGAGACTTCTGCGCCCTCGCGGACAAGCTCCTTCGGGAGCGAACCGACGACGTCGGCAAGCCCGCCGGTTTTGATGAACGGGAAGCATTCGCTTGCCGCAAACAGAATTTTCATGATGATTCTCCTTTCGTATGCTTGTCAGATGGTCAGATTCTTCCGGAAGACAAGCGGGATGCCCTCATATCCGGTCAGCTGCCGTCCGGCATTGACGGTGACGTTCTTGTCGAGAATGACGTGATCGAGCACCGCGCCGCTCCTGACGGCGACGCCCTGCATCAGGATGGAGTTCTTCACGACTGCGCCGCGTTCCACGGTGACGCCGCGGAACACGATCGAATTCTCAACGGCGCCGTCGATCAAACAGCCGTCCGCCATCAGGACGTTTTTGACGTTCGCGTGTTCGCCGTACTGCGAAGCGATCTCGTCCTTGACCTTGGTGTAGATCGGATGCCGCATGTTATAGAGGTCCTTTGCCGCGGTCGCGTTCAGAAGCTCCATGTTGTGCATAAAGTACGTGTTGATCGAATCGATCCGCGCCACATAGCCGTCGTACCGCCAGCCCATGACCTTGAGATCCTTTGCGCGCGGAAGCATCACTTCGCGTACAAAATCGACCATGCCGCGGGAGTATGCCTCCTCCACAAGATCCTCGAAAAGATCCTTGTTGATGACGTTGATCTCGCAGGAGCGATAGTCGGAGCCGGGCGTGCGCGGATTCCACTCGAGTCCGTTCACGGTCATGCCGTCTTCGTCAAGCAGAAGCCGGAGATCGCGGTTCTGTTCCTCGGGGAAGAACCGCGGATCTTCGTTATACATGATGGTGATGTCCGCGCCGGTCTCCTTATGCTGTTTTAAAATCGCGTCGAACGTCGTGTTGAACACGGTGTGACTGCCGCAGATGATCAGGGTTTTCTGGCTCGAGCGGCGCACATACTGCATGATGGAGTGGAACGCGTCGATATCGCCGCGGTACACGCCGGTGTTGTCCTTTGTGGAGAACGGGGGCAGCAGGAACAGACCGTCGCGCTTGCGGTTCAGGTCCCATTCCTTGCCGGTGCCGAGATGGTCCATCAGCGAATGGTAATTCTTCTGAACGATCAGTCCGACGTTGCGGATGCCGGTGTTGACGAGGTTGGACAGAACGAAGTCGATGCAGCGATAGCGTCCGCCGAACGGCACCGCCGCAACGGCGCGGCTCAGAACGAGATCGCGCATTAAGGGATTCGATTCACCCGTGAAGATCAGTCCGAATGCTTCCTGATTCATGCGTTTTTACCTCCGTTCAAAAACTGCCCGATCGTTTCCGCGGTCACGACCGCGCCGCTCGGGATCCGTGTGCCCGCCGGGATCGTCACGTCGTTGCCGATCAGCACAATATCGCCGGTCAAACGGTTGTCGACCGTTTCGCCCTCTTCGGGCGGAACGCCGATCTGCACACCGTCTCCGATGATCGAATTCTCGCCGATGATCGCCTTTTTCACGAGGCATTTCTCGCCGATCTCCGCATTCGGGAATACGACGGCATCCGCCACCGCGGCGCCGGTTCCGACCTTTGCGCCGCAGAACAGCACGGTATGCTCAACCTTCCCGCGCACCACGCAGCCCTCCGCCACGAGACTGTTTTTGACGTCCGCAGCCGCGTCCGTGTAATGCGGCGGCATGACCGGGTTGCGCGTGTAGATGCGCCATGCGGGATCGTTGAGATTGAGTTCCGGTTTTTCGCCCAGAAGGTCCATGTTCGCTTCCCACAGACTCTGGATCGTTCCGACGTCCTTCCAGTATCCCTCGAACGGATAGGCGACCATCTTTTCGCCCGCGTTCAGCATGGCGGGAATGATGTTCTTGCCGAAGTCGTTGTCGCTCGTTTCATCCGCATCGTCGCGCTCCATGTAGTCGCGCAGAAGCTTCCAGTTGAAAATATAGATGCCCATCGAGGCGTTGTTGCTCTTCGGAACCTTCGGCTTTTCCTCGAACGAAACGATCGTGCCGTTTTCGTCGGTGTTCATGATGCCGAACCGGTGCGCTTCCTCCATCGGAACCTTCAGGACCGCGATCGTCGCCGCCGCATCGTTTGCGATGTGGAACTTCAGCATCTTCGTGTAATCCATCTTATAGATATGGTCGCCCGAAAGGATCAGCACGTAATCCGGATCGTACTGATCGACGAAGGAGCGGTTCTGCCAGATCGCGTTTGCCGTGCCGGAATACCAGCGTCCGTCGTGCTCGGTCATGTACGGCGGAAGCACGAACACGCCGCCGCTACTGCGGTCGAGGTCCCAGTGCTGACCGGTGCCGAGATAGGAATTCAGCGCCAGAGGGCGGTACTGCGTCAGAACGCCGACGGTGTCAATGTCGGAATTGACGCAGTTGGACAGCGGAAAATCGATGATTCTGTACTTTCCGCCGAAGGGGACCGCAGGCTTCGCCATGCTGGAGGTCAGGACGCCGAGACGACTGCCCTGTCCGCCGGCAAGCAGCATGCACACGATTTTCTTTTTCATTCTTTCGCTCCTTTCGAGGCATTGGTTTTGGCCGGTGTAAACCGGAAGAAAACGGCGCCGTATGCCGGAAGTTTCACATGCAGACGGTGACGGAACTTGCCGAACGGCTCCTCAACCGTCTTGACGGGCTCGTTGAACGACATCCCGCCGCCGCCGAAGTATGGCGCGTCGGTCGAGAAGATCTCCTGATAGACGCCTTCGTTCTCGCTGCCGAGGCAGT
Organism: uncultured Eubacteriales bacterium; assembly: GCA_902792295.1. GTDB lineage: Bacteria > Bacillota > Clostridia > Christensenellales > CAG-138 > UBA3792. The sequence continues at coordinate 7,950 of CADAZC010000031.1, forward strand.
AATCGTCCCACGGGACCGGCGTGAAGTTGAACACGCACAGAACCGGATTACCGTCGGCGTCCTTGCGGACGAACGACGCGATCGAATGTACGGCGTCATCCACCGCGATCCAGTCAAAGCCGTTCCAGTCGTCGTCGCGCTGGTAGAACGCCGGCGTGCGGCGGTAGAACTTGTTCATTTCGCGCACGAAGCACTGCATTTCCGCGTGCTTCGGATAATCCAGAAGCATCCAGTCGAGCGATTCGTCGAACCGCCACTCGATGAACTGACCGATCTCCATGCCCATGAACGTCAGCTTCTTGCCCGGATGCGCCATCTGATAGGCGTAGAGCAGGCGGAGCTGCGCGAACTTCTGCCAGTAATCGCCCGGCATCTTGTTCAGCATGGACAGCTTGCCGTGTACGACCTCGTCGTGCGAGAACGCGAGGATGTAATGCTCGGAGAACGCATACATCAGCGAGAACGTCAGCTTGTCGTGATGCCATTTCCGGTACAGCGAATCCATCTGCATGTACCGGAGCATATCGTTCATCCAGCCCATGTTCCACTTGTAGTCGAAGCCCAGACTGTCGTCGTGCTTGTTCGTAACGCGCGGGAACGCGGTGCTCTCCTCGGCGATCAGGATCTTGTTGCCGGGGATCTCTTTGATCGCCGCCGAGATCTTGTGGAACAGATTGATCGCGTCGAGGTTTTCCTTGCCGCCGTACTGGTTCGGCAGCCATTCGCCGTCGTTGCGTCCGTAATCGAGATACAGCATGCAGCTCACGGCGTCGACGCGCAGACCGTCGATGTGGAACTCGTTGAGCCAGTAGTATGCATTGGAAACGAGGAAGCTCTGCACCTGCGTACGGCCGTAATCGAACAGCAGCGTGCCCCACTGCTTCATGTCCGAACGCCGCCAGTCGGGATGCTCATAGGTCGGCGTGCCGTCAAACCGCGCAAGCCCGTAGCTGTCGCGCGTGAAGTGCGCAGGCACCCAGTCCATGATCACGCCGAGTCCCTTGGCGTGCGCGCGATCCACAAAGTACCGCAAATCGTCGGGCGTGCCGTACCGCGTCGTCGGGGAATAGTAACCGGTGACCTGATAGCCCCAGCTCGGATTGAACGGGTATGCCATCAGCGGCATGCATTCGATGTGCGTATAGCCCATGTCCGCCGCATAATCGACCAGCTCATGCGCAAGCTCGCGATAGCCGAGCCCCTTGCGCCAGGAACCGAGATGCACCTCGTAGATGTTCATCGGCTCGTTGTGCCGCTTTGTGCAGCGCGTGAGATACGCTTCGTCCGTCCACGGGAATTCGCCCGATTCCCAGACCATCGAAGCCGTTCCGGCGACCTCGCAGCGCTGTGCATACGGGTCCGCTTTCATGGAGACGTTGCCGTCCGGTCCCTGCACCGCGTATTTATAGAGCTGTCCTTCGTACGCGATCCCGATCAGAATCTCCCACACGCCGGTCGTGCCGACGGGGTGCATGGGATCGGCGTTCGGGTTCCAGCCGTTCCAGTCGCCCGCAACCGCAACGCTTCTGGCGTTCGGCGCCCAAACGGCAAAACGCCATACCGTTTCGCCGTTTTGTTCGACCTTGTGGCAGCCGAGCGAGCGGTACGCCGTTTTGGTTGTGCCTTCGTTGAAATAATACAGTTCTTCGTCCGTCAAATGCGACATCCGTTTCACCTCATTCCCGGATCGCGGGATCCGCCCCCGCATCCTATACTGATACGTATACATCATATCATATATTTCCGTCGATGGAAAGTATTTCTTCCCGTGAAATTATGATAAAACCGTAAAAAAAGTGACGGAAGCGTTTTCTTTTTTCGTCGGAATGTGATATACTGCACCAAAACAGGGAAAGGAGCGGCGATCGTGAAGGAAACGACCAAAAGAGTGATCCTCATCCTGAGCTTTGCGCTCATTCTGGCGGCGCTTGCCGTGATGCTGCCGCTTTTGTTCCGGAAGGGCATGACAAAGCCGGTGTCCGATGTGCCGCTTACCGTCATCACGCCCGAACCGAAGACCGAAGAGGACGACGTCGTCATGCGCACGCCCGTTCCGACGCCCGTTCACATCGTCGCCACCCCGACGCCGGTCTATCCCGAAAAGGCGGTGACCATTCTGGTCAACGGCGCGCCGCTGTTCGCCGTCGCGGGACGCGAGGTTGCGGACCAGCTTGTCCGCATCTATCTGGACGAATGCGCGCGCGAGAACCTTTCGGACAACACGGTTCTTTTGACGGCGTCGATCGACGCCGAGCTTTCGACCGTTCCCGCGGACGGCTCCGCGGAGTACGTCGAATTTGACGTTGCAATCAACCGCCTGCGCAAAAACCGCCTGCTGATCCCCGTGCGCCGCACCGTGGCGCGCGTCGACGCCGTTGTCGAAACCCCCGCGCCGCAGACCGAACACACGGCGCTTCTGCCCGAAGGCGCGCGTATGTTCCGCCGGTTCGGCGTTGCCTCGCGCACGCTGGTTTATATCGAAACGCTTTACAAGGGCGGTCTTGCCGTTTCCGAAACCGAAACGCTGCGCACACCGGTGCAAACGGGCATCGCGCAGTACACGCTGGTCGGCGCATACCGCCTGCCGGACAAGTTCGATCCGTCCGATCCGACCGTCGAAGAAGGCGAAGCGGGTCCCGCTCCGGCGTCGCTGTCGTTTGCCGCGCCGATCCGCGGCAGAATCACCCGAAAATTCGGACTGGCGACCGGAAGCATGTGCTACGGCGTCGATTACGCCGCTGCGCCCGGCACGCGCGTCGTTGCACCGGAAGCCGGCACGATCATCTTTCTCGGCAAACGCCCCGGGCTCGGCTTTGTGATCGAGATCCGGCACGATGAGGGCTTCGTTTCCCGCCTCTCCTTCGGCGAGAACGCGGTGCCGACGGATCTTGTGCTGGAAAAGCACGTCAAAAAGGGCGAAGCGGTCGCCGTTCTGCCGGAGACCGAGGGCGCAAAGGAGTCGATCCTGCACTACGAGCTTCTGATCGACGGCATTCCGTATAACCCGCTCTTCTATCTGCCCGCGGCATAACCCGCATCAAAAAAAGACCGCAATCCGCGGTCTTTTTTATTTGCAATCCTTATCGCGCACGCTTTCGCAGCGCAAGCCAAACGAGCAGAACGCCCGCGGCGACCAGTCCTTCACAGATCATCAGCGTAATCCCGACGCCGAACAGCTCGATCGCAAACCCGCCCAAAAGCATGCTGATCATGCCCGCAAACAGCCCCGCCTCCGTCAGCAGCATCTGTCCCTTGACGCGGTCGGTCTCCTGCATGCAGTCGTTCGCAAAATACGACGCCGCGGGAACGAAAAGCGCGTAGCACAGCATCTGCAGCGCCGAGGACACGTACGCCGCCCAGGCGCCGATCGGAAGATACGCCGCAAGCAGCAGAAGTCCCGTTTTCAGAAGATAGACCGACGCGCTCGCAACGAGCATCACGCGATCCGGAATACGTTTCCGGAGATGCGAGTACGCGATCATCGCCGGAAACTCTACCAGCGCTGCGATCGCGATCATCACGCTCATATCGCCGCCCGTGACCTTTGTGATGCTTGCCAGATAGGAATTGAGCACCATATGCGGCACAACCAGCACCAGGTTGCCGACGCAGAACAGCACGAACGCCGGATAGCGGCGGAACACGCCGAAGAAGCCGCCGTGCGTTTCCCGCACCGCAATGCCGCTCCTGTGCGGCGCAAACGTCAGCGCGCACACAAACAGTCCCGCCTGCACGGCGGCATAGACCCACAGCATCCGATCGATCCGCGCCGCAAGCGCGCCGAACAGCAGGGACGCAAGCGCATAAACGATGCTTGCCGCGCCGCGCGCAAAGGAATAATCGAGGTCCTGTCCGCGGTTGATATAATGAAATCCGACTGCGTTCACAAGCGGCTGCACCGCAAGCGTCACGCCGGACAGCGCGCCGAGCAGCACCGCAAACACCGCGAGCACCCGCATCCCGAACACCGCGGCGGCGGCAAACGCCGCGGACAGCGCGGCGCAGACCGCGATTCCGAGCCGAAGCGTCACATGCCGCTCGCGGTCCGCCGCGGCGGCGAGCGCCGGCTGCAGAAAAATCGCCAGCAGATACGACGACGCAAGGATCAGCCCGATCGTTCCGGTCTGAAGGCCGCGCGAAAGCAGCATGCGCTCGGCATAGGAATACACCATGCACGCGCCCATCCAGTAAAATCCCTGCAGCAATGAAAACCGAAACGTCCGAAGCTTCATACGCCGATCATATCATACCCGAAAAATTTTGACAATCGAAACGGTATACATTTTTTCACACGCGTCCATACTACAGCCGAGGTGATAAAAATGGAAGAACCGAAGAATGAAATGAATGACCGTATGGACCGCTTCCGTCTGTTCCTCCGGAACAACGGATTCTACATCGCGCTGGTCGTGTGCCTTGTGGTGATCGGCGGCGCGATCCTGCTGCTTGCGCTCGACAAACCCGCGGAAGAGGAAGCGGAGGCGCAGTCCTCCGATCCGATCGTGATCGTCGGACAGTCGAACGACGAGCGCCTGCAGGAATTGCTGCACGCGCCGACGATCCGTCCCGCCGCGCCGGCAAAGACGCCGGTCCCCACGCCCGTTCCTCTCCCGACCGCCGCGCCCACCGAGGTGCCGGAACCGACGAAAAAGCCCTCAAGCTCGCAGAGCAAGGCGGCACCGCCCGTTTCGGGCGAGATCGTGTTCGGCTTCGCCGTGGACAAGCTCCTGTATTCGGTGACGCTCGACCAATGGACCACGCATGACGGCGTGGACATCAAGGCGGACGCCGGCACGCCGGTCAAGTGCGCGTTCGCCGGCACGGTCGAACGCGTCTGGAAGGACGACGCGCTGGGCTGGTCGGTCAGCGTCAGCCACGCAAACGGACGCACCACGCTCTATGCCAATCTCGGCGAGAACATCCGCGTCAAGGTCGGTGACCGGCTGAACGCGGGCGACGCGATCGGCTCGGTCGGCACAAGCGCGATCTCCGAATGCGCGCTTCCGCCGCATCTGCACTTTGCGATCTTTGTGGACAACGCCGCGAAAGACCCCGCAAAATACGTCCGATTGGGAAAATAACGCCAAAACACAAAGGCGGCGGATCGTCTGATCCGCCGCTTGTTTTTTACATTCCGCCGTCGCCGCCTGCGTCTCCGCCGCCCGCGTCGCCGAACTCTCCGTCCGATTCGCCTTCCGCTTCGTCGCCGTCATCGTCGTCCGCGTTTTCGGCTTCCGCCCTTGCCGACGCTTCAACCTCCTGTTCGTCAACGCGCTTCGGTTCCTCCTGCTTTTCCGGTTCTTCCGGCTTTTCGGGTTCTTTCTTCTCCTCCGGTTCCGGAACGGTCACGTCCTCCTCGTGAAACACCTTGAACGGCGCGCCCTTCTTCCATCCGAAACGCCGCGAAAGAATCAGGATCGCGACGCCCGCCGCAAGGATCAGGATGCTGATCCACTGCGAGGTATAGAGCGGACCGAATTTGCCGCGCTCCGCGTCGCCGCGGAACATCTCGATCACAAACCGCCACAGGGCGTACAGGATGAGATACCAGCCGGTGGTCGTACCGAGACGCGTTTCTTTCCGGAAGATCAGTACGAGCGCGACGCACAGCAGCAGCAGGAAGATCGCCTCAAAAAGCGGGACCGGCAGCCGCATCGTGCCGTTCAGATATTTCACCGCGCAGGCGCCGCCGTAGGTCAGCACGCCGAACTGCGTCGTTTCGCCGACCGCAACGCCGTAGCAGCACCCGGTCAACAGGCAGCCGATGCGCCCGAACGCGTGCGCCACGCAGAAGCAGGGCGCCATGAGGTCGGTAAACTCAAAGAAGTTCCTTTTCTTCTTCCGCGCCGTGAGAAAGACGCCCAGAATACCGCCCAGAAGCCCGCCGTAAAAGACCATGCCCTCCATGAGCAAGCTCAGGATCCCGCGGAAAACGCCGTCCTGGAACGCGGTTTTGAACACGTCCGGGGTGACGATCCAGTAGAGGATCTTCATGCCCGCAAAGCCCAGAAGCACCGCATAGATGATCGCGTCGACGACCTCGCCGTTCCAGTCCAGCGCGGAATTTTTTCTGAGAAGCCAGCTTAAAAGCACGGCGAGCACCGCGCCGACGAGCACGCACGCGCCCATCGTCGGAACGCCGAAGCTCCCGATCCTGAATAAAAACGTACCGAGCATAAAAACTCCTTTCGCGGCGTCTCCGCCGCAATTCGGTATATTTTAGTTTATCATATCTTCTTTTTAATGTAAAGCGATTGACAAACACCGTGAAAAAGTTATATTCTATTGTATCTATCAGGCATTGCATGAAAGGAGTTTTTCATGGCAGATATTTACGATTTCAACGCCGTCGAGCGGAAGTGGCAGGCGTATTGGGACGCGCATCACTGCTTTGAGGCGGAGGCGGATTACACGAAGCCGAAGTTCTACGCGCTCGTGGAGTTTCCGTACCCGTCCGGCGCGGGTATGCACGTCGGGCATATCAAGGCGTATACGAGCCTGGAAGTGCTTTCCAGAAAGCGCCGCATGCAGGGCTATAACGTGCTGTTCCCGATGGGCTTCGACTCGTTCGGTCTGCCCGCGGAGAACTACGCGATCAAGACCAACACGCACCCGCACGTCATCACGACCGCGAACATCGAGCATTTCAAGGACCAGATGAAGCGCGTCGGCTATTCGTTCGACTGGACGCGCGAGATCGCCACGTCCGTTCCCGATTATTACAAGTGGACGCAGTGGATCTTCCGGAAGCTCTTCGATCACGGGCTCGTGTTCCGCGCAAAGACGCTCGTCAACTACTGCCCGCACTGCAAGGTCGTTCTCAGTAACGAGGATTCGCAGGGCGGCAAGTGCGACGTGTGCCACAGCGACGTCATCCAGCTCCCGAAGGACGTCTGGTATCTGAAGATCACGGCGTACGCCGATAAGCTGCTCGAAGGTCTCAACGACGTCGATTATCCCGACTCGATCAAGCAGCAGGAGATCGACTGGATCGGCAAGTCCGTCGGCGCGTTCGTGAACTTCCGCATCAAGGACGTTCCCGAAGCGCTCGAAATCTACACCACGCGCTGCGACACGCTGTTCGGCGTGACGTTTATGGTCATTGCGCCGGAGCATCCGATGCTCGACAAGTACCGCGACCGCATCGAAAACTGGGACGAGGTCGAGGCGTACCGCGCGGCATGCGCGAAGAAAACCGAGTTCGAGCGCACGCAGCTTTCGAAGGAAAAGACCGGCGTGAAGCTCAACGGCTTTACGGCGATCAATCCGGTAAGCGGCATGGAGATCCCGGTCTTTATCGCGGATTACGTCATGATGGGCTACGGCACCGGCGCGATCATGGCGGTGCCCGCGCACGATCAGCGCGACTGGGAATTCGCCAAAAAGTTCGGCGCGGAGATCATTCCGGTCATTGAGGGCGGCGACATCGAAAAGGAAGCGTACACCGGCGACGGAAAGATGATCAATTCCGGCTTTTTGAACGCGTACGACAACAAAAAGGATTCGATCGCGGCAATGCTCGCCTATCTGGATGAGCACAAGCTCGGCAAAAAGGGCATCCAGTACAAGATGAAGGACTGGGCGTTCAACCGTCAGCGCTACTGGGGCGAGCCGATCCCGCTGATCCATTGTCCGAAGTGCGGCACGGTCGGCGTTCCGTACGAAGAGCTGCCGCTCAAACTCCCCGACGTGGAAAACTTCGAACCCGGCACCGACGGGCAGAGCCCGCTTGCGCGGATCGAATCGTTCGTCAACTGCACCTGCCCGAATTGCGGCGGGAAAGCGAAGCGCGAGACGGACACCATGCCGCAATGGGCGGGTTCCAGCTGGTACTATCTGCGCTTCATCGATCCGCATAACGACAAGGTCTTCTGCGATCCCGAAAAGATGCGCTACTGGATGCCGGTGGACTGGTACAACGGCGGCATGGAGCACGTGACGCGGCATCTTTTGTATTCGCGCTTCTGGCATCACTTCCTGTACGACATCGGCGAGGTCAACACCCCGGAACCGTACGCGAAGCGCACCTATCAGGGTCTGATCCTCGGACCCGACGGCGACAAGATGAGCAAGTCGAAGGGCAACGTGGTCGACCCGGTCAGCGTCATCGAGCATCTCGGCGCGGACACGCTGCGCCTCTACGTGATGTTCATGGGCGATTATATGGCGGCGACGCCGTGGAGCGAGGACTCCGCGAACGGCTGCAAGCGCTTCCTCGACCGCATCTGGAGATTGCAGGACATGGTAAAGGGCGAGGGATTCACCGACGGCGAGCTGCGCACGAAGGTCAACGCCTGCATCAAGAAGGTCTCGGAAGACTACGAGCGCATGAAGTTCAACACCGCGATCGCGGCGATGATGTCGCTCATCAATGACTTCTATGCGAAGGGATCGCTCACAAAGGACGAATTCCGCACGCTGCTGCTGCTTTTGTACCCGGTTGCGCCGCATATCTCCGAAGAGCTCAACGAGCGGCTCGGCTTTGCGCCGCTGCACCACTCCGCGTGGCCCGAATACGACCCCGACGCGCTGACCCTCAACACGATCGAGTACGGCGTACAGGTCAACGGCAAGATCCGCGCGCGGGTGAAGCTCCCGGTCGGCATGGACAGCGCCGCGATCGTCGAAGCAGCGCTCGCGCTCGACGACGTGAAGCCCTTTGTCGAAGGCAAGACGATCCGCAAGACGATCGTCGTCAAGAACATCGTCAACCTTGTAGTCGGTTGATCTTTGAGAGGGCTCCGGCCCTCTTTTTCGTGCAAGCTATGGAAAAATACTTCAACATCAACGACGCGGGTATGAGCATCCGCTGCAAGCTGTACGCAAAGGACGGAAACGACGTAAAAACGGTCGTCCTGTGCGGGCTCGGATTCGGCAGCGACAAGGACAACCGGTCGGCGGCGCGGATCGCGAAACACGCGCTCGACAAAAACCGCGGCGTCGCCGTCATAACCTTCAACTGGCCGTGCCACGGCGACGACGTCAAAAAGACGCTGCGGCTCAATGACTGCGACGCCTATCTCGGCGCGGTCCTTTCGTGGATCGGCGCGCGGTACCCGGGCGCGGCGCTGTTTGCGTACGCGACCAGTTTCGGCGGGTATCTGTTTCTGAAATACGTCTCCGAACACGGCAATCCGTTCAAAAAGATCGCGCTGCGCTGTCCCGCGGTCACGCTGCACGACGTGCTCACGCAGACGATCATGACCGAAGCCGACCTTGCACGGGTCGAAAAGGGCAAGCCGGCAGCCGTCGGGTTCGACCGCAAGGTGGAGATCGACAAGGCGTTTCTGGACAGCGTCAAAGAAGCGGATATCACGCAGCGCGATTTTCTGCCCTACGCCGACGATCTTTTCATTCTGCACGGCACGAAGGACGAGATCGTTCCGTTCGACGCGGTCAAGGCGTTCGCCGAAAACAACGTGATCGAGTTCACGCCGGTCGAAAACGCCGACCACCGCTTCCAGTCGCCGGAGAAGATGGACTTCGTGATCGCGGAGCTCTTCGCGTTCTTCGGCCTGAAATAGTTTTCAAAAAAGGGGAGTCAAATGGAACAGAAGAGAATCATCATCCGTCCCGAGACCGAAGCGGACTTCCGCGCGGTCGAGAACCTTGTGCGCGAAGCGTTCTGGAACGTGTACCGTCCGGGATGCCTCGAACATTACGTTATCCACGTGCTGCGCGACGATCCGGCGTTCGTGAAGGAGCTTGAGGGCAGAATATGTTTATGAAAACGCACATCGACGCCGACGACGGCAGACAGATCGAGGTGCTCACGATGGGACCGATCGGCATTGCGCCCGCGGAAAAACGCAAGGGCTACGGCAAGCTGCTGCTCGACTATTCGCTGGAAAAGGCAAAGGCGCTCGGGTTCGGCGCCGTGCTGTTCGAGGGAAATATCGGTTTTTACGGCAAGAGCGGGTTCGATTACGCGCGAAACTTCGGCATCCGCTACCACGATCTCGAGGAGGGCGAGGACGATTCGTTCTTCCTCTGCAAAGAGCTGATCCCGGGGACTCTTTCGGGCGTCACGGGCGTGTATCAGACGCCGCAGGGGTATTATGTGGATCCCGCCGATGCCGAAGCGTTCGACGCCGGCTTTCCGCCGAAGGAGAAATTAAAACTTCCGGGACAATTATTTGAATAAGAAAAAGGACCTCCGGGGGAGGTCCTTTTTTGTTTTCCCTTATTTCCGCTTTGCGATCAGGGCTTTCAGCCGTTCGATCTCGCGCAGATTCTCGTCGACGCACTCGCCGTCGGTCACGTTGTACTCGGTCTTCA
>CADAZC010000032.1 GCA_902792295.1 uncultured Eubacteriales bacterium
TTTTCCGATATGTATTACGAGGCGATCGCGCGGCATTTCGGCTTCACGATGGACACGCCGTTCTGCGAGATCCCGAAGGCGGGACGCGACGCGCTGATGTACGGCACGAAGGAGAAGATGGAGGTGCAGTACGAGCGCAGCTTCGGCGGCGGACACTTCCTTGCCTCGTTCGAAGGCATCGTGCCGAACATGGAGCGGCGGTACCGCGAATCGCAGAGCGATTATGCGAAGGCGGAGATCGAGACGTATATGGCGCATATTCCGTGCCCGGACTGCAAGGGCAAGCGCCTGAAGCCGACCTCGCTCGCCGTCACCGTCGGAGGGATCAACATTGCCGACCTTTGCGACATGAACGTCAAGCGCTCGCGCGCATTTTTGCAGAACCTTACGCTCACGCCCACGCAGCAGACGATCGCCGCGGCGATCCTTAAGGAGCTGGACGCGCGCCTCGGCTTCCTCGTGAACGTCGGACTGAACTACCTTACCCTGTCGCGCGCGGCGACGACGCTGTCCGGCGGCGAAAGCCAGCGTATCCGGCTTGCTACGCAGATCGGCAGCGGACTGGTCGGCGTGCTTTATATCCTTGACGAGCCGAGCATCGGGCTCCATCAGCGCGACAACGCAAAGCTTCTGGAAACGCTGAAGGGACTTCGGGATCTCGGCAACACGCTGATCGTCGTCGAACACGACGAGGAGACCATGCGCGCCGCGGATTTCATCGTGGACATCGGTCCTCGCGCCGGCGTGCACGGCGGCGAGATCATGGCGGCAGGCACGCCCGAACAGGTCATGGCATGCGAAAACTCGCTGACCGGACAATACCTGAGTCATAAACGCACCATCCCCGTGCCGGAGACGCGCAGAGCGGGCAATGGAAAAGTGCTTACCGTGCGCGGGGCGCGGGCGAACAATCTCAAGAACATCACCGTGGATTTCCCGCTCGGCAAGCTGATCTGCGTGACCGGCGTGTCGGGCTCCGGCAAGTCCTCGCTCGTCAACGAAGTGCTGAAAAAGCGGCTGCTGCACGATCTGAACCGCGCGAAGGTCCGTGCAAAGGATCACGACGGCATCGACGGCATCGAAAATCTGAATAAGATCATCGACATCGACCAGAGCCCGATCGGCAGAACGCCGCGGTCGAATCCCGCGACCTACACGGGGCTGTTCGATCTCATCCGCGCGCTGTATGCGACCACGCCGGACGCGAAGCTCCGCGGCTACACAAGCGGGCGGTTCTCGTTCAACGTCAAGGGCGGGCGCTGCGAAGCGTGCAAGGGCGACGGTATCGTGAAGATCGAGATGCACTTCCTGCCCGACGTGTACGTGCCCTGCGAGGTCTGCCACGGCAAGCGCTATAACCGCGAAACGCTCGAGGTGCGCTACAAGGGCAAGAACATCTACGACGTGCTCGACATGACGGTGGAGGAGGCGCTGCCGTTCTTTGCGCAGCATGCGAACATCAAAAAGATTTTGAAAACGCTCGACGACGTGGGTCTGGGCTACATCAAACTCGGACAGCCCAGCACGACGCTGTCCGGCGGCGAAGCGCAGCGCATCAAGCTCGCAACGGAGCTTGCCCGCCGCGACACGGGACGCACGCTCTATGTGCTCGACGAGCCGACGACCGGTCTCCACACGCACGACGTCAAGCGGCTTCTGGACATTCTGAACCGCCTTGCGGACAGCGGCAGCACGGTCATCGTCATCGAGCACAACCTGGACGTCATCAAGACCGCCGACTACATCATCGATCTCGGTCCCGAGGGCGGCGACGACGGCGGCACGGTGATCGCGACCGGCACGCCGGAAGAGGTTGCCGCCTGCGAACGGAGCTATACCGGACAGTTTTTGAAACGGGTGCTCGGACGGTCGTAAATTTACGGTTTTACCGCATTTCGGTTACATACGCGTGATATGCTGATTCTGCAGGAAAGGGGGATTTTCATGAAGGTGCTTCGCATCATCTGTATCGTACTTGGTGCATTTTTGGTACTGGATACGCTGATCGTGTCCATGCTGTCCAATTTCAACCTCGGCGTGATCCTTCCGGCAGTTCTCGGCGTGCCGCTTCTGCTGCTTGGTGCGTTTATGCACCATATGGAAAGCGGATTTCCTGCGGTCCTGAAATGGATCCTGCTCGTTTGCTACGCGCTCGGCGCGGTGTATTTGATTGTCGCGGGAATCCTGATGGGCACGGCGGCGAAGCGCGCGGACAAAGTGAACGCAGACGCGCTGATCGTTCTGGGTGCCGCGGTGCACGGCGACCGCGTGACGTGGGTGCTTTCTAACCGCCTCGATACCGCGGCGGAGTACCTTGATGCGCATCCGGACACGATCTGCGTGGTTTCCGGCGGACAGGGCGACGGCGAAACCGTCACCGAGGCGTCGGCGATGCGGAAATACCTTGTCGAGCGCAAGGGCATCTACGCGGGACGGATCCTCGTGGAGGACCGAGCGACCAGTACGCTCGAAAACTTTGCGTTTTCCAAAAAGATCATCGACGAACAGCTCGGCGAAAACGCTTCGATCGCGTTCGTTACAACCGATTTTCACGTCTTCCGCGCAGGCCGCGTGGCAAGGAAGGCGGGACTGGACGCCATAGGGTTAGCCGCGCCGGACGTCTGGTACATCCGGATCAACAATTTTTTGCGCGAGTGCGTGGGCATCACGGTTTACGCGCTTCGCGGAGATATATAAGGAGGCGCCCATGGGACAATCCTTTGAACGAATACTGATCCAGGAAAAGGGCATGATGATGCTTTCTGCGCTCGTCAAAAGAGCGATGGAGGAGCTCGGCTACACGCCGGGCGAAGAGGGCAAGGGGGTTTCGATCTCGTATAAGCAATCGACGGATTCTGAATGGTTCGAGTTCAGCTCGCCGCTTCTCGAGCCGGGCGCCGAGATGGCGGAACCGCTTTTGAAGGCGCTTTCCAAAGCGTTCCGCACACCGCTGCTGCATTTGACCTGCGTGGACAGCGATTTCGTCCTCTGCCGTCTCATCGACGAAAAAAGCGGCACGGACACGACGGCCTGTATCAACGAGCCGTATGAGGACCTCGGCTTCGGCGAGCCGGATTACGCCGCATGGACGGCCGCCTGCAAAAAGAAATGGAAATGCAAGCCGGAGCAGTTCAAGGCGATCTTTGAGAACAAATACACCTTTGCGGAGGACGGCATCGAGCCTCTTGCCGGGCTTTTGCACTTCTCCCCCACGGGTTACGTCGATCCGGGCAGCTTCATGCAGGCGACCGACTGGTTCCTTCCGAAGGAGGATTTTGCCGCCGCGCCGTTTCCGCGCACACTGTCGGAAAAGCTTGCCGACTACATGGAGAAAGAATACGCCGAAAAGCTGGAGGCGCTTGGCTACCGCCGCTTCAAAAACAGCCCTCTCCGCTGGCACAAGGTCGTCGGCGAACCCGGCAGCGAGGTGCTTTTGAGCATGGTGCTTTGCGTGCGGTACGAAGAATGCGAACCGTTCTACGGCGCGCAGTCGCTTTTCTGCCCGCTGGTTCTTTCGGACAAGTATTATCCGATGCACGATGCCGAAGGATATTGGAAAGAAGCAAAATTCGAGTATCCCCGGAAATTCGGAAGGGATCCGTTGGTCATCCGGAACAATCCGGAAGCCGGCGGTTGGGACACCGTCCTTTCCTTCAACGACCCGAAGCAGCTTCCGCCGTTCATCGACGATCTGATCGTGCCGGAGCTTTCGCAGGTCAGGGATCTGTCCTCCTGTCATGCTCTTTATCGGAACTCGCTGAAAGAAGGGGATATTCCGTCTCTGCCTTGTCCGTTTCCGTCGTTTGCCGAAAAGGTTTCCCGCCTTTGGATCGAGGCGGCGCTTCTCGGCGACGAAGCCGAAACGCAGCGTTTGTGCAAGGAATGGAAGAAACAGGAAAAGTATTGGACGGCTCAGGAAAAGGAGCTTTGGCCGGAAGCTGTGCGCGCCTGTGAAACCGGCGGCGCACAGGCTCTGGCTGCCTATCTGCACGGCACGGTCTATCGCGACAATCTGCGAAAACTCAAACGGGCCGGGATCATCGTGTGAAGCGCGGGACGCCGGGGTCGGCGTCCCCTACACGAACATGAATTGACTTTGTCATGAATTGCGCCATCGGCGCATGATCGTATAAAAGGAGAATGTATATGCTGGAATTCAAGTATGACACGCAGCTACTGATCGACGGGACGGACCTCGACGAGGACGCGATCCGCGACTATTTCCTCGAAAACCTCGAGGGCGACTGCCTGCTCGCGGTCGGCGGACCCGAAACGATCAAGATCCACTTCCACACCAACGAACCGTGGAAGGTGCTGGCATACTGCGCTACGCTCGGCGAGATCTATGACATTGTCGTCGAGGATATGGACCGCCAGTCCCGCGGGCTGCAGGGATAAAGAAAACGACCTGTCCCAAATTCGGGACAGGTTTATTTTTCGCAGTATGATGTACCAAAAAGAGGACAAGGTTACTTCGTAAAGTCAAATCCGATCAATCTGCCCGTTTCCGCAAAGCCGACCGCGCGGTAGAGGGCGTTGCTGGGCGCATAGCTCGTGTCGGCATAGAGCATGGTGCGTTCACCACGTTCATGCGCATCGGCGCAGACGGAACTGACCAGCGCCTTTGCGTAGCCGCGTCCGCGATGATCCGCGTCAGTCACCACGGAGCCGATATACGCAAGACCGTTGACCCGTTCATGCAGCCGGATCAAGGCAGCTATTGTACCATTTATGCACCAACCATATGCGTCCGGGCATTCGCAAAAGCTCATTCCGGCGGCAAGTCTTGCCGCTTCGGGAATCGGCTCTCTCGCCTGTTCGCCGAGCTGAGCAAGGAGCTCTCCGCACACGGCGGGATCGAGGTCCTTTGCGGGGATTCGCTCGCCCTCGGCGGAAAAGAGGTTCGGTTTTTCACAAAGATATGCGGTCAGCGGGAGCCGGCGCGCAGAGGGGAAGGGCAGGGAAAGCTCCAGATAGCGGACAAGACTCGATCGTCCGATCACGCCAGCAAGATTGTGCGTTTCCCTGAGCACGCAAAGCGACGCGGCAAGCTCGCTTAACGCTTCGTCGGAAATGCCCTTTCGCGTATAAATCCATGCGGGGAAGCCCTGTCCGGCGCGCACGAACAGCACGTCGCGACCGTCGGAAAGCAGCAGCGCGTCCGGCGCGGTCATCAGCTGGCGCATCTTGTGAAAGGTGATCTCTTCGGCGTCGCCGGAAAAGGGGAACGCAAGGGCGTCCTCCCCTGAAATCATGCGGATCATGCGTTATCCCTCCTCGACGAAACGCTCCTTTGCTTCGAATACGGCGGAGATCGTTTTGTAGTCGCCGAACACGGTCAGCTTGTCGCCAACTTCGATGATCGTCTTTGCGCCTGCGGGCACGGCTTTTTTGCCGGGCTTTTCGATCAGCATGACCATCAGATTGTGCTCGGCGCGAAGCCCGGTCTTGGCAAGCGGCGTTTCGCGGAATCGTTCCGGCACCTCGTTGAGCGTAACCTGTGCGATCGAATCGTCGCCGAGATAGTCCAGAAGCAGCAGGGAATTCGTTTTTCCGTTGCGGGTGAACCGCGACGCAAGCCGCTCGATGATGCGGTCGCCCCACGCGCGCACCTTCGGCACACGCATGAAGATGATGATGATTGCGGCGGCAAGGATCGGGATCAGAACGCTGAACAGATTGGAAAGCTCGGTAACCTTTAAGGACAGGAAGACGTTGATCAGCATGGATACGATCGTGATGTTGAACACGTATCCGAACAGCATGGTAATGCGCGCGAGCCGCCGGCGGGACCGGCTGGTTAAAAGGAGTTCGCTCTCGCGCGTGGTGAAGCCGCAGCCGGTAAGGAGCGAAATGACCTGAAACCGTGCTTTTTCATCGGGCAGTCCGCTGAACCGGAACAGCATTGCGAACAATTCCGATATGACCCAGTATACGAGAATGACCAGTGAAAACAGCGTAAATGCGACGTAAATGTTCATAATTCCTGTCCCTTCGACGCGGCTTGTCCTTTTTTAATCATTCTATCACGAATCGGACGCGTTCGCAATCGGATCGGGGCATCGTTTACGCTTTTTTCATGCGTTGCGAAATCGATGAAGCCGTGCTATAATGTGAAAAAACAATCGGGAGGAACTGTTATGCAAAGAACGCTGCGCCTTGTCTGCCTGCTTTTTGCCGTGCTGCTGCTGTTCGGCTGCGGCAATGCGGCGAAGCCGGAAGAAACGGTCGAAGCGCCGACAGCTCCGCCTGCGCCGCCGGAAACGCCTTCCGAAGAAGTGACCGTGAATATTGAGCCGCAGAGAACGGACCTGCCCACGCTGCCGCCGACGCCGACGCCGACCCCGACGCCGACGCCGACCCCGACGCCGACGCCCACGTCCACGCCCGTTCCGACGCCGTTCGGGATCCTGTGGCTGCCCGACACGCAGGGACTTGCGTTCTCGTATCCGGAAAAGCTCGAAGCGCTCGGCAAAGAGATCGCCGCGCGGCGCGAGCCGGAAAACCTTGTTGCGGTCGTGCATACCGGCGACATCGTCGACAACGGATTCAAGGACTGGGAGTGGGACAACTTCGATCTGTGTCTTTCCGCATTCTCGGACGATCTTCCGTTCTATCCGATCGCGGGCAATCACGATATGGGCGTGAAGCTCCAGAAATACACGGCGTATCTCAAACGTCCGTTTTTGAAGCTGCTGCCGCAGGATCAGATCTACGGCGGCGGAAAGATGTTCTATGCCTTTATCGACGCGGGCGGCATCGAGCTGATGCTGGTCGGCGTCGGCTGGAGCTGCGGCAAATCGAAGGCGGAGCGCGAATGGATCGATTCGGTGTTTGAACAGTATCCCGACACGCCCTGCATCCTTGCGGTACACGGGCTTTTGAAGCCGGACGGCACCGTGTTCCCGAGCATGCGCTATCTCGAAACCAACATCGTCGAACCGCATGCAAACGTCCGGCTGGTCATCTGCGGGCATTCGCGCCAGTCCTCGATGGCGGCGCATACCTTTGACGACGACGGCGACGGAACGCCGGAACGCACAGTGAATCTTCTGATGCTGAACCGCCAGACGAGCTCGTATGCGTACCGCGTGCTGCTGTTCGATCCGGTCTCGCGTTCGATCGAGGTCCGCACCTACGGGCTCGGCAAGAGCGAAATGATGCAAAAGGATGAGGCATATCCGTTAAGCTTCACGCTGGACAACGCATTCTGAACCGACATGCAAAAAGCCGCTTGCGCGGCTTTTTTGTTTTGCGTTTACGCGGGGAAGTTTCGCTTGAGCTTCGAGAGAGCGTCGGGACCGAGACTGTAAAGGATCTCGCTGCGCAGATTGTAGTAGCCGGGATCGTTCTGATTATACAGTCTTCCGCGCTCGGACGGGGTCATCCGCGCGACGGCGTTGGCAATCGCGTTGTAGCTCGTTTTCGGGACGTTCGCCTGCGCGTTCAGAAGCTTGCTTGCCATCGAACCGCTCGCCGCGGCTGCGGTGCTTGCCCTGCTGCCGCCGCGTCCGCCGGAGGATTGATAGGTTCTGTAAAGCGCCTGCGCGGCGGACATCGCCTTTTCGCGCGCATGGTTGATCTGTTCGGCATTGAACTGATCGACTTCGAGCTTCGTCTTCTGCTGTTCCTTTATCGCGTCGTACAGATGTCCGGCGAGCGTAGAGGAATAATTGCTTTCGATCGTGTCGACGTCGCGCGCTTCGTCACGCAGCTGACGGCTCTTCACGTCCGAAAGATACGTGCTCTGTCCCATGCCGCGCGACCACGCGTCGGCGTCGAGCTCGGCGTTGATCCGTCCCGTCTGCTCCCGACGGTTCTGGATCGCCTGCTCATAGGCGGGGCGGAGCCAGCTGCGGATCGTGTCGGACAGCTCCTTTTCGGAAAGCGGGGTAAACTCGACGGTCTCGGGCATATAGTGCCGCAGCATTTCCTGAAAGACGGATTCAAACGAGGGAATCCTTGCCTGCGATCCGCCCGCGCTGCTTTGATTGGCCGTCTGCCGTTCGGTTGCCCTTTTTACGTTCTCGGCGATGCGATCGAAGGGGATCGGCGGCGTCCAGGGTTTGATAGGTGGTCTGATCATATGGTTATTCTCCTTCCGTGTGTTCGGCAAAAGCCGATTCAAGTTCCAAAAGCTTGTTGTAAAGAAGCTCCAGATTCTGGTTCAGATTGTTTTCGTTCTGCGAGACGCCGGAGTCGTAGGTGTCGCGGTCGATCGACGCGGACGGCATCCGTCCGAGATAGACCGGAAACAGCGCCTGCATGCCGGTTGCTTTGTATGCCATGGTTCGCCTCCTTATCCGGGTCGCCGCTGCTGATCGAACAGCAGCGTCACAGGCGCGTCGAGCGTAAACGGCTGACCGTTGACGGAACTGAACCGGAGCCGGAATACGCGTCCGACGCCGCGCAGCGGGATCTCGGTGACGGAAAACGGTACGGAGGACAGGCGAATGCTCGTTTCGTACACGCCGCCGTCCGCATCGACCCGCACGCCGATCCGGCCTTCGCCGCTTGCGGTCAGCCGCAGAAGCGTCTTGTTTATGTCCTTCCTGCCGAGGTCGAGAACCGGCGTCGTCCACCACGCGTTGATCGGGGCGCCGTCGTAGCTTGCGCTGCTGTCGAACGCGACGAGCTTCCCGGCGTCCGTCAGCATATACAGCACGCCGTGGACGGTGCAGAGATCGACGGGGCAGAAGCCCTTTCTGAGCATGAACCGGTCGCGGGGGACGTCGTATTCGATCAGCGTGTCGTTGTACGGCGCGCCGTACTGCGTGCGGATCGCAAAGTACAGCGTATCGTCGCAGGCGGCGGCGCGCGCATACCGGAGGTTCGCATATTTCAGCAGCGGCTCGAGCGCGCGGAACGCAGGGCTTTTGCGCACGGTCTGTCCGTCATAGAAGCACAGCCCGCCGTCGGTCAGAAAGAACAGACGGTCGGTATACCGCACGCAGGCGGTGTGCAGCGGCTGACGGAACGCCGCGTCGACGGCGATGACCCGGTAGTTTCCCGGACGGTCGCCCAGGAGCCGGTACAGCGAATCGCGTTTGAAGATCAGAAGCTGGTTCGACATCGCGAACAGCCCCGTGATCGGATCGTCGTCCACGCCGACGTCGACAAAACCGCCGGAAACATTTTCGCTGTTCGGATCGCTGCGCCAGTCGTCGATCGTTCTGCCGCCGCCGGGCGCTTTGCTCCAGTAAAGGCGGCTCGGCGATTCCGGATCGCCGGCGGCGAACAGCCGTCCGAAGTACAGCTCCGCAAAGCTGACGTATTTGTTCGAGAGCTTTTCGGCGGAGCCGAACGGAGCGACGAGGTTCGTTTCGGCGTCGAACGCCACCATGGGCTCGGTCCCGCAGGCGATCAGAAGACGGTCGGCCGTTCCGACGCGCACCTTCAGAAAATCCATGCTTTCGCCGGTGACGCCGTTTGCAAACTGATACAGCTGACGCCACAGATGCGCCTGTTCGTCATAGAGATACAGCACGTCCTGCGCTGCGGCAAGATACCGGTTTCCGTGCTCGGTCGTGTATACGTACATCCGTTCGAGCGAGCGTTCCGCCTGCACAAGCTCCGGCATTACGCGGGTGAACCCCGCGGCGGAGCGCAGCGCGCCGGAGCGCGTGTCGAGGTTGCAGGCGTCGGGGCTCATATCGAGCTTCAAAAGCCCTTCGCACAGATCCATGCGCATGCCGCCGAACGACGGCAGCGATACGGTCTGATATGCCATAGGCGCCTCCTTTCTACCAGCGGTTGGTGATCTGATAATCGGTCGGTTCGTCGAAGTCGAGCTTCAGACGGCGTTTGCGCGCTTCGTACAGCGACATCGCCGAGGACGCGTGGTTCATGCCCTGCGCGTCGTTCAGCATGCAAAAGCGTCCGACCATATAGAGCACGATCAGCGGGTGACAGGCGGCGGGCAGTTCGGGCTCGTCGTCGTCCGCAGCCAGCGTTTTCGGAAGATACCGGTACACAACGGTCATCGGTCCGTCCGGCACGCCGGGCACGCGAAGCGTGTTCGTGTCCGCGCCGTAGTAAAACGGGATGCGCATGCCGCCGCGCTCGGTGCCGAGCACCTTTCCGACCGAATACGGCAGCGCGGTCAGGTCGAGCACGCCCCGTTGGAGCGGCAGCGGATCGCGCCGCCACGGACGGAAGGTTTCGTACAGGTCGACCACGGCTTCGTTTGCAAATCGCAGAAGCTTCTCCTGCCAGAGCGGCAGCGCGGCGCAATCGTCCGGATGATCCAGCTCGCCGAGCGCGCTTTCAATGAGTTCGCGGACGGTCACGGCGATCACCCGAGCTTTCTGCCGCCGACTGCGGAATATGCTTCCGTCGCGCGGCTGCCTGCAAGCAGTTCCTTGCGGCTTTCGGCAATCACGCGCATGATGCGGCGGGGGACGGTCACGAGCTGATCGGTCGGGATCCGGAAATTCACGCCGTTCAGCGCGCCCTCGAGATATGCGCCCTTTCCGTCGGAGGGAAGATAGACGGTTACGAGCTCTTCGGACTTTGCGGTCCTGGATTCGGTTTTTTCCTTTGTATTCATCGGGTTAGCTCCTTTCTTTTGCCCGGGGGAGGCGTTCCTCCCCCGGAATCGGTTCTTACTTCGAAACCGTGTGCTCGATGCGCACGATCCAAAGCGGGTTCAGCACCGTTGCGGCGTATGCGGCAACCTTTGCGCCGACGGTCGCGCGCTGGTTCAGC
Organism: uncultured Eubacteriales bacterium; assembly: GCA_902792295.1. GTDB lineage: Bacteria > Bacillota > Clostridia > Christensenellales > CAG-138 > UBA3792. Next base: position 10,708 of record CADAZC010000032.1, read on the forward strand.
GGATCGCCGCTGCCTTCGCTGCCGTGCGGCTTGATGATGGTTTCCATCGTGCCGGAGCCGTCGATGTCGATGACGCCGTACGCATCCGCGCCGAAGACCAGCGTCGCGTGAACGTCGTACTGACGGTAATCCTCCGTGAACGCGCCGGCATCGTCCGTATAGAGCGGCGTACCCATGACATAGGTGATGCTCTCCTCGACGGTCAGGATACTGGTGTCACGGTTAAACGACTGGATCGTCAGCTCCTGTTCGCCGAGGCAGATCGGATTGCCGGGCTCCGACAGATAGCGGATCTGTTCCTCGGTCAGCTCGCCGCGCAGCGGAATGTCGTGCGTCGCGGAGGAGGCGGTGTGGCGGATGACCTGCCAGATGGTCTGATGATAGACCTTCGCCTCGGTCGATTCGACGAACACGACGCCGAACAGACGACCGATCTCGCCGGAATAGATCTGTTCCGCGTTGCTGTACTTACTGACGTCCTGCCAGAGCGGATCGTTCTGCAGATCGTAGGTCGCGTCCGGCGAGCAGATGCACACATAGTGCGGGCGGCGCACGGAACCGTCTTCGGCGGCGGTGAACATGCGCGCCTTGTTCTTTTTCAGCGTGCGGACCGCTTTGCGGATCTCGTTTACGGTAAGCACGTCGTCGCCGTCCAGCGCGCTGCGGTATTCGGCGTCATTTGCATACTGTACGTTGGTCGTCGCGCACATCGCGTCGCGGGTGACCCATTCGATTACGGTACCGAGCTGCTCGCCCAGAAGCTCCGCGGAATCCGCGAGTACCTCGTCGTACGCGGTGAGGTCCAGAAGATCGCTCACCTCGACGTAGGCGCCGTACTGACTGACCTCCGCTTCGACGTTGGACTGCGTCAGCGACTGCCCGTCGGGGGTAACGCCTTCCTGCAGCGTCAGGGATTCGACGTCGGGCGTGAAGAGATCGTATTTGCGGAACTCCACACGCTTGCCGCCGTGCCGCGGAATGCTGCGCTTCTGACCGAAGCTTGCGTGAACGAGGCGCGTCTTTGCGGTCTCCAGAAGCTTCTTGTCATAGAACTGTTTGTTGAAATACGTGGTTTCGGTGGTGTTCAGAGTGGTATTGATAGCCATAGGTTCCTCCTGTTAAATGTGAACTCGTTTGCCGTTGTGCGCGGCGTTTCTGTACTGCTTTTCAAGCGCCGAGAACGCTTCCTTCGACATGGACATATAGTCCGGCGCGGGCGCGACCGCGCGGTCGCTGCGCTGGGATTTCGGCAGCGCGCTGCGGCTTCTTGCCTGCTCGCTCATACGCGTTTTCACGTTTTTCTCGGCGTCTTCGGCGCGCTTTTCCGCAACGTAGATGCGTACGGCGGCCTTCGGCTCAAACTCGCTGAGAAGCTCCGCAAACGCACGGTCCTGCGTCGCTTCCGAAAGATCAAAGTTCTCGGGCAGCTCGCCGTTCTGTTCCATCTCCACGAGCGCTTCGGCGGCCTCGACAAACGGATTCTCCGCTTCGGCTTCAACCGGCTCGTTTTCGACGGGCGTTTCTTTCTTTTTGAAGATCATAGTTTACCTCCGGTTCTTCTTTTTCGTTCGTTCGGGGAACAGCGGTTCGGCTTCGACCGCCGCTTCCCGCATCTGTTTCAGTACCTGTTCCTTTCCCTCAAAGACCATGAGGGAGACCGCCTGCTCCTTGGTGAGCGCGCCGAGCGACAGCAGATTCATGATCAGCTCGTTCTGCGCGGCGCCGGCGAAGCGGTTGCGGCGGACCGCCTTGATCGAGATCAGAAACTCGACCGGCAGGCGCACGCCGCCCGGGGCATCCTTGCTCAGCACGTCGCTGTCGAAGAATACCTCTTTGGGCTCTCCGTCCACGGTGATCGTCACCGGGCGCAGGTAGCAGTTGAATTCGCGTTCCGTTTCGATCTCGAGCCGAACCGCCTCGCGGAACGCCTCGTGCAGCTGATCGGTCGCCATTCGCGCGCGCTTCGTGCTCATCTCCTGCAGCGCCTCGATCGCACGCGCCGCGGTCACGCCGCCGGGCGCCGCGCCGCGCGAGGAATCGTTTGCGCCGCTCTCCTCCTTGATGCCTTCGCGGATCGACTGAATATAGGAGAGCAGGTAGTTCGGCAGCGGCGCGGTGGTCATCCACGTCACGCCGTTCAGGTTTTCGCCGGTGTGCACGTCCTTCGACCAGTCGCGAAGGTCGTCCGGATCGAAGCCGGATGCGTCGGTGACCAGCAGCTTGTTGCGCGACGCCAGGAACGCGTTTTTCAGCACAAGCTGGTCGAGCTTATCCGCATACAGCTGCTGCGTGCCGAACAGGTCGATGATGCCGAAGCCCAGGGCGCTTCCCTTTCGCGGGTAGAGCGTCGTCAGTACGAACGGGTACCGACCGTGTGCAAAATAGCCCTCGGGCTTGACATCGCGGCTGTCTTCGAGCACGATGCCGTTGCAGATGAGCGCCATGTGCACGCGATACCGGTCTTCCTCCGCGTCATATTCGCGCCGCCAGTATTCGATCAGCAGGCAGGCGTTTTTCGGGTCCGGCGAGAGGACCTCGTCGGTGATCAGCTCCGCCGTGTCAAGGGGACGGGATCCGACGAGCGGACCCAGGTCGGGATAGTGTGTTTCGATCCACGTCTTCGGACGCAGCGCCAGCTTGAACACGGCGCGCCCGTCCTGGAGATCGGTGACGAGCGGATCGATGAGGATGCTGCGGATGTCGACGCGGCGGATAAACGCGCCGCCGAGGCCTCCGTTTTCGGTGCTGTCGTAGCCGACTTCCTGCACGCAGTATCCGCCGACCAGCAGATCGTGGATCATGCGGCGGTATTCCACGGGGTACGCCGCGGCGTCGTGGTTTCTGCGGATCACGGCGTCGATGACCTGTGCGGGGTAGGCGTCGGCGGCGCTTTCGGGCGTGATGACCGCTTCCGGCGTCTGATCCGCCAGGTCCGCGGACACGTTTTCGATCGTGGACTGCAGAATCGGCGTCACCGGGCGCGGCTCGTTCGGATCGGTCACGGGCACGTCGTACCAGTGCTCCCCGCGATACATCCGCTCATTGTGTTCCTGCCGCCGCCACTCGTTCACATAGGCGCTGCGAAACTCGCGGAACAGCGACATGGCTTCTTCGGCCAACCGCCGTTTGGTTTCGGATTGTCTTGGTTTCATTTGCATTTCCTTCCATTCTTGTTTTATAGTCCGTAGAAACCGGGGGAGAACTGCGGCGTGCCTGCAAGCGGGTCATAGCGGTACGGGCGCTTCCGCTTCTCCTCCGGCGCGGGACGCGGGCGGCTCATCAGCCCGTAGCGCAGCGCTTCCGGCGCGTGATCCTCGCAGGCGTCCGACACATCTTCGGCGTCGCGCGTGTCAAAGGTCAGCTGCGGCAGCGTGCGGATCAGATTGCGGCATGTCTCGAAGATGAAGAGCTCAGGCGCGCCGTCGGGCTGCTTTGCCAGCGCTTCGCGAACGCGCTGCCAGCCCGGGATGCGGGCGTTGTCCGCGGGGAGCAGGGGCACGCCGTTGTGCGAGAACACCTCCGCAATGCTTTCGCCCTCGAGACCCTTCAGCCCGCGCTGCTGCCACGCGTCCGGCGACGCCGTCGTATAGGCGATGCGCTCGCCCTCCGAAAGCTGCTTCACTCGCCTTGCGATCTCGCTCGAAAGCGTCTTCCGCAGATACAGCTCGCGATACACATAAAGCTTCCCCTCCGGCGCAACGGCAAACCACAGCACGCAGCACGGATCGTTATAGCCCCAATCCATTGCGCGAAAGCGCTTCCACTCCATCGGGAGTCTCGTCGGGCGCACGACGTGCACGCTGCGGTCGAATTCCGGAAAGAACTGTCCCTCAAGGACGTCCCAGTTGCCGTCAAGGTATGCTTTTTTGAGGTGTTCCGGCAGGTTTTCGAGCGTTTCAAGGTACTGCGGGTTCGTTTCAAGCAGTACGGGGTTGTCGGTGACGCGCGCCGGAATGAACACATAATCCTCCGCGCGCTCGCAGTTGCGGTAATCGCGGTCGATGAACAGCCGCTTGACCCATGCGTGTCCCACGCCGCCGGGGTTGCAGGTGTAGTACATGCGCGGCGAGAAGTCGGTGCGCACCGAGCGGTTGCAGGTCGTCAGAAACTGCATCTGCGTCTCGGTAAAATGCGTCGCCTCCTCGAGCCCGATCACGTCGTATTCCTGCCCCTGATACTGGAACACGTCCGCTTCGCGGTCGCAGTAGCCGAGCTTGATGCGGCTGCCGTTCGGAAAGAGGAACGCGCGCTGCGTCGCCAGATAGGTCACCGCGCCTGTGAGCTCCTTCTGCAGCGGCAGCACATGGTTTTCGTTCAGCTCCGGCAGCGTCCGGCGCAGCAGCAAAAGGCGGAGTCCCGCATAACGAAAGGCAAGGAGCACGAACTTCCGGCGCATCGCCCACGACTTGCCGCCGCCGCGCGCGCCGCCGTAGGCAATGTGCCGCGCGGTTGCGAGGAAGAAGCGTTCCTGCTTCCAATCTCCAGAACGCCGTCCGCCTGTTCCGCCGCTTGATTGAGCCCCATCGCACGCAGCGCTTCCAGCGCGGATTGATAGTTCAGCTCGCCGAGCAGCGTCCGCTCGAGCGTGTAGGCGGCGACCTTCAGAACGGCGTCGCGAAGGATCGCGTTCTCTTTGGAACGCCGGTCCGTGTGAAACGCCGCAAGGACTTCCTCCGGCGTCAGGCGCACGGCCCTCGCGAGACCGAACAGGGTGTAGGGAATCTGTCTCTCTTCGATGCCTCCGTTTTTCAGCTCGTGACGCTCGCGCGTTGCGTCGCAGGCCGCAAAATACGCCCCGATCGCGCCGTTCAGTTGTTCCGTTCTTCGGCTCATGTTTGCCTCCCTGCCTTTCGTTGAAAACAGCATAGCACGGGAACTTCGGACGATTTTCCCGAAATTTTGTCCGATTTCGGGCACAAAAAAAGAGGCGAAGCATTTTGCTTCGCCTCTGTGTCGATGTGTGATTAATGGATGATCGTGGTGTAGGTCGTGGTCTCGTGCGCTTCCGCCAGCTTCCAGAAGCAGATCTCCGGGTCCGCCGTGCGTCCGATCATGAAATAGCCCTTTGCGGAGAACGCGAGATACGGGATCGTTCTCGAAGCGCCGTTCGTCGCTTCTGCAGCCGTGCCGTTCACGGCAAGCGACCACCGATCGTAGCTCGCGGCGTCGGTCTTGTAGCTCATGAGATATCCGCCGCGGCTTGCAAGATACGTGCCGGTCTCCGCGTTGCAGATCGTGAACTTTCCGTCCTTCGCTTCGATCGTAAAGACGTAAGCGTCGGCTGCGCCGGTCAGCACTTCGCCGTCCAGCGTCATGCCGGTGTCGGCAAACGCGACCGCGCCGCCCGCCGATACGGACTCATACTTCCTGGTTCCGGCAAGACCCTTCAGCGCGTACAGCGTATCGGTCTTTCCGTAGGTAATGACGTAACTTCCGCTCCAGTCGTCGGGCGCGGCGGTCACAAGCGCGCCGCCTGCCGCAAAGCTCTCGGTACGGGAATACAATGCCTTCAGCGTGATATTCACGGTCGGCGTATAGCTGCCGGAAAGCGCATCGGGCAGTTCACCGACGTTGTCATAATCCTTCGTCACCCAGCCGACAAAGACGTATCCTTCGGGTGCGCCCGCATCGGGCAGCGTGATCGATTCGCCTGTCGGGCAGGTCACCGTTTCGGGCGCCGAGACGCCGGCAGGCACGGAGAAGCGCACCGTATGTGCCGAGCCCACAAGAATGCAGTTATAGAACCAGTCGGCGCCGCCGTCCTGATTCGGACGGAACCGCACCAGATATGTGCCGTCCGCGGTGATCTCGCCGTTTTCGCCGAAGTTGTTGCCCATGCCGGTGGGGAACCAGTCGGCGTCGTTGATCGAAGTGCCGTTTTCGGAATACGCGATCTTGAACTGACTCGACGTCGTAAGATCGACGGTGATCCGATACTCGACCGGCGACGAACCCTCGACCTTTGCAAGCTGATACGCGGCGGAGGGCGCCCAGCCCGTCATATTGCCGACAAGATAATATCCCGCCGCGCCCTGTCTGCTCCAGGTGCCGTCATATTTTCCGCTGTCGTTCTGTCCCGTGATCGTATAGGTATCGGAGCCGGGAGGAGGAACGAGATCCGCCGTCTGGTTCCACACTTTGCCGCTTTCCCAGCCGGGTTCCGTCGCGGTGTCGCTCATACGGCAGAAGATCACGTTGCTCCACACGCCTTCGGGGACTTCTGCGGAGTACGATCCGTCGCCGACCGCAGTCATGCGCACCCATGCCGTCTGTCCTTCGTGGTTGAAGAAATACATCGCAAACCATGCGCCGTCCTTGTCCCAGAGCGAGGTCGGCACAAGGTACAGCGGCGATACGTCGATGCCGTCCGTCGCAGCTTCGTTCACGTTGTAGAGCACCGCGACGCCTGCGCTTCCAACCGTACCGGTGATCCGGCTGTTCAGGACCGTAAAGGTGCTGCCCGTGACCTGATCCGTATATGTGCCGTCTTTCATGCGATACACGGGCAGGTCCACGCTGCGCGTATCGCCGAGGCAGCTGATGACCGCACCGTTCGTGCCGCGCTCGATACAGGTGATCTTCGCGCTTTGATCGGAGGAGAGATATTCGGTCGTGCCGTTAAAATGATTCTTGAACTTGTTGACCTCGGCGACCTCCGTGGACTTCCAGGTCGTGTCCGAACTCGCCGCACCCATCGTATCGTTCGGGCGCGCAAGGAACAGCGAGGTGGAATCGGCTCTTGCGCCGACGATCGCCCATGTCTTCACGATGACCGAATCGGAGAGCTCATTCGTATGGTCGTTCATGTAATTGTCGTGCGATTCCGCCCAAAGGACGTAGTCGCTCGGGGTATCGCCCTTTGCGTAGGCGCCGACCGCAAGCGCGCCCGCATTCTGGTTGCGGACCGCCTCGCGCGCGTTGTTGCCGGTATCGCTGTCGGTCAGCCCCATATACTGCGTATAGTTGTGAACGTCCGTGCCGACGTCGCCGAGGACCTCGCCGTAGATGAACAGCTCGTGGTCCGCGTATTCACGCACGCCGTTCAGCACGACGGGCCAGTAATCGCTCGCGCAGTTCCATGCAGTGTCGGTCGGCAGCTCGATGTGCTTTGCCGCGTCAAAGCGGAAGCCGTCCACGCCGCAGTCGACGCATTCCTTGAGCAAACGCAGGACCTTTGCCTGCACGTCCGCATGCCCGGTGTTCAGGTCCGGCTGCCCCATGTGTCTCTGGGTGATATTGTAGCGGTTGTCGTTATTTTCATAAACGATGCCTTCCGGATCGCTGTGATAGTATGCTTCGACTTTCATCTCCTCATCAACGTCGGTGCTCAGACTTGCGTATGTACCGCCGCTCTGGCCGTTGTTCGCCAGGTGGTTGGAAACGATGTCGACGATGATCTTGATGCCGTAGTTGTCCGCTTCCGCGCAAAGCGCCGTCAGCTCCGCCTTTGTGCCGAGCCACGAGGTCGCTTCGCCGTTGTCGTCCGTCGGCGCGATCCGCAGTCCCAGCGGCTGATATTCGTTGATGTGTAAACGATGCCCTCGTACCGGTAATCCTTCGGCTCCTGCACCGGCGAGGTCTGTACGGCAGTATAGCCCGCCGCGGCGATTTCCGGCAGAGCGGCTTTGATCTCGTTGTACGACCAGTCGAAGCAGTGCAGGATCGCGCCGCCCTGTACGGTTTCCTGTGCGTAGGTTTCGACTTCCGCGACCGCCGTCTCCGGCGCGAATACCGCGGGAAGCAGACTCAACACCATCAACACCGCCAGCAGAACCGCAAACAGTTTCCGTATCATGGGTATTCCTCCTATTGTTTCGGACCGATTTGTCCAGACCTTTGAGTAATTATATATTTTATCACCGCGCGGCGCTCAATGCAAGACGGAATATACAAAAAAAGGAGCCGTTTCGGCTCCGAAATGTGTTTATTTTCTTACGGATCGGTCGGCACATACTCCGCAAACGTGACGCGGATCGTCAACCTCTCGCTGTCGCGGCGGATCAGGAAGTCCGCGGACTCGCCGGCGTTGTAACCCGC
>CADAZC010000033.1 GCA_902792295.1 uncultured Eubacteriales bacterium
TTGAACATGGATGCGAGCTCGAATACGGGATGCCCGTGGCAAAGCGTGTCCATATCGAGGATCAGGTTTTCGTCGCCCTGGCGCGTAATGTTTTTGAGGTGGAAATCGCCGTGCAGCATATGATTGTCTTCCGGGATCTCTTCGAGCAGGCGATACAGTTTCTTGAACAGGTCTCTCGGAAGATGCCCCTTGAGATAATCCGCCCAGTCGAGCGCAACCCGGCGCATGGAGGGCATGGAATCCGGCTTGACCTCGGTCGAATGAATGATCTTCAAAAGCGCAACGCTCATTTCGGCGATCTCGTCGAGCGATTTTTCTCCGCGGATCAAAAGCTTTGCAAAGCTTGTCGCATTGAGCAGCTCAAACACGGAGCCGTATCCGCCGCCCTTGATGCGTACCACCACGTACGGAATCGCGGTCGGCACGCCGAGCACGAACGCCGTGCGCGCAAGCTCGCGCTCGCGGTGGATCTCCGGAAGCGCATCCGGATTGCGATAGACCTTGACGACGGTGTCCTGCGAAAGGCGATAAACCTTGCCGTTTGCGCCCTCGCCGATCACCTCGCATCCCTCGATCGAGATCTCGCGGTATGCACGAATGATGTCCATCATTTCGGTGAACCCGGTCATTTCGAAGATGTCGTAAATCTCCGGGCTGACATTGATGAGCTTCGTATCCGGAACCGCCTTCTTTGCGCGCAGAATCACGCGAAGACCCGAGCTCGAGATATACTGCAGATTTTCGCAGTCCAGAATGAGCGTTTCGTGCGGATTTGCGGTGCGGATGCCGGTGAGCTCCGCTTCGACCGCCGCGGCGTTCGCGGAATCGATGCGTCCCTCCAGAGAGACAGACAGCGTTGTGTCTTCCAAACGATACTTCATAGCGCTATACTCCTTTGAAAATCTGTCCGATAACGTAATCCAATTCCTGCCACGCCCTTGTTCCCCGATAATCGGACAAAAGCTCCGCGATCCTGCGATAATACCACGCGTGCTGCGCGGGATCCTTTTGATGAAACACCTGCCAGACGGCCTTGCTGTCGATTCTCCACGAACGATAGATCGACCGGAGATTGGCAAGCTTGTCGCCGAGCCAGAGGATCCTCACGCCCTCGTCTTTCGCATTTTCCAGGATGACCAGCGATTCCTCCTTGCGAACGCGCCAGGTTTCCGCCTGGGGAAGGTCGTCGCGCTTGTCCTCCGTCTCCGCGGCGACGAGCGCGGCAACGCGCAGGCCGAAGCGGTCCCGGATCTCGCCGATCGTCGTGTCCGTATCCTCTACGGTATCGTGCAGCACCGCAGCCGCAAGGACCTCCTGGTCCGCGGTCACGGTGGCGCAGATTGTTGCCACCTCCATCGGATGGCAGATATAAGGGATCATTTCTCCCTTCCGAACCTGCCCGTGATGCGCGCGTACCGCAAAACAGATCGCCTCTTCAAAAAGAGTCAATTTCTCCATTTTGCCCTCCGTTTGCTTCGGAACCGATTATTCGACCGTCAGAATATCCGAAAAGCCCGTAACGTCGAAGATCTCTCTGATGATCTCGTTCACGTGCGTAACCTTCATGCTGCCCTGTCCGTTCATCTTCTTCTGTGTCGAAAGCAGCACGCGAAGCCCTGCGGAAGAGATGTAGTCGAGCTTTTCAAAGTCCAGCGTCAGCGTTTCGACGCCCTCCAGCGCACCGGAAAGCAGCGTTTCAAGCTCCGGCGCGGTCAAGGTGTCCAGCCGTCCTTCGAGCGCAATCGTCAGCGCGGTGTTGTCACGGTTCTGCGTAATCGTCATGGTTTCATCCGTCCTTTCTTCGGTTATATCAGCTTTTTAATGCGCAGAATATTCTGTCCGTCGCGATATTCATAGCGCATGTCGTCCATGGTTTTTCTTGCGATAAAGATGCCCAGCCCGCCGATCCTGCGCTCCTCCGCCGAAAGCGTAATGTCCGGCTCCTCGGCAAGAAGCGGATTGTAGGGTCTGCCGCGGTCGATAAACGTGATGACCGCGGCGCGCGGGTCCTCCTCCGTTTCGATGCGGACCGTTGCTTTGCCCGTTTCGGGCGCGTAGGCGTAGGAGGCGATGTTGGTAAACAGCTCGTCGATCGCCACATCGATCTGCATCTGCGTTTTTTTCGGGCAGTTCATCGCTTCCAGCGTTTCATCGACAAAATCCGTGACCGCCGCAATGTTTTTGACCGCGGCGTCAAGCGTCAGTTCCCGCGCGTTCATCTTCGTTCCCTTTCCTTTATAGTGCAGGCACAGCATGGTGAGATCGTCAAACTGCGGCGCGTCGCCCGCAAACGCGTCGACGCTTTCGTGAACGCCGGCGAGAATCTCCTGCGGCGTCCGTTCCTTAAACCGGTTCAGCGCCTCGATCGTGCGCTCCATGCCGAACATGCCGTTGTTCGCGTTCGTCGCCTCCGGCACGCCGTCCGTATACAGGAACAGCTTGTCGCCCGGCTCGAGCCGGAACTCGAATTCCCGGTATACGATGCCGTCTATCCCGCCGAGCACAAAGCCGTGCTTGGTCTTGAAGAGCTCGAACGAGCCGTCCTTTCTGCAGATCGCCGCGTCGTCGTGCCCCGCATTCGCGGCGACGACTTTTCCGGTCGAAAGCTCCAGGATGCCGAGCCAGATGGTGACGAACATTTCCGCCTGATTATGCTCGCAGATGTCCTTGTTCACGCTGGTCAGAATCTCGCCCGGCGAACCGCCGAGATGCGCGCGGTCCGAAATCAGGATGTTCGTGACCATCATGAACAGCGCGCCCGGAACGCCCTTGCCGGAGACGTCGCCGATCACGATCATCAGATGATCGTCGTCGATCAGGAAAAAGTTGTAGAAATCGCCGCCGACCTCCTTTGCGGGGGTCATCGACGCGTAAATATCAAAGTCTTTCCGGTTCGGAAACGCGGGAAAAACGTTCGGGATCGAGGCCTCCTGGATCGTGGCGGCAAGCGACAGCTCCGTGCCCATGCGCTCGCGTTCCGCCGTCGCCGCGGTCAGGTTTTCGACATAGCTCGCCATATCCGTTTCCATCGTGTCGATGGACTGCGCGAGGTTTGCGATCTCGTCCAGCTTGCTGATCCTGCCGAGCGGCTCGCCCTTCACGTTCTCCTTTGCAAACCGCGTTGCCTCGTCGGAGACCTCCCGGATGGGGCGAATAAACTGCGTGCGGATATACATCGCCGCGCCGACGCCGGCGACGATGCACATCAGCGCCGCTCCGGCGGCAATGCGAAGAAGATACGGACGCCGCGCATCGGTCAGCTCACGCATCGGCCGCTGCACGCAGAGGATTGCCGCCGTCTTTCCCTCGGAATCCCTGACCGGCACCATCGTCGTGATATGCGGCCGCAGTCCTTCGCCTACTCTTCTGCGGTAAACGGTCTCGTACGGCGCGGTCTGCTCGTACATCGCGCGATACTTCTGCCGGTATTCGTCGTTCGTGGTGTCGCGCTGATGCCCGAGCTCCCATTTCGTATACGACGTGTCGCCCACCGTGTTGTCGAGGAGATTGAAGATCGAAACGAACCTGCCGTAATCGCTTGTGTCGACCGCGATGACATAGATCAGCGACACGTTCATTTTTTTACAGTACGCGTCCAGATACCGTTCCGTCCGGAGGTATTCCTCCGTCTCTTCGCCCGCAAGGTATTCGTCGAGATGATCGCCGTTGATGAGCGCCGTCGCCGTATTCGCCATGTGGTACGTCGTGACCGCATATTCCTTTTTTAACGATTCGGTAAAACTGAAATAACCGATCGTTGTGATGATGCTGCCGAACAGGATCAGCAGCACCACGATCGCACCGATGATGTTGAGCGCAATGCCGTTTCGCAGTTTTCGCTTTTTTTCGGTTCGATTCCTCTGCATGCGGACTCCGGTTAAACTGATCTCAAAACGTCTTTTCGATGACCATCTCCACGGTGTTCATGCGGATAAAGATCTTAATCTCGTCCGCAAGCTTTGCCGTGATCGATTTCTCCAGCTCGTCCCACTTTTCGGGCTCCTCGTTCTTTTTCGCCTCGATCGCATCCTTGTACGCGGAAAGCGACCAGCCGTACAGCATTGCGTTCGGCGACATGTCCGTCGACGCGTCGTAGCCGACGACGCCCACGTAGGAATAGCCGTACTCCGCGGAAAGCACGTTGACGTCGCTCGTCTCGCCCATCCGCATGAAGATGTCGCGGATCCGGCCCATGAACCCCTTTGCCGCGGCGTTCTTGCCGGAGGTTGCCGTCTTCAGCAGCGCCTCGCGCATTTCAAGGTCCGTCTGCGCCTTTGCCGAAAGATGCAGGGAAAACGCGTTCCCCTCCGATTCCACCCAGTATTTCAGCGGCTTTTCGCCGACGATCGTGCGAAGCATGCCGGTCATTTCCTCGGCGAGCAGCCGGAGACGCAGCGTCTGCTTCCGGTCCAGTCCGCGGAACGCCGCCGCCTTTTCGGTTTCTTTGAGCGCATCCGAGATGCCTTCCCCTTCCGGTGTGATGGTAATGATGTCCGTTTTCATGAATGATTCCTTTCCTCCGTACGTTTCAACAGTTTTATGCGTTCGTTTCCCCGGTCGTCTCCGGCTTCCGGTCCTTTCTGCGGCGAACCGCAAGGAGGAACACCAGAAGCAGCGCCAGATAGACGACCAGCAGTCCCAGCGTGATCCACGTCAGCAGAAGCGACTGCGGCGCAAGTCCCACAAGCAGCAGCATCGGCGCGCCGAACACGATCGCGAACGCGCTGCCCGTCAGAAGGTTGTTCGCGGCGGGCGTTCTGAAATTCGGGTCGATCTCACGGAGCAGCATGACGCCGGAGCTGATCGTGCCCGTCATCATACCGTACATGGAAACGAACGCTTCCTCGCTGTACGCCGGATAGATCTTACCGGAAAGCCACTTCAGCCAGAAGAACGTCACGGCGCCGCCGGCGACCGCCATCAGCGCGAACGGCACCCAAAGCCCCGAGAGGTCTTCGATGTTGATGCTCGCAATGCCGCAGACGATCATCAGGTCGAACGCCAGTCCCGAAATGCGGGACAGCAGGTAGTTGTTCTGATACTGCCGCGTCATTGCCTTCGTCTTGCGGAACACGCCGAGAACCTTTCGCGTCAGCATCGCCATCAGCGTGCCGATGATGAAGTTGAAGCCCCACAGAAGCGGCGAAACCGTCTTTGCCACGCCCGGCGCGAGCTTGGTGATCAGCGCGTCGAGCCCCCAGCTCACCAGGAAGGTGATGAAATAGACGAGCAGCACCAGCGCGAACTGCACCGAGAACTTGTCCAGCGATTCCGCGATCGGGATCTCGTTCTCGTCCTGAAAGTCCGCAACGGTCACGACCGAACCGGAGAGCTCCTCGTGCGCGGCGCGCTCCCGCTTTTTGCGGCGCGCAAGCACGTTGATATAGATGACGCCGACGATGCAGGCGCACAGATACCCCGCCGCCGCGATCGCAAGACCGAACGAGCGTCCGCCCGCAAACCCGAGGTTTTCAAACGAGGTGCCGATGTTGTTCGCCTGTCCGGGACCCTGTCCGTAGCCCATCGGCAGCAGAATGCCGCTCGCCGCAAACAGGTTCGGCATAAAGGTGAAGAACAGCAGAAGCGAGATCACAAGTCCCGCAATGCCCTGAACAAGGTAGGTGGAGACGATCAGCGCGCCGCTCTTCGGCGCGACCAGTCCGCTCTTTTCCTCGCCGCTCTTTTTGGTGACGCGCAGCGACAGCGCGATGAAGCCGATCGCGATGCCGTGGTAGGTGACCGTTTCGAGGATCGTCGTGTCGAACGGATTGTACGGCAGCTTTTCAAGCGTTTCCGCCTTGAAGATGAAAAGCCCCGCCGTGCGCAGGATCAGAAACAGAAAGCCCGCGAGCACCGCCGTCGGCATCAGCGACTTGCGGAAAAACGGGATCTTTCGCCGCAGCAGGTTCGCCAGCAGCAGAAACAGTGCGATCAGCCCGACCTGAATGATCAGGTTCCACAGCGAAGTGTTGGACGCGGAATAGTTCATAGATCACTTTACTCCTTTATTGATTCGATACAGCTGCATGTACTTGCGCGTGTTCAGCGGTTTTGCGCCGCCGATCTGATAATGCGCGTCATGCGTGGAAAATACCAGAAGGTTTCGCCGGACGAGCTCGACGTCCGTGACGTCGGACAGCGCAAACGTACGGTCGCCGACCGACAGCGCCTCGCGCGTCATGGTCATCGTGCCGGATGCGATCGCAATGCGGCGGTGTTTATCGTCGTTCTGATACAGCGTCACGCCGCCGTCCGAGAACGAGAACGCCGGATCGGCAGCCGCCGTTTTGAGCCATTCGTTTTGAAACGCGTCCCACTCGATCAGCGTCCCGAACGGAAGCCCCGAGAGCCGGTACCGTCCGTCCAGCCCGCCCGAAAGCCCGCAGGAACAGCGGATCGCATCGCCCTTCGTTTCGATCGTGCCGACGCGTCTGCACGCCGGACAGAGGAAGAACGCGCTTTCGAGGTATTCTGCGCGGCAGCGGCTCCGGTACGAAACGGCGGACGTCTCAATGCGCGCGTACGCGTTTTCCGAGAGATCGGCTTCGATCGCGGCGTTGACCTCCGAAGCGGACATGGCGGAAAGCGTTTCCGGCGCGTAAACGTTCACGATATGCCCGCAGTACGATCCGCGGCGGATGCCTCTTCCCCATCGCGGGAGCGTGAAATATCCGCCCTCGAACCGGTAGGTCACCAGCGTGCAGCCGGACGTCTTCGCAAGCTTGCCGATCGTCGGCAGCATCGGCGAATTCGTCCCGTCGTAGGAACACGTCCCCTCCGGAAACACGCACACGTTGAATCCCGCCTTCAGGCACGCAAGCATTTCCTTGACCGCGGTGACGGCGGAATCGCCCTTGCGGCGCACGATCGGATCGAACAGGAGCTTCAAGAGCTTGGAAGGAAGTCCCTTCTGCATCAGATGCTCGCTCGCGACGATATACATCTGATCCCGAAACGACAGGTTCAAAAGCACCGGATCCACCGCGGTCACATGGTTCGCAAGCACGAGGAACGGACCCTTGATCGATTTCGGGCGGTCCGTTTTGAACGCGTAGATCCGTTTCAGGATCCATCCGAGCAGAAACTTGAGCACAGAAAGGCAGACTGCATGAAAGCGATGCCGTTTGATCCGTGTTTTCATATGCGCTCCTTTCTCCGCGTCCGTCTGTCTGCGTTATTTCAAAAGGTATCTCGACGAAACCGGGAACGTAAAGTACGTGTCCGGATACGGTTCGTCTTTGAGACAGAAGTGCCACCACTCACAGTCGAGCGGCGCAAAGCCGTTTCGGACCATTGCCTGCTGCAGCAGCATGCGGTTTTCATACTGCTCGTCCGTGATGTCCCGGCAGTCCGGATGCGAAATCTCGCTGAACAGATCGAACGGGCTGCCCATATCGACCTCTTTTCCGGTCCGCATATCGAGCAGCGTCAGATCGATCGCGCTGCCGCGGCTGTGGCTCGACTGCTTCGCGATATAACCGCGGCTGAACAGCTCCTGCTTTTCGAGGTCCGGATAAAAGTACGGCTTCATGCGAATATCCTGATCCTCGATGCCCCACAGGATGAACTGTCTGACCGCCGAAACCGGGCGATAGGCGTCGAACACCTTCAGCCGGTATCCCTGTACGAACAGCTCGTTCGCCGCGCCCTTCAGCGCGCGCGCCGCTTCGATCGTAAGCAGCGCGCACGGCTCCTCGTATCCGTCGATCCGCTCGCCGATGAAGTTATAGGTCGCGTAATAGCGGATCTCCTGCACGATGTGCGGAACGTAGTCCGCAAGCAGTACGAAGCCCGAAGGATCTTTTGTGATATCGTTGAGTCGTTCCGTCCTCATGTTCTGCGCCGTTTCTTCTTACAGCTGGCTGTGCAGCTTGCGGAATTTCGTGGATTTGGAATCGAGCATCGAGAAGCTCTCTTCCGAGGGGATGTCGTCCTTGCCGGAGTTGATGTAGTTCCGCAGCACGCCGGTCAGAACGAACGGCTTGATAAAGGTGGAATGGATGATGGACCAGACGATGACGCCGCCGAGCACCGCGAACACGATGGGCAGCGTTTGGGGATTCTGCAGGATCTGCGCAAACGAACCCTCCATGTCCTGCGCCGCCCCGGCGACGCTCTCATAAACGCCGGCAAGCGCCTGCGACTGCCAGGAAAGGATCGCATAGAAGATACCGGCAAATACGCCGCCGATCGCAAGAAGCGAGACGAGACCCATGCCGAACACACGGCCCATGTTCTTCGCAAACGTCTTGCCGTGCTTGAAGAACAGCACCGCGCCTTCGCACGCCGCCTTCGCCGCCTTGACGTCCTTGCGGTAGAAGATCCAGCCGAGACAGCAGTCGCAGAGATAATTGACGACCGTCTGAACCGCGGAGCTGACCGCGCTGCCGATCGCGCCGCCGGTGTCGCCGCCGACCTTCTGACCGACGTTCGTGATGAGTCTGCCGAGCTGATTGAAGATGCCCTTGATTGCGTTGGTGATCGCGTAGTACGCCGCGACCGCGCCGAAGCGCTCCTTGACCGCCTTCTTGCCTTCCGCAATGACGTTGTCGGGAAGCTCGCCCTCCGTGATGCCGCGCGTCATCATCGCGATCTGCCCCGCTTTCAAAAGATAAGAAATGAAATGCGAGATCAGCGCCGTCAGAATGATGCCGACGACTGCGCCGATGATCAGTCCGACGATCCCGTTCTGTGCGAATTTTTCCCCCAGCACGTATCCGATCGTGCCGCACGCAAGCAGGATCACCAGAGACAGGATGTCCCACAGCACGCGCCGCAGGGAGAATCCGATCGTTTTTTTGTAAAGCTCTTTGTTGCTCATATGCTTCTCCTTATTCATTGTCGTTTCTACGTTTGATCTGCCCGGAGAATCTTCCTTTCGGCGGGCAGTGTATTTTCTTTCCGTCGTCAGACGTCCGTCAGCTTCAGGTGTTTCACTTTCCGAAGAACAATCACGTTGATGATGACCGTGAACAGCACCGTGATCAGCGCGCCGTACAGCCATGCGAGCGGGCTTACGCTGCGGTCGAACCGGATGAACGCCTGTTCCATTGAGCGAACGATGCGATAGGCGATCCCGGAACCGAGCGCGATGCCCAAAACGATGCCCGCGATCGTCGTTACGATCGTTTCCCGCAGAACGTAGCCGATGACTTCTTTGACCGTAAAACCGTTGATGCGCATGACGACAAGCTCGCGCTTCTTCTGCATGATGCAGATGTTCGTCAGATTCGTCAGGACCACGCCCGCCATGATCGCCGCCAGGACGATGAACAGCACGACGATGCTGTTGACGACCGAGGTTGCGGAGTCGAACATCGCCCGGTCCGCCGACGCCGGCGTATAGCCGGTGAAGCCCGAGATCGTCTTGAGCCGCGCGCGCAGCGCATCTTCGTCCGCGCCGTTCAGACGGATCAGGTAGGAATTGGGCGTCGGCACCGCGCCGAACAGCGATGCGTAATACCCTGTGCTCATCACCATGGAACGGCCGATGTAGTTTTCAAAGATGCCCGCCACGCGGACCTTTGCCGTTTTCGTGCCGCCTACGGTGATCTGAAACTCGCTTCCGATATTGAGACCGTCGATCTCCGCCAGCCGCCGCTGGATCAGAATGCCCTCGTCGGTCGGTTCGATCGACCCTCCGGTTTGCCAGTCGTTCAAACGGTACATGGATTCGATGGCGTCGATATCGCCGCAGAGCAGTTCTCCCACCTGATTGTCCGTGATCCGGTAGGTGATGTAGACGTCGTACAGCGGCACGCAGTCCGCGCCGGATTTTATGAGCTCCGCTTCGATCTCCTCGCCGTATTCATACTGCACCTTCGCGTCGTAGTGCACGACGGAGGAATACTGGTTTTTGACCGCGCCGTTCACCGCCGCCTTCAGCGTAAAGCCGATCACGATCAGCGCGCAGCAGCCCGCCGCGCTGACGATCGTCACGATCACGCGCCGAAGATCCGTGCGAATGTTCAGAAGAATCAGGCGCGAATACAGCGACAACAGCCGCTTTCCGCCTTTTGCGCTCGTCTTTTTGCCCTTGGGGACCGCCTGCTGCATCAGCCGGATCGCGGGCGTGCGCATCAGCCGGTAGCAGGCGAACGTGATCGCGCCGACGGCAAGGACGATCCCTGCAAACAGCACGATCAGCGTCGGTCCGACCGTCACCGTCGGCGCCGTCGTGTCATAGGTGTAGTACGCGCCGTATCCTTTCAGAATGAACGGTTCAAAGACGAACCGCGCAAGCAGGATGCCGAACACGGCGCCGAGGACCGTCGCGGACAGTCCGAACAGCAGATACTTTGCAAAGATCTCCCGGTTGAAGAACCCGAGCGCCTTGGTGGTCCCGACCAGCGTGCGCTGCTCGTCGATCATCTTGCTGATCGTGGCGTAGATCACGAGCGCACCGACCAGGACGAACAGCAGGGAGAAGGTCATTTCGAGACTCTTGAGGTTCCCGCTGCCGATGATCAGCTGCACGAAGCTCGCGCTGCCGTGTCCGTCAAAGATGAACCAGCGGCCCGGTTCCAGGTTTTCCACCTCCCCGCGCTGTTCCCTGATCAGCGCTTCCGCCTCCGCGATCGCCGCTTCGGCGTCGTCCAGCTCGGAACTCTCTGCTTCGATCGTTTGCCTGAACTGCCGCAGGGAATCGACCGCGGCGTCCATTCCCTCTATGCCGCCTACGATCTGCTCCGCCTGCACGATGATGCTGAGCAGGGTGTCCCTTGCTTCGGTTCCCGTCATCAGCTGTTCTTTGTTTTCCGCAAGCGCCGTTTCCGCCTGCTCGATCAGCTCCAGCGCCTGCTCTTTGATCTGCGTGTCCCGGATCGCGATCCGTTCCCCGGAAATCTGCTCGATCCTTTGCAAAACCGCGGTGACGGTCTCATCGTATGATTTGGAAAACCGGTCGACGTCCGCCGCTTTCCCGATGACGATCTCCGCCTTCATGCAGCAGTTTCCCATGTTCTCCCGATCGAACCGGTCTGCGCTGACGATCATATAGGGCGTCTCCGGCACGGTTTTGCTTGCGTGATCGGGATGTGCAACGATGCCGACGATCGTGAACGGGTCCGCACCGAGAAAGAACTCCCCCGTGGCGTCGGTCATTTCCGCCCATTCGATCTCGTCGCCGATCTTCCATCCCGCTTCCTCGGCGACGCGCTGTTCGATCGCGCATTCCGAAGCGTTTTCGGGCATGCGTCCCTCGATCGTCGATACGAGATTGATCCGCTCCGTCGCGGTGATGATGTTGATAACCTGCTTTTCGTCGCCGATATATACGTTCGCGGCGGTCTGCCAGACCGGCTCAACGTCCTTTACGCCGTCAAGCGCACGAATGCAATCAAGGTCATCCGGCGTCAAAAGCCGTGTGGAAATGACCTCGATATCACGGTAGTTCTGCCGGTTGTATGCCGTCGATGCGTTTTTCCGCAGCGCCGACGCCGAATATCCGATGCCCAAAAAGGTGGTCACGCCCAAAAGCGCGATCACGATGATCGACAGGAAGGAAACCTTCTGTTTCCAAATATTCCGCAGCGCGTCTTTGATCTGAGTTTTCTTCACGGGCGATCACCACACGAGCTCTTCGGCATGAACGGGATGCAGATTCTTCTTGATGCTTGCGATCTTTCCGTTGCGCACCTTGACCACACGGTCCGCCATCTTGGCGATCTCGGGGTTGTGCGTCACCATCATGACCGTTGCACCCTGATTGCGCACGATATCCTCGACGACCGAAAGGACCTCGATGCTCGTCGTATAGTCGAGCGCCGCCGTCGGTTCGTCGGCAAGGATCAGCTTCGGCTTTTTCACGATCGCGCGCGCAATGGACACGCGCTGCTGCTGACCGCCGGACATCTGCCCGGGATAGTTGTTTGCGCGTTCCGCCAACCCGACCTTCGCGATCGCCTCCGCCGCGTCCATCGGCTCCTTCACGAGCTCCGCGATGAACTGCACGTTCTCGAGCGCCGTCAGGTTCGGCATCAGGTTATAGGACTGGAAGATAAAGCCGATATACTCGCGGCGGTACTTCGTCAGCTCGGCGTCGGACGGATGCGAGAAGTCCCTGCCCTCGACGGTCAATGTGCCGTCGGTCAGAAAGTCCATGCCGCCGACGATGTTCATCATGGTGGACTTGCCGCAGCCGGACTCGCCGAGGACCACGACAAACTCGTTCTTATAGATATCGAGATTGATCCCTTTCAGAACGCGCAGCACGCCGTCGCCGGAGGGAAACTCCTTGGTGACGTTCCGAAGCGTCGCCAGGATCTCTTTCCGTTCGCCGAGATCGACGATCAGTCCCTTCTCGTCGATCGTGATCGCAGCGAGCGACGCCATACGCTCGCAAAGCTGCAGCTCGTCGGCGTCGTAAAGCGAGCCGTCCTCTTTGTTGACGATCTGCACACAGCCGATCACGTCGTGCAGGTTATTCAGCGGCACGCAGATCATCGTCTTTGTGATGAGCCCGTTGTCGTCGAACACGGTGCCGTCGAAGCGCGAATCGTTTGCCGCGTCCTCCACGATCACGGACTTGCCGGTCTTGGTGACGACGCCCTCGATGCCGAGCCCGTTTTCCACCGTGATATCGGAAATGTCCGCCGGCCCGATGTGGAACATCGGGGTCAGCCGGTCCGTTTTGGGATCCAGAAGCCAGATCGCGCCGGCTTCGCTGTTCAGCGTTTTGACAATGATTTCCAGACTGCCGGAGAGCGCGTCGTCAAGGTTGTCCACCTCCAAAAGCTGCTCCATGATCTGCCACGTCGCTTTTGTAAACCGTTTTTCTTCTGCCATGGTTCCGCTCCGTTTCTCCCGTTTTGCCGGATCCGTCTGGAAATGTTTTATTCGATCGTCAGAATATCGGAAAAACCCGTGACGTCAAAGATCTCACGGATCATTTCGTTCGCGTGAAGGACCTTCATGACGCCCTGTCGGTTCATGGTCTTCTGCGTGCTCAAAAGGACGCGCAGCCCTGCGGACGAGATATAGTCCAGCTTTTCAAAATCAAAGGTCAGCTCTTCGACGCCCTCCAGCGCGCCGTCAAGCGCCGCTTCGAGCTCGGGCGCGGTCATGGTATCCAGCCGTCCCTCCAAAGCAATCGCCAGCTTTTTTTCGTTCCCGGTTCGTTGAATCGTCATCGGTGTTCTCCTTTCAAAAACCTTTCAAAAATATACCGCTCCATATTGTACTATCTTATATAATACCATACTGAAAAGCCGAAACGCAAGATTGCGGGCAATGTTTTTGTGTGATAAAATATATAAAATCGTTTATGAAACAAACTCGGCTTGCAAAGGAGAAAACGGCATGGCGCACAGCTTGATCGACCGCGCATTTTATGAGGCGATCCTCCGCTTTGAAACCAGCGAGGAGGCGCAGGAAACCTATTACCGCGTGATGCGGACCGAAACGGGCAAGCGCAGCGCGTCCGGCAGGGCGGAGACCGTGCGGGATCAGGTCCTGCGCGCATATGCGATGCTGTTCTGCGACGATCTCGGCGCCGCGCCGGGACACATCGCCACGCCGGACGACGTGGAGGCGACCGCGGACCGGCTGCATACCGGCAATATGGGCTTCGATCCGAAGCACTGGTACCGGATGCGGCATCATTTCCCGGTGATCGACGAGGACAATTACGACCGGTTTGCCGCGCTGGTCATCGCCGACCTCAAAGCGGGCGAGCTGCACGACGCCGCGCTGAACGGCGGGGATATGCTGCTCGTGGGCGAAGCCGATCCCCTTTCCATGACCGCGGAGCAGCGCAGAAACCAAAAGGTCAGCACGGTCACGATCGGAACGGAGGAAACGCTATGACGGTCCTGCTTGTCGACAGCGACGCAAAAGCGCTCTCCGCGCTCAAGACCGCGCTTTCCGCGATCGCGCCCGACGCCGAACGGTTTGCCTTCTCCGATCCGCTCGAAGCGCTCGCCTTTGCCCGCACGCGTGAAATCGACGTCGCGTTTCTCGAAACGGAGACCCCGGATCTCTCGGGACCGGACCTCGGCAGGTATCTCAAGGACCTGTATCCCTCGGTCAACCTGATCTTCACGTCCGAAACCCGCAGCCGCGGATACGATGCGATGGCGCTCCACGCAAGCGGGTATCTTCTGAAGCCCGTCACGCCGGAAGCGGTGAAGCGGGAATCGGAAGACCTTCGCTACCCGCCCGAGCTGAAAAACAAAAAGCGTGTGTTTGCGCAGACCTTCGGCAACTTTGAACTGTTTGCGGACGGCAGACCGATCGCGTTCAAATATACCCGCACCAAGGAGATCCTGGCGCTTCTGATCCTGAACCGCGGCGCGCAGACCACCAACGGCGAGATCATCGCGACGCTGTGGGAGGACGACGGCGATCCCGAAAAGAAGGCGTCCTATCTCAGCAACCTCCGGCAGGACCTCCAGAATACGCTGACGCGGCTTCGCATCAACGACATCATCGCAAAGCAGCGCGGCAGCATGGCGATCGTGCCGGACCGCATCGAATGCGACCTTTACGACTGGCTTGAGAAGAAAAAGAATTCCAGATACAACTACCTCGGCGATTTCATGAACCAATACAGCTGGGCGGAGCCGATGCACGCCGAGATCGACGAGATCAGCTACGCAATGGACGAATAAAAGCACAGTAAAAACCTCCCGCAGCGGGAGGTTTTTTTGCGTTTGCGTGTTTCTTATGCGCCGTAGGTGCAGAGCGCGCCGACGTCGATGTCGATCACATTGAGAAGCTCCGCGCCGCCCTCGAGGGTTTCATAGACGTACACCAGCGCATAGTGCGGAACTGCGTTCGGCACAACGGGCGTGACCTTGCAGAGGAGGCAGCGGTTCGTTCCCGCAACGACCTGCGTTGCAAGATTCGCAACCGGCTCATAGCTCGCGCCGACGAGGGTTTCCAGCGCCTTGTTGAGACGATCCTTCATTTCGTCGGTGACCTCATACGATTCCGCATATGCCCAGCCGCCCATCAGCGCTTCTTCCGGAACGGTCGCCGTGCCGTCCTCGTTCGGAACGACCGGCAGGTCCATTGCATCGGGATACACAACGGTCGCCTGCGCGAGGAAGCAGTAATTGGTTCCCGCAACGACCTGGGTGCCGAGGCACGCGACGGGGATGTAATTGACGCCGAGCATGCCTTCGAGCGCTTTCTCAAAGATCGCGCGAAGCTCGTCCGTCATCGCGGGGTTCTCCGTGTTCGCCCAGCCGCCGGCAATCGCGCCGCCGATCGTTTCATTTGTTTCTTCATGAATCTCAAAAGATTCGCTCGATTCGATTTTCATTCCCGTGCACGCGACGCTCGCGGCGATCATCAGAACGCAAAGGATCATGGCAATGGTTTTTTTCATGGGTTTTTACCTCCGTGTTTTTCTTTATGGCCTCATTATACAAGCCCGATTATCACAGAACTGTCACACACACGAAAAAAGTTTTTACGCCGTTTTTTATCGCTCAAACCACTTCAGGAGCTTCTTTTTCCGTTCGCCGGCTTTGCCGGAATACGGGTGCTCGCGAAGCGGCAGATTCATGCGCGTTCTGCCGGTGAGCACCGTCTGCGGATGCGTGAACTCACGGAAGCCCCACTCGCCGTGGTACGCGCCCATGCCGGAGTGACCGGTGCCGTTGAACGGCACGCCCTTGACCATCATGTGGATACAGACCTCGTTGATGCAGCCGCCGCCGAACTGCTGCGTACGCATCATGCGCCGCGCCCATTTTTTGTCGGCGGTGAACACATACATGGAAAGCGGATGCTCCCGCCCGGCGATCACGTCCAGAACGGTTTCGACCGCGTCGTCTTTGAACGGTACGACCGGCAGCAGCGGGCAGAACAGCTCGTGACGCACGATCTCCTCGTCGATGCCGACCGGATAAAGGATCGTCGGCGAAAACTTCACCTCTTCCCGGCTGCCCGTGCCGCCGAAGATCACGCGGTCCCGGTACTGTTCGGTCAGCCGCTCGCATTTTTCGTAGACCTTTTCCGTGATCAGCTTCGGATAGTCCGGATTCTCCTCCGCCTTTTCGCCGATCTGCCGGACAAACTCCTTTTTCAGTTCATCGAGGAACGGTTCGGCAATCTCCTCGGCGACGGCGATCTGGTTGATGTTGATGCAGATCTGCCCCGCGTTGCACAGCTTGAAAAACGCGATCTTGCGCGCGGCGTCCTTGATGTCCGCGTCCTTCCGGACGATGCACCAGTTGCCCGTTTCGCCGCCGAGCTCAAGCGCAACCGAGGTCAGATTTTTCGCCGCCATCTCCAGCACGTGCTTTGCCACGGCGGGCGAGCCGGTATAAAAGATCTTGTCAAAGCGTTCCGAAAGACACATGTCCGCAACGTCGTGCCCGCCGTCGATGACCGTCACGTATTCCTCGGGGAAGGTGTCGGCGATCATCTTTTTCAGCGCTTCGGTGCACGCCGCGGATTTCGAGCTCGTTTTGAGCACCGCGGTATTGCCGCCCGAGATGCTTGCCGCAAGCACGCCGAGCGTCAGAAGGATCGGGAAATTGAACGGCGAAATGATCAGCGACACGCCGTAGGGCATCTTATAAACCGCGGTCGACGTGCTCGGAAAGCACATCAGCCCCGAAAAATGCCGCTCGGGTCTTGCCCATTTTCTGAGCCCCTTCAGAATCTCGTCGACCTCCACGATCACCGGACCGATATCGCACAGATACGCTTCGACCGGGCTCTTGCGAAGGTCCGCATACAGCGCTTCTTCGAGCATCTGCCGGCGGTCGAGCACCGCCTTGCGGAGCTTTTTCAGCTGTTCGATGCGGAAGCCGACGTCCAGCGTCGCGCCGGTGCGGAAATACGCCCGCTGTTTTTCGACGATTGCGTGAACGGATTCCTGCGTGTGTTCCATCGTCATGCCTCCTTTTGCTTCCGTTCAAGGAACCGAAGCAGCATTTTATGCTGCGCGCGGAGATACAGATGCTTCACCGGCGGCAGCACGTTCATCAGGAAACGGCTCGGCAGATACACCGGGCAGGGATAGATCTGCTTCCGTCCCTTTTCCGCGCCGCGGACGATGGCTTTCGCCACCGCCTCCGCCGTCTGCACGGGGAACGGCTGTTCCACCTTGTGTCCCGCGCCGCCGACCTCGAAAAAGTTGGTCTTGGTCGCCACGGGATAGACGCAGGTGATTTTAAGGTTCTTCGGCGATTCGATGCGGATCGCCTGCTGAAAGCCCTTCATCGCGAACTTGGTCGATGCGTAGAGCGCGTAGCCCGGCAGCGCCATTTCGCCCATTGCGGAAATCGTATAGACAAGCTGTCCGTCGCGTCCGTTCAGGTGGTTCAGGTACTTCGAGTAGCTGTACATGCCGGAGAAGGTGTTGAGCGAAAAGATCCGTTCGATCCGCGCCCAGTCCTCGTAATCGTAGCGCTCGTAGTACGGCGCGCCCGCGTTGCAGAAAAAGACGTCGATCTTTTTAAGCGTCTCCTCCGCCTTTTCGAACAGCGCGTCCACGCCCTCCTTTGTGCTGAGATCGCACGGGAACAGCATGACGTTTTCGCCGAAGCCGGTGAGCTTTCCGATGCTGCGGCTCGCCGCAACGATGCGGTTGCCGTTCTCCTTGGCGGCGAGCATTTCGAGGACCGTCCTGCCGATCCCGCTCGACGCGCCCGTGATCACGATGGTTTTATTCCGGATCATATTTCCTCCTTACCGGTACGAGAGCTTCTGCACCAGCTCGTACGCCTGTTTGATGACTGTTTTCAAGCTGCCGACACGATCGCAGTCGCCCACGAAATACACCGGCTTCGTCCGTTTTTTCTCCTTCAGCGCGGCAAAACGCGTGTCCGGCGCATAGCCGACCGACAGGATCACGGAATCCGCGGGGACAGTCTTTTGTCCCTCCGGCGTGTTGATCACCACGCCGTCGTCCGTGATCGAATCGACCGTTGCATTGAGGTATGCCGGAACCTTACGGAAGCGCAGCAGTTCGCGCAGCATCGACGAGTTTGCCATGCAGATGCCGCGCGCGCCGACGAGATACGGCGTCATCTCCACGATCGACGGATGTTTGCCGGAAAGCGCGAGTTCATACGCGATCTCGCAGCCGGTCAACCCCCCGCCCACGATCACGACGCGGTCGCCGACCGCCGCCCTGCCGTCCAGAAAGTCCGTTGCCGTGACCGCCTTTTCCGCGCCGGGGATTTTGAGCGTTCTTGCGTGCGCGCCGGTCGCGATCACGACGACGTCCGCGTCAAGCGCGTCGATATCGGCGATCTCCGTGTTCAGATGCACCGCCGCGCCGCACTCTTTGAGCTTCTTCCGATACCACAGCAGCAGTTCTTTGTCCTTCTCCTTGAATGACATGGCCGCAGCCGCGTTGAACACGCCGCCGAGCCGGTCCGTCTTTTCGTAGAGGTCGACCCTGTGTCCGCGCAAGCTCGCCTGGATCGCGGTCTCCATGCCGCCGATGCCGCCGCCGATCACCGCGATATGCTTCGGGTTTTTCGCGGGTTCTTTGCTGTATTTCGTTTCGTTGTTTGTCCACGGGTTCAAGACGCACCGGCCCATCTCCACGTGCATCGGGTCGATATCCGTGCCTTTGCCGTTCAGCCCGAAGAACGTGAGGCACGCGCCGTGGCACGAGATGCAGGGACGCACGTCGTCAAGCCGTCCCTCCTTGATCTTGGTGACGTATTCCGGATCGCACAGAAGCTGTCGTCCGACGCCCATCGCGTCGATCCTGCCTGCGGCGATGGATTCCGCCGCCGCGTCCGGCTGCATGCGCCCCGCGCACACGACCGGCTTCGTCGTAAACCGCTTGATATGCTCCACGTAGGAAAGGTTCATGTTCAGCGGCGCGTACACCGGCGGGTGCGCCCAGAACCACGCGTCGTAGGTGCCGTTGTCGCAGTCGAACATGTCGTAACCCGCGTCCTCGAGGATTTTGATCGCCTGTTCGGATTCCTCCGTGGTGCGTCCGACCTCAACAAAGTCCTCGCCCGGCACCGCGCCCTCGTTGAACCCGCGCGTCATGGAGCGCACGGAATAGCGGAGCGACACCGGAAAGTCCTTGCCGCAGACCTTTTTGATCTCTTTGACGATCTCGCACGCAAAGCGCAGGCGGTTTTCCAAGCTTCCGCCGTACGCGTCGGTGCGGTGGTTTGTGTACCGCATGGCGAACTGGTCCAGAAGATACCCCTCGTGCACCGCGTGGATCTCCACGCCGTCGCAGCCGATCTCCTTGCAGCGCAGCGCCGTCTGCCCGA
Organism: uncultured Eubacteriales bacterium; assembly: GCA_902792295.1. GTDB lineage: Bacteria > Bacillota > Clostridia > Christensenellales > CAG-138 > UBA3792. The sequence continues at coordinate 19,206 of CADAZC010000033.1, forward strand.
AGGCGTAAATGAACTTCCGGATCATTTTGTCGGTGAAAAGATCCATCTTGACCGACGGATCCCACACGTTCGGCTCGCCGTCGTCCGGCGCGGACCACCACCACTTGCTTGCAAGAACCGGCGAAGCGAGCGTTTTCAGCGCGCCTTTTTTGATGAACGGACGCAGGATCGGCGGCAGCAGCATCGACCTGCCGGAACCCGCGCTGATCTGGAAAAAGACCTTCGAGCCGCTTTTGTGGATGTCGTCGACGATCGGGCGGACCTTTTCGAACACCTCCGGGTGCTTATAAACCCACTTCTTCCCGACGATCGAAACGAGCGGGATCAGCCCCGGAATAAAGAGCCCGATCTCGTTGTCCTTCCGGTCGGCATAAAAGCGGTCGATCCCCTTGACGACGCCGGTCTTTGCCTCCCATTGGATCATGTTCGTGCCCTCCATGGGCAGCATCACGACGCGGTTTTTGATCTCCACGTTCCCGATCTTCCACGGCGTAAACAGCGGTTCAAACTTCGGATCCATACGTCCCTCCCGAAACCGATTTTTCTTGTTTATCATTATAACAGAACCGCCCGCAAAAACAAAGGGGGATGCGGCACGTTTTCCGGGCCGCCGCGTGATTCGCCGATTTTTGTTCGCGGGTATTGTAACGCCGGCGTCCGTTTGGTATACTGTATTCACAGGTTTGAATGATCGCACCTTGCATCAGATAAGGAGAAAAACCATGTCCGAAAAAGCACCCGTAAGAAGAATTCTCTGCATTTTGCTGATTCTCGTGTCCGTTCCGGCGCTTCTGCTGTTCCCGGCAATCCGGCTGTCCGGCGAACGGGCGGAAATCTTCCGCGCAAACGTCAACCGCGAAGTCTCCGATGCGCTCGACGTAACAAAGGACGCGCTTCTGCACGACGATTCCTTCGACCGCGAAGCGATCGCCGCCGCAGGCGTCGACCTCCGGGAAGAACGCATTGCGCCGTTCTTCGACGCCGTTTCGAAAGAACTCGAATGCGTCACGGACTGCGAACTGTCGCCCGCGGATCTTCTGCGCACGACGCTGCTTGCGCAGAAAGCAATGCCGACCGTCGAAAAGCTCTCCGCGACCCCGGCGACCGAAGGGCTGTGCGTCAGTCTCGGCATCGACCCCGCCGTCTCGCAATACCTGACCTACGGCAGGTACGCGTCGTGGGGGCTGATTGCGTACGAAGCGCTCCTTGGACTGATCGTTCTTTGCGCGCTCGGCAGCATTCTGTTCTCCGTCTTCAAAAGAAGCAAGGTCTTTGACGCCCTGCTTCTGATCTTCGAATGCATCCTTGTTCTGCCGTTTGTCGGCGGCACGGTCGCCGGCAATCTGTTCCTTGCCTCGATCGATATGCAGGAAAAACTGCGGCTGCTGCCCGGCTGGTTCGCGATCGGCGCAATCGCCGCGGTCATCGTCGTGCTCATTCTGAAAGCCACGCTGCCGAAAAAGGCGAAGAACTGATTACGCGCTTTCACGGGACGAAACAAACGCTTCGTCTTTTTTATGCCGCTTGCGCGAATAACGGTTTTATGATGTGCAGACAAGGCAGCTTTTGCGTATTCGGAGATGACAATTTCGCGTGCTTTATGATAAAATGATTTATACGGAGGTGCGCGCATGAAACGAATTCTTGTCCTTTTGCTCGCGTGCGTCATGCTTGCGGCGTCTGCCTGCGCAAAGGGCGTCGAACCGGACGCGCTTGCGGGCAGAACGTTCAAATGGGAAAAAGACGGCTTCGGCGGAGACTTTACGATCTCGCTCTTTGAAGACGGTACCTATCGGTATTATGAGGGGTATCTGAGCAGTTACATCGGGTTCGGCAACTGGACGCTGAAAGACGGCGTGCTGACGCTGACCGAAACCGGCGGCTACGATTTCGTCTTCCGCTTTGCGGTAAAGGACGGCGCGCTCGTGTATCTTGCCGACGGCTCAAGCCGGTTCCTCTATACCGACGTGCAGGACGGCGATCGGTTTTTGCCGCTCCCGTAAACAGGAACAGGGAGGCGCGGTATGCCGTTCGGTAACGCTTATTTTATCATCGGGAACGCGTACGCGGGCAAATCGACGCTCGCGCGGCTGCTTGCGGAGAAGCACGGCGGGATCCTGTGCGGCGAAAACTGGCACGATTCCTATCCGGAACCGCTCGATGCAGAGGCGTTTCCCGGACTTTGCTATACCCGCGACCTAAAAGACTGGCACGAGTTTATCCGCCGCACGCCCGAAGCATACAAGGCGTGGGTCGACGAGACCGCAAGAGAATGCGAGATATTGGAGCTAAGAATGCTGCCGGAGCTTTGCGCGCAGGGCAGACCGGTCTTTGTCGACACGAATATTTCGGTCGAAACGCTCAAAACGATCGCGGCGCCGGGTCATGTACTTATCATGCTTGCGGATCCGGATGTTTCCGTGCGCCGTTTTTTCGAGCGCCCGGACGCGGAAAAGCAATTCCTCTATCGGCTTCTTCTGGAGGAACCGGATCCCGCGGCGGCAATGGAAAACTATCGAAAGGGGCTCATGCTCATCAATTCGCAGGAGAACTTTGACCGGCTTCTTTCCGCCGGGTTTCCGGTGCTTTTGCGGGACGAAACCCGAACCGCCGAGGAAACGCTTGCGCTTGCGGAACGGATCTTCGGACTGGAAGACTGCATACGCCTGCGGCCGCATCACGGCATGTGCTTTCGGTTCTATGAGGGAAAGGGCTACAGCGCGGAATTCACCGACCATATGGGCGGCGTGATCCGCGCGCTTTCCGAACGCCCGGATACGCAGGTGCGGCTGACGTGTTCGGCGGACTCCGTCTGTGAACACTGCCCGAACAACGTCGGCGGGACCTGTCAAAGCGCGGACAAAGTCATGCGCTACGACGCGGCGGTCCTGGACGCCTGCGGGTTCAAGGACGGCGACGAACCCGCGTACGCGGACTTTGCGGCGCGGGTCAAAGAACGCATCCTCGACGCGGGTTTGCGCCGCGGAATCTGCGGCGACTGCGAATGGGACGCGATCTGCGCAAAGCATCGGAGGGAACCATGATCATTCTGATTACCGGCGCGTCGCACACGGGCAAGACCGCGCTCGCGCAGCGTTTTTTGGAAAAACGGCATATCCCGTATCTGTCGATCGATCATCTCAAGATGGGATTGATTCGCAGCGGGCAGACCGCGCTGACGCCGGAGGACGACGAAGCGCTGACGGCGTACCTCTGGCCGATCGTGCGCGAGATCATCAAGACCGCGATCGAAAACCGGCAGGACCTGACCGTCGAGGGCTGCTATGTGCCGTTCGGCTGGCGAAAGGACTTCGACGAACGGTATGTAAGCGAGATCCGCTTCCTCTGCCTTGCCATGACGGACGCGTACATCGACGCGCACTTCGACGCGATCCTTTCGCACGCCTGCGATATCGAAACGCGGCTTGACGATTCCTACTGCACGCCGGAACGACTGAAAGCGGATAACCGGGGAGTCATCAAGGGCTTCCTTGCGGCGGGCGAACCGGTCACGCGGATCGAAGCGGACTGGGAAGCGACGGTCGAAGCGCTTCTGAACCGGTTCTGATCTCATCCGTGTAATGCAGGGGACGACCGTTCCGCTTTTTGTTGTCAGGCGGACCGGAATATGGTAGACTGTAATATCGGATCCGGGAGGAATGGCATGAGACTGGAACGGTTCGGGAAAGACGATCAGGCGCTGTACGAAGCGCTGGTATTCAACGAAGAAGCGATGCGCAAAAACTACGGCAGGACGTTTACAAAAGCGGAAGCGGAACTGCTGTTTTCGGTGATGCTCGAAGCGAACGCCGCGGACGGCGTCACGGGCTTTTACAAGGTCTTCGTTCCCGCTGCGGACGGCGAAGCGTATATCGGCATGGGCGCGCTGAATCCGAACGACGACGGCGCTCTTGAGATCGAATACATGCTGCTGCCGGAATACTGGAACCGCAGATACGGCACGGCGCTTGCCGAAACGCTGCTTCGTATGGCGAAGGCGTCCGGATTGTCCCGAACGGTCGAGGCGATCACGGACCCGGACAACACCTTTTCAAAACGGATCCTGCAAAACGCGGGCTTCGCGCTTGTGAAGCGATATACAAACGACGACGGGGAGCCCGCGGAGCTGTACCGGAAGGAGCTGTGAAGGAGGAGATCGCATGAGATCCATCGAGGAATTGCTCGAAACGCCGTATCATATCATCGATATCCTGCCGGAGCAGGTGAAAGCGGACGGCCCGGGACAGTACTTTGCGGTCGAGCGGTACTGGTTGGAGCCGTCGCGTCTTTCGACGGTCAAGCGGAAACATGTCGACCTCGTTCTGAAACTGAACTGCTATCGCGCCGTTTCGTTGGATGAAGAGACGGAGCCGAACCCGGATCCGGAGCGGATCGCGGAAGCGATCATGACACGTTACGTCTGCATTCGGATCGGCGACACGCTGATCACGTCCGCGCCGGATGATCTGTATCTGACCGTGTACAACGCAGATGAGGCGCTATTACGCCTTTTGCGCACACTGTGTATCGGAGAGGGGCTGTATCTTTGGCAGCCGGAACAGGAGTAAGCGATGGCAAACCTGATCGTGGTATGCGGACCGCAGGCGGTCGGCAAGATGACGGTGGCGGAAGCGCTGCGCGACAAGCTGCGCTATCACATGATGATGAATCACGACAGCATCGAGCTAAGCGATCACATCTTCGGCTTCGGCACGCCCGCGCAAAAGGCGCTGAACAGCGCGATCCGCGAAAACGTGTTTGCGCTTGCGGTCGAGCACAACGTGGATCTGATCTTTACCTTCGTCTGCGCGTTCGACGAGCCGGAGGACGTACAGTACCTCAAAAACCTCGAAGCGCAGTTTACGGAAAGCGGCGGGCAGTTTTATTTCGTCGAGCTCTCCGCCTCGCTT
>CADAZC010000034.1 GCA_902792295.1 uncultured Eubacteriales bacterium
AACATCGAGCCGAGGAACGCGAACGAGCTTCCGAGGAAGACCGGGCTTCTGAACTTCGTGAAGAGCAGGTAAACGAGCGTGCCGACGCCTGCGCCGAACAGCGCCGCCGTCTGGCTCATGCCGTTGCCGACGATGGCCGGGACCGCGATGGTCGCCGCCATGATCGCGAGCAGCTGCTGCAGTGCGAAGAGCAGCACCTGACCGAACTTCGGTTTGTCCTTAATGTTGTAGACCAGATTCATAATGTACCTCCCTGTGTCCTTTTATTATGATTTTGTCTCTATGGAAAGATCGCTTTGCGATCATTCTCCCCTTATGCTTCGCGGCGGCGGAGCGCGATTTCATTCACGCCGTCGATCTCCTCAAGCCGCACGCTGATAAACTCGTCGCGCGCGGTCGGGACGTTCTTGCCGACGAAGTTTGCGGCGATCGGAAGCTCGCGGTGTCCGCGGTCGATCATCACGCACAGCCGGATCGCGGCGGGTCGTCCCATCCGGATCAGCGCGTCCATGGCGGCGCGCGCCGTCCTGCCGGTGTAGATCACGTCGTCGACGAGGACGATCACCTTGCCGTTGACGTCGAACGGAATGTCCGTTCCGTGCACCTGCGGCGTCTGAAACAGCTCCTTGAGATCGTCGCGGTACAGCGTGATGTCCAGAGCGCCGAGCGCGACGCGAATGTCCGAGAAGCGCTCGATGTTGTTTTTGATCCGCTGCGCGATCGGCACGCCGCGGCGGCGGATCCCGACGAGATACAGTTCCTGCACGCCTTCGTTCTTTTCGATGATCTCATGTGAAAGACGCATCAGCATGCGGTCCATTGTCTGCGCATCGACCAGAATATGATCGCTCACGGCGCCCTCCCATAAAAAAATCTTGCCGGACGTGCGGCAAGACAGAATACACCATTCGTGCGTCTATGGACCTTGCCGGCATCTCGTACCGAATTAAAGGAATCTTTTATCTTTCGACATGTTACCACAGTATGTTGGATTTGTAAAGAGACAAAAGTAATATATTTTGTATTTATCCGTTTTCGGCAATTCGGATTTTGCCCTTGTGAAAATGAAAGGATTATGGTAAAATATAGTATCTATGGAGGTATGAAATGCCATACTTTACACACGGTGAAACCAAAAACAAACTGATCCTGCTCTATATTGCAGACCGCGCGGGCGCAATCCCCACGCGCGCACAGCTCTACCGCACGGCGATTCTCAATTCCGATATGGAGTATTTCGCCTTTGAGGAAGCGCTCGGCGCGCTTCTGGAGGACGGGCTTGTCGCCGAGGTGCCGAAAGCGTTCGGCGACTGCCTCGGCGTGACCGATCTCGGGCGGGAGGCGCTTGCGATGTTCGAAAAGAGCGTGCCCGAAAACGAACGCAGAAAGCTCGACGAATACCTCGATACGCACCGCGGCGACTTTCTGCGCGAGACGCAGATTTCGAGCCGCATCGAAAAGGGCGAATCCGGCGTGACCCTGCATCTTTATATCACCGAAGCGGACCGGACGATCCTCGCCGTTTCGCTTGCCGCCGCAAGCGAAGAGCAGGCGATGGCGATGCGAAGCCGCTGGGAGGAAGCCGGCGAGCCGGTCTACAATTATATTTGGGACATTCTCTCGAAAGAGAACCGTTGAAGCGACTATGGATTTATCGAAACTGAACCCGCCGCAGCGCGAAGCCGTGACCACCACCGAAGGCCCGCTTTTGATCCTTGCCGGCGCGGGCAGCGGAAAAACGCGTGTGCTGACGCACCGCATCGCATATTTAATTGAAGAAAAGGGCGTCGCGCCCTACCGTATTCTTGCGCTGACCTTTACGAACAAGGCGGCGAAGGAAATGCGTGAGCGCGTCGATTCGCTTGTGGAAACCGACGCGCGCTCCATCTGGGTGGCGACGTTCCACGGTTTCTGCGCGCGGCTCCTTTCCATGGAGATCGATCGAATCGGCTACGGCAAGGCGTTCATCATCTATGACGAACAGGATCAGCAGTCCCTGATCGGGCACATCATCAAGGACATGAACCTGAACGACAAGGTCTTTACAAAGCGGATGCTTGCCGGGATCTTCTCAAACGCGAAAAACCACTCCCTCTCTCCCCTTGCCTTTCTGAAGGAAACGGGTCAGCCGGTGCAGATCCTGGAAGCGTTCAAGATCTATGAAAAGCGGCTGAAGGATGCGAACGCGCTCGACTTCGACGATCTTCTGCTGTGCACGATCCGCCTGTTCGAGGAGAACCCCGACGTGCTCGAAAAATACCGCGAGCGGTTCCGCTATATCCTTGTCGACGAGTATCAGGACACGAACCTTGCGCAGTACCATATCGTGAGCATGCTTGCGAAAACGCACCGCAATCTCTGCGTCGTCGGCGACGACGATCAGAGCATCTATGCATGGCGCGGTGCGGACATCCGCAATATTCTGGAGTTTGAAAAGGATTTCGAAGGGTGCAGGGTCATCCGGCTTGAACAGAACTACCGTTCGACCGAAAAGATTCTCGACGCGGCGAACGCGGTGATCCGCAACAACAGAGATCGCAAGGAAAAGAAGCTGTGGACCGCCGCAAAGGGCGGCGAACCGATCGACGTGCACGAGGCGATCGACGAACGCGACGAGGCGTACTATATCTGCTCGAAGATCGCAAGCGGCGCAAGAAGCGGCGCGCGCTACGACGATTACGCGATTCTCTACCGTACGCACGCGCAAAGCCGTGTGCTGGAAATGATGCTGAAGAGCTTTCTGATCCCCTACCGCGTGTACGGCGGCGTGTCGTTCTTCTCGCGGGCGGAGGTCAAGGACATTCTCGCCTATCTGCGGCTCGTTCTGAACCCCGCCGACGACGAAGCGTTTTTAAGAGCGATCAACCTGCCCCCGCGCGGCATCGGCGCGCAGACGCTTGCGGCGCTTGCGGACAGCGCGCACCGGCGCGGGATTCCGCTGATGTCCGCCGCGATCGCACCGGACGACGTGCCCGCGCGCACCGCCGCGAAGTTCCAGCCGTTTCTTGCGCTGTTCCGGAAGCTGTATGAGCTTTTGGACACGATGCCGCTTGCGGACTTCACGAGAGAGCTTCTGGAACAGATCGGCTACGACGCCTACCTCAGAGACGACAAGAAGGAAAACTACGAAGCGCGGTCGGAGATCGTCGAAGAGCTCCTCGGCTACATCGAGGAGTTTGAAAACAGCTATACGGCAAACGACGGAAACGTTCTGCAATCGTTCCTAACCAACGTCGCCCTGTTCTCGACCGCGGACAACGTGGACGAAACGAACGGCTGCGTGAACCTGATGACGCTGCACGCCGCGAAGGGACTGGAGTTTCCGAACGTGTTTCTGTGCGGCATGGAGGAAGGGCTCTTCCCCTCCGGGCAGTCGGTCTGTGACGAGGACAGAATCGAGGAGGAGCGGCGGCTCTGCTACGTCGGCGTGACGCGCGCGAAAAAGCGGCTGTATCTGTCCTACGCAAAGGAGCGCATGCTTTACGGACGCACCGAGCCCGCGCTGCCCTCGCGGTTTCTGACGGAAATGGGCGATACGATCGAACTGCCCGGCATGCGTATGCCGAAGCGCAATGCGCCGGAACGGCGCTGGGACAGCGGTTTCAACACGTTCCCGTCCGCGTCCGCGCCCGTGACCTTCCGTCCGGCCGCGCCGGCCAGGTCCGACGTCGGAACGAAGCCGGAGCCGCCGAAAAAGGCGATCAGCTTCACCGGCAAGCTCGGCGACCGCGTGCGACACAAGGTGTTCGGCGAAGGCGTCGTGACCGGTCTTTCCGGCAGCGGCGCATCGATGATCGTTGAGATCCGCTTCGACAACGGAGCGGTGAAAAAACTTGCGGCGGGATTCGCGCCGCTCGAAGTACTGGAGTAAGCTATGGACCGGCAAAAGGAACTCGTTGCATTGTTGAACCGCTATGCGGCCGCCTATTATGAACAGGACGCGCCGCTCGTTTCCGACGCAGAGTACGATAAACTCTACGACGAGCTCTTGAAGCTCGAAGCGGAAAGCGGCGTCGTTCTTCCCGACAGCCCCACGCTGCGCGTAGGCGGCGCGCCGCTGAAGAGCTTTGAGGAGCACCGCCATCTCGGACGGCTCTGGAGTCTTGACAAGGTCCGCACCCGCGAAGGGCTCTTGGACTTTGTACGCAAGGTGACCGCCGCGTCGCCGAAGCCCCCGCTGTTCGCGCTTGAGTACAAGTTCGACGGTCTGACCGTGAATCTGACCTACGAAAACGGTGTGCTGACCGAAGGCGCAACGCGCGGCAACGGCGTCGTCGGCGAAGCGATTTTACCGCAGCTCCGCACGATCCGCACCATCCCGCTGACGATCCCGTTCAAGGGACGCATGGAGGTGCAGGGCGAATGCATCATGCGGCTGAGCGTGCTGGAAGCGTATAACCGTACCGCGTCCGAGCCGCTGAAGAACGCGCGCAACGCTGCGGCGGGCGCGCTGCGAAACCTCGATCCCGCCGTCACCGCGGCGCGCAAGCTCGACGTGTTCTGCTACAACGTCGGCTTCATCGAAGGAAAAGAACTGCACGATCAGGCGGAAATGCTCGATTTCCTCAAAGAAAACGGCTTCCCCGTCTGTCCGTTCGTGCGCTGGCTCAGAACGCCCGACGAGATCATGCACGAAATCGATCTCGCCGAAGAACGGCGCGACTCGCTCGATTTTCTGATCGACGGCATGGTGGTCAAGGTGACCGATTTTGCCCTGCGCGAAGAGCTCGGCGCGACCGAAAAGTTCCCGCGGTGGGCGATGGCGTACAAGTTCGCCGCCGAAGAGCTGACCGCGACCGTACGCGACGTGACCTGGGAAGTCGGCAGGACCGGCAAGCTCACGCCGCTTGCGCACATCGATCCGGTCGAGTTCTCCGGCGTGACGGTGAAAAAAGCGACGCTGAACAACTGGGACGACGTACAGCGGAAGCGCGTCGGCATCGGCTCGCGCGTGTTCATCCGCAGAAGCAACGACGTGATCCCCGAGATTCTCGGCGCGGTGCCGGACGACAAGCCCGAGCGCCCGGTCGAAAAACCGACCGTGTGCCCGCAGTGCGGCGCGCACGTGGAGATGCGCGGCGCGCACCTCTTCTGCACAAACTCGCTCTCCTGCCGTCCGCAGATCGCGGCGCGGCTTTCGCACTACGCATCGCGCGACGCAATGGACATCGACACCTTTGCGGGTAAGACCGCAGAACAGCTCATCGACGCGTTCGGCATCAGCACGATCCCCGAGCTCTATGCGCTCTCGCACGAGCAGCTTTCCGCGCTTGACCGCTTCGGCGCGAAGAAGGCGCAGAATCTTCTGGACGCGCTGGAAGCGAGCAAGCACCGCCCGCTCTCGGCGTTTCTGTTCGCGCTCGGCATTCCGAACGTCGGGACCAAGACCGCGAAGGACCTTGCACGGCATTTCGGCACGCTGGACGCGGTGCGGCATGCAAGCCGCGAAGAGCTTGCCGCGATCGACGACGTCGGCGATATCGTTGCGGACGGCATTGTGTCGTTCTTTGCGGATACGCGGATCGCGGATCAGATCGACCGGCTTCTGGAGCTCGGCGTACATCCCGAAGAAGCGGCGAAAACCGCCGACGGTCCCCTGCCCCTTGCCGGGCTTACGGTCGTCGTGACCGGCACGCTTCCCACGCTGTCGCGGCGCGACGCGGAAAACCTGATCGAACAGAACGGCGGCAAGGCGGCGGGCAGCGTATCGAAGAACACGGCGTTCGTCGTGGTCGGCGAAAACGCAGGGAGCAAGGCGGACAAAGCGCAATCGCTCGGCATCCCCATGATTGACGAAGCGGAATTTTTGAAACGGATCGGAAAATGAAACTCGGAAAACTCGACAACGATACATTGGAACGGCTGATCCTCGACCGGTTTAAGAAGACGCGCAGCGAATCCTTCGGTGCGCCGCACATCGGCATGGACTGTGCAATGCTCGATTTCGGCGGCGATCTGATCGTTTGCAGCTGCGATCCCATCACCTCTGCGGACGCGAAGCATATCGGCGCGCTGTCCGTGCATGTGAACTGCAACGACGCCGCCGCGGGCGGTGCGGAGCCGGTCGCGCTCCTCGTTACGCTGCTTCTGCCGCCATCGGAAACCGAGGAGACGGTCGCCAAGATTGCAAAAGACCTGCAGGACGCCGCGGAACGCGCGGGCGTGGATATCATCGGCGGACATACCGAAGTGACCGACGCGGTGACGCGCGTAACCACCTGCACGACGGTGCTTGCACGCACGCCGAAGACAAAGACGCTGTGCGGTGCGAAGCCGGGCGACGCGATCGTGATGACGAAATGGGCGGGGCTTGAGGGCACGATGCTGATCGCATCCGACAAGCCGGAACTGCTCGCAGGTTTACCTGCGGAAACGGTCGCGCGTGCAAGAGCGCTTTCGAAGCATCTTTCGGTGGTTCCCGAAAGCAGAATTGCGATGAAAAACGGCGCGCACGCCATGCACGACGTCACCGAAGGCGGCGTGCTCGGCGCGGTGTGGGAGCTTGCGGCGCAGACGCACTGCGGCGTGACCGTCGACAAAGACGCGATCCCCGTATCGGAGGAAACACGCGCGATTGCGGACGCGGCGAACGTCGATCCCTACCGGCTGATGGCAAGCGGTTCCATGCTGATCGCCTGTGAAAACGGTGAAAAAATGCAGAACGCGCTCTCGGATGCGGGCATCCCCGCCGCCGTGATCGGGCGGATCACGGCACGCGATTTCCGCTTTACGGACGGTTCGCCGATCGATCCGCCCGCCGCAGACGAACTTTATCGCTTATTTTAAGCCGAAATAACGAAAATAATCCGGTTCTGCTCTTGTGTTTTAGGACCGGTGTATGGTATACTTTGGATTTGCGGAGGAAGTGTATGAAAAGCATGACCGGATACGGCAAGGGCGTCGTCTCCCGCGAGGGACGCGAACTGACCGTGGAACTGAAGAGCGTGAACCATCGATTCCTGGACGTTTCGATGCGTCTTCCGCGCGTGCTTTCCTGCATTGAGGATACGCTGCGCACGACGATCGCTTCGCGGCTTTCCCGCGGACACGTCGACGTATTCGTGAACTACCGCAACACGCGCAGCGACGCAAAGACCGTTCGCGTGGACGAAACGCTGCTTTCCGCGTACGTCGCCGCCGCAAGAACGGCGAACGAAGCGTTGAACCTCCGCGACGATCTGACGCTTTCGAACGTTCTGCGTCTGCCGGACGTCACGGAGATCGTCCCCTCCGACGAGGATGCGGACGAACTCATTGCGCTTGCGAAGGATGCGGCGGAGCTCGCTTTGGACGGGCTCGTCGAAATGCGCGTTGCGGAAGGCGCACGATTGAAAACCGCGCTGCTTTCCGGCGTGAACGCCATGGACGCGTTCCGGGAAGAGATTCTTGCCCGCGCGCCGTTCGTTGCCGAGGAGTACCGCAAAAAGCTCAATGAGCGCATCGAAGCGGTCCTGTCCGACGCGGAGATCGACCGCGCGCGGCTTGCGACAGAGGTCGCGCTGTTCGCGGATCGCTGCTGCATCGACGAGGAGCTCGTCCGGCTGAAAAGCCATATCGCGCAGTTTCGCGCCTATCTCGAAGCGAGCGAGCCGGTCGGACGCAACATGGACTTTATCGTGCAGGAGATGAACCGCGAGTGCAATACGATCGGCAGCAAGGCGAACGACGCCGCGCTGACGAAATCCGTTCTCGCATGCAAGGCGGAGATCGAAAAGCTCCGCGAACAGATTCAGAACGTGGAGTGATCGGTATGACGGACAATTCTGCACTCGTATCGGTCGGATTCGGAAACATCGTTTCCGGTTCGCGCATCATCGCCGTGGTCACGCCGGACTCCGCGCCGGTGAAGCGGCTCATTCAGGATGCGCGCGAACGCCGTCTGCTCATCGACGCAAGCTGCGGTCGCAAGACGCGCGCCGTACTCGTCATGGACAGCGGACACGTTGTTCTGTCGGCACTGCAGTCTGAAACCATCGCGCGGCGGCTGAACGCCGAATGGAGCGCGGAAGGATAAGGAGCGTTTTATGGCAAGAAAGAAAAAAGGGCTTCTGCTTGTCGTGTCCGGTCCCGCCGGCGTCGGCAAAGGGACCGTCAACGCGGCGCTGATGGCGAAGCACCCGGAGATCAGGATGTCGGTTTCCGCAACGACGCGCGCGCCGCGTCCCGGCGAGATCGACGGCGTACACTACTTCTTCAAGACGAAGGACGAGTTCGACCGCATGATCGAAGAAAACGCCTTCCTCGAATATATGCACGTGTTCGGCATGAACTACTACGGCACGCCGAAAGCGTTTGTGGAGGCGGAGCGCGAAAAGGGCAACCACGTGATCCTCGAGATCGACGTGCAGGGCGCGATGAAGGTCAAAGCCGCCTGCCCCGATGCCGTAATGGTGTTTATCGCTCCCCCGTCCCTCAAGATCCTCAAAGAGCGTCTCGTCGGTCGCGGGACCGAAACGCAGGAGTCGATCGACGTCCGCACGAAGACGGCGCTCGACGAGCTCAAGATGCTGCCGAACTACGACTACATGGTGGTAAACGACGTTGTGGACGAGGCGGTCGCCGAGATGGAATCCATCCTGACCGCGGAACTCTGCCGCACCGGAAGAAATACAGAACCGATCTCGAAATTAACAGGAGGCGAAACGATATGATGAACTATCCTTCTCTGAACGAGCTGGTGGAAAAAGCGGGCTGCCGCTATATGCTCGTGACTGCCGTTGCGCAGCGCGCGCGTCAGCTCCAGGATCATCCGGAGAAGCTCGGTACCAGCAAGCCCGTTTCCATGGCCGTGGACGAACTCTACCACGATAAGCTGATTCTGAACGCACCGAAAGAAGGTTAAGCACTTTCTTTCCGCCCGTTGCGTTCGCGACGGGCATTTTTTATAGGAGCGCAATATGTTTGCCGAAGTGATCGTTGACATCGCGCATACTGCAGTGGACCGCCGGTTCACCTATCGCATTCCCGAGGGTCTCCCCGTTTCCGTCGGGCACCACGTGCTGGTGCCGTTCGGGCAGGGCGACCGCACGAAGGAGGGCTTTGTCGTTGCGCTCAAACCTTCGGCGGACTATCCGGAGATCAAGGATATCGCAAAGATCGTCGAACGGTATCCCGTCGTTCTGCCGGAACAGATCGAGCTTGCGGAATGGATGAAGGAATCCTACCATTGTCTGTTCGTCGACGCGCTCCGGCTGATGATCCCCGCGCAGATGCGCGGCATGCGGATCAAAGAAAAAAAGGTCCGCACCGTAATGATCCCCGAAGGCGCCGACACGCAGTCCGTGCTCGACGCGCTGGAAAGCGCGCCGGTACAGAAGCGGGTATACGAGCTTGTCGCAAAGATCGGCGCGGAGGCGTCGCTTCCCGATCTCAACGCCTTCTACCCCGGCTCAACCGCCGCGGTCAACGCGCTCGTTCGCAAGGGGTTTTTGATCGAAAAAAGCGAAACGGTGTTTCGCCGTCCCGGAAAGATCCGGCTGCATACGCCCGAATACGAACTGACCGAAGCGCAGGGCCGCGCCGTGGATGAGATCCGAAAAGGCGTACTGCGCGGCGCGGGCGACGTGTTTTTGCTGCACGGCGTGACCGGAAGCGGCAAAACCGAAGTCTATCTCCGGGCGATCGAGGACTGCCTTGCGCTCAACCGGCAGGCGATCGTGCTGGTTCCGGAAATCTCTTTGACGCCGCAGACCGTCGGGCGGTTTACCGACCGGTTCGGCGAGCGGATCGCGGTGCTGCACAGCCGACTGTCCGCAGGCGAACGGTTCGACGAGTGGCGGCGCATCCGTCTCGGTCTTGCCGACATCGTCATCGGCGCGCGCAGCGCGGTCTTCGCACCGCTCGAGCGGCTCGGGCTGATCATCATCGACGAGGAGCATGAATCCAGTTACCAGAGCGAAACGCAGCCGCGTTATCTTGCCGGCGAGGTCGCAGCGAGACGCGTAAAAACCGCGCAGGGTGCGCTGGTGCTCGGCAGCGCAACGCCGTCCATGATGAGCTATACCCGCGCGCTCTCCGGAAAATACCGGCTTTTGGAGCTTCCCGACCGCGTAGCGGGTCGTCCGCTGCCGACCGTCGAGGTCGTCAATATGCGCGACGAGCTGCTGATGGGCAACAACAGCATCTTTTCCGACCGGCTGACGGAGCGGCTGAGCGAATGTCTTGCCGCGAATCAGCAGGCAATGCTGTTCATCAACCGCCGCGGCTATGCGACGTTCGTAAGCTGCCGGAACTGCGGGTACGTGCTGAAATGCGACAACTGCGATATCTCGATGACGTATCACAAGTCGGAATCCCGCACGCGCTGTCACTACTGCGGCGCGGTAAAGCCGCTGCCGAAGGAGTGTCCGAACTGCAAAAAACCGTTTATCAAGCAGTTCGGGATCGGCACGGAGCAGGTCGAGGAAGCGGTGCATAAGCTCTTCCCCGCCGTAAGGACGCTTCGCATGGACACGGACACGATGCGCGAAAAAGGCAGTTATGAAAAGCTGCTCTCCGCATTCCACCGCGGCGAGGCGCAGGTGCTGATCGGCACGCAGATGATTGCGAAGGGGCATGATTTCCCGAACGTCACGCTGGTCGGCGTGGTTGCGGCGGATACGACGCTGAACCTGCCGGACTACCGCGCGCCGGAACGCACGTTCCAGCTTCTGACACAGGTTGCGGGACGCGCGGGGCGCGACAATCTGCCCGGGCGGGTCGTTCTGCAAACCTATGAACCGAACCATCCGATCATCCGCTTTGCGAAGGCGCAGGATTACGTGAGCTTCTATCATTATGAGATCGCCGAACGCAAAAAGATGCTTTATCCCCCGTTCTCTCTCTTCCTGCGCATCGTCTTTGCCGACAGGGACGAGCGGAAAGCGGAACACGCATGTCTCGATTACGCGAAAGCGCTCGAGGCGGAATTGCGCGCCGCGCTCGGAGAGGACGGTAAACTGGACCTTCTGCTGCTCGTTGCGGCGGAAGCGCCGATATCGCGGATATCGGGCTATACCCGGTATCAGATTCTGATCAAGCTGCTGCGCACGAAGCGACTGAAGGACGCGGTGCGCACCGTGACGGCGTTCCACGACGCGCATCGCGACGTCTGCGCCGAAACGCAGCTGGAGATCAATCCGCAGGAGATGTTTTAAATGAAAAAGAATCATTCCGAACGATATAAACCTTTGTTTCTCCCCGCGCTGAAAGGCGCGAAGGGATATTTCGTGCTGTCCGCGATCGAGGTCATCCTCGACATCGTTGCGCTGTACGTTTCCTCGTTCGTTACAAGCTATACGCTCGACTACGTTCTGATGGACAAGGACCCCTCGATCCCCGCGTTTCTGTTCAACTGGCTGAAATCGCTCGGACCGATCGCAAAAAGCTATGTTGCGTGCGGTCTGACGTTCTTCCTGTTTACGGCAATGAGCGCGCTGTTCGGTTTCCTCCGCAGAAAGAACGTGGCGATGGGCGCGGAACATATGGCAAAGCACATGCGCGACCGGCTTTACCGCAAGCTGAACGCCGTCCCGTACGACTATCATAAGCACATCTCGACCGGCGATCTCGTGCAGCGGTGCACGTCCGACGTGGAGACGGTCCGCCGGTTCGTCGTGAATCAGCTGATGGAGATCGTGCGCGTCACGGTGATGTTCGGCGTCGCCGCCGCCATGATGTTTTCAATCAGCTGGAAGATGACGCTGATTTCGATGGCGGTCATGCCCATTCTCACGGTTTCGAGCTTCCTCTATTTCCGCTATGTGCGCAAATACTTCACCGACGTCGACGAAGCGGAAGGCACGCTTTCCACGACGATTCAGGAGAACCTGACCGGCGTCCGCGTGGTGCGCGCATTCGGTCAGCAGCGCGCCGAGTTCGACAAGTTCACGGTGCAGAACGAGGACTTCTCGAAAAAGAACATCCGTCTCATCGACCTGCTCGCCGTTTACTGGGGCTGCTCGGACGCGGTCGGATACATTCAGATCGCTCTGTCGCTTGTGTTCGGCGTATTCTTCTATGCAATGACGCGCGAAAGCGCCGAACCTTTCACGCTCGGCAATATCTACCTGTTCGTCGCGCTCACCGGGCGTCTGACCTGGCCCGTGCGTCAGCTCGGCCGTGTGCTTGCCGATATGGGCAAGGCGACGGTTTCGCTTGACCGTCTCAACGAGATCATGAACGCGGAGAACGAGACCGAGCCCGGAAAAGCGCTGTCCGACTGCTCCCTTTCCGGCGATATCACGTTTGAGCACGTGACCTTCGGTTACGATACGCCGAACGACGTCCTGGACGACATCAGCTTCACCGCCGAAGCCGGGCAAACGGTCGGCATCCTCGGCAGCACCGGCAGCGGCAAAAGTTCGCTGGTGCAGCTTCTGCAGCGGCTTTACACCGTTACCGGCGGCAGAATCACGATCAACGGCACGCCGATCAACGACATCGATCACGCGCTGCTGCGCAAAAACATTGCGATCGTGCTGCAGGAACCGTTCCTGTATTCGCGTTCGATCCGCGAGAACATTCTGCTGACCGCGCCGGACGCCGGCGATGCGGAGCTCTTTGAAGCTGCGCGCGAGGCGGCGGTGCACGACGTGATCGAGAAATTCGCGGACGGCTACGACACGATCGTCGGCGAACGCGGCGTCACGCTTTCGGGCGGGCAGCAGCAGCGCGTTGCAATCGCGCGTGCGCTGATGCAGAAGGCGCCGATCATGATCTTCGACGATTCCATGAGCGCGGTCGATACCGAGACCGACGCCAAGATTCGCGACGCGCTGCGCCGTCATCACGGCAGCGGGATCCTGTTTATCATTTCGCACCGGATCACCACGCTCCAGGAGGCGGACAGGATTCTCGTGCTCGACCACGGCAAGCTCGTGCAGCAGGGCACGCATGCGGAGCTGATCCGCGAAGAAGGACTCTACCGGCGAATCGCCGAGATTCAGGATTTTCATGCGGAAGGAGGTGAACAGGCATGAGTTACGAAGAAGAAGTATTTGACCGCGATGAAAAAATGGACGCAAAAATCTGGAAGCGTCTGTTCGGCTACGCGATCCGAAAGCGCGGACTGTTCTGGAAGGTCGTTCTGTTCATGCTGATCACCGCCGTTGTGGACGACATCTATCCGGTTCTGACGAAATTCGCCATTGACCGTTTCGTGCGTCCGGAAAGCGTCCCCACGACCGAGGGAATCTGGGGATTCTTCGCCGCATACGTTGCGCTGGTGATTCTGCAGGGCTTCTGCACGCTGCGCTTTATCAGCGACACGGGCAAGCTGGAAACCTTCATTTCCTACACGATCCGTCAGGAAGCATATCTGAAACTGCAGACGCTGTCGTTCTCGTTCTATGACAAGACGTCCGTCGGCTACCTGATGGCGCGCATGGTCAGCGACGTTGCGCGGCTTTCGGAAATGATCGCGTGGAGCATCACGGACTTTCTGTGGGCGTTCTTCTATATCGTCGGCAGCACCGTGACCATGCTGTGCTTCAACTGGAAGCTGACGCTGATCGTGCTTGCGGTCATTCCGCCGCTTGCCGTGGTCAGTCTGTACCTGCAGCGCAGGATCCTCCGCTATCAGCGTGTGGCGAGAAAACACAATTCCCGCATCACCGGCGCGTTCAACGAGGGCATCATGGGCGCGATGACGACCAAGACGCTGGTGCGTGAGGAACAGAACGCTGCGGAGTTCGAAACGATCACGTCCGACATGCGCAAAGCAAGCGTGAAGGCGTCCGTCCTGTCCGCTTCCTTCTTCCCCCTCGTCGTTTCGCTCGGCGCGATCGGAACGACAATGGCGCTGATCTTCGGCGGCGCGGGCGTACAGGCAACGCTTGCCAGAGAGGAGACGTTCCTCGGCAGGATCACCGCGGGCGATCTCGTGATGTTCATCACCTATGCCGCGAGTCTGTTTGACCCGATTCAGCAGCTTGCTGCCATCCTCGCCGACATGCAGAGCGCGCAGGCGAGCGCAGAGCGTGTTCTGGGGCTTCTGGACACCGAGTCCGAGGTAAAGGACACGCCGGAAGCGGAAGCAAAATACGGCACCTCCATGGACCCGAAGCGCGAAAACTGGGAGCCGATCGCGGGCGACATCACGTTCGACCATGTGGACTTCTTCTACAAGGAAAGCGAACCGCTCCTCAAGGACTTCAACCTGCACATCCGCGCAGGCGAAACCGTCGCGCTCGTCGGCGAGACCGGCGCGGGCAAGTCCACGATCGTCAACCTCATCTGCCGCTTCTACGAGCCGAAAAAAGGCCGCATCCTGATCGACGGAAAGGACTACCGCGAACGCTCGCAGCTGTGGCTGCAGTCGTCGCTGGGCTATGTTCTGCAAAGCCCGCATCTATTCTCCGGCACGATCCGCGAGAACATCTGCTTCGGCAGACCCGATGCGGACGAGGAAAGCGTACGCCGCGCGGCGGCGATGGTCCATGCGGACGAATTCATCGAACGCCAGCCGAAGGGCTATGACACCGAAGTCGGCGAAGGCGGCGTGCGGCTGTCCACCGGGCAGAAGCAGCTGATCTCGTTTGCACGCGTCATCCTTGCCGACCCGCAGATCTTCGTGCTGGACGAAGCGACGAGCTCCATCGACACGGAGACCGAACAGCTCATCCAGAGTGCAATCACCGAGGTCCTCAAAGGGCGCACGAGCATTGTCGTGGCGCACCGTCTCAGTACGATCCGCAACGCAGACCGCATCCTGGTCATTCGGGACGGCGGGATCGTCGAGGAAGGAAATCACGAAACGCTGCTGGAAAAAGGCGGCTACTATCACGACCTCTACATGCACCAGTACCGCGAGGACGCGATGCAGGAAGC
>CADAZC010000035.1 GCA_902792295.1 uncultured Eubacteriales bacterium
GATTACGTCAATCCCGCAGGGGCGGTGAACCCCTTTTCGTCTGCGCCGATCCGCGGTACGTTCGGGCAGAACCTGACGGGCACCATGGGAAGGAAGAGCAAGAAGACCCGCTTCCGCTGCGAGCACTGCGGATTTGAAAAGACCTATTGACCCTGTGAAATCCAACGAAACGGAGTGTATGAAAATGCGTCTGTTCAGCAAGAATGCTCCCACGAAATGCCCGAAATGCGGCAAGAGCGACGGCTGGCGCTGTGTGACGGACGACACGGTGCAGAGCAATGCGGCGAACGCCGGTATGGGGAATCCCTTTTATCTGGACTCCCAGCGCGATCCCTTCTATGAAGCCACGGGGAACCGGCAAGGCCCGAACAAGGTCAGGTACCGTTACCTGTGTGATAACTGCGGATACGAAAGAACGTATTGACGGGACCGGTGTGATCCGAAAGGATCCTGCAAAAGAACAGGGGGATGAAACATGTGGTTCAAATGGTTTAAAAACTATCCGGTGCGCTATAAGATCGTCGGACTTGCCCTGATCTACTGTCTCGGAATTCTGGGCTTTATCACCGGCATGGTTTTCTGGATTATCGGCAAGTGTCAGAACACGCAGGCGCTGATCCTTGCGCTCACAGGCGCCGGCATTTTCGCCTTCTTCTACTGGCTGGCAAGGGCGTCCGCCGAATTCGAAGGTCCGGACGACGTCCCGAAGGGCGAGCCGGAGGAATAAACCGTTATCAAAGAAAAAGGAGAGGTTCAACCTCTCCTTTTTGCGTGAAAGGGATTCAGCGGCGTTTGCGCCGTCCGAACAAAACAAAGAGCACGGAGGCGGCAGCCGCGCCGCCCAATGCGCAAAGGACCGGCAGAAGTATCTTCTGCGCAGCCGGTATCGGGTCCTCCACTTTCGGTTCGTCCGGGATCACCGTGACGGCGGGCTGCGGCGTTACGGCAGGGGTCGCTTCCGCGACCGGCTGCAGCGTCGGTTCTTCAGTCGGTTCCGGCGTCGGCTCAGCAGGGGGTACCGGTTCGGCGAGCGGATGCGTGTATGTGGAAAGCAGCGAGGGATCGATGTTGTCGAACACGTCGTTTCCCGCATCCACCGTTCCGTAAATCATGCCGAACTTATTCATCGCATACGGTTCTGATTCCGCCTGCACGTGATAACGCCCGCTTTGCTGGGACTTGTGCTTCAGAAACGCCCCGCGGGCAACGCTCAGCGCGCTTCGCCCGTTCATTGAGGTCAGCGGCGTTTGAATATCCATCTCAAGTGTGTTTTCCGCATACAGATGGAGATAGCATTTTTTGACTTCCCACGTGCCGAACTGCTCATAGGACGCCGGATCGTATGACGGGTCCGCACAGAGGCGGACGGCGTCACTGACCGAAGCAGCGACGACCTTGTGCTGCCAATGACCGTATTCGCCGTTCAGATCGTGCGAGAAGACGACGAGCGGGCGGTATTCCCGCAGCATTCTGACAAGCGCAAGCGTAACGCTCTCGCTTAAAAAACAATACGGATACACGTCTCTTGCATACTCGCTGATGTCCATAAACCCGAGGAACAACGGATGATACGTCGTTCCCATTGCCCATGCGCCGAGCTTCGCTTCGTCGACGCGTCTTCTGGACGGATTCGTAACAAATGCAACCGTGCCGGTATATCCCTGTTCCGCACCGTAGATCGGCACGATTGCCCCCATAAAGAGTACGTCGTCGTCCGGATGCGTCGCAATGACGAGGTAGTCCATTCCGCGCGGCGTTTCCTGCCAGGGAAGGAACGGCTCGGGCAGCTTTCCCTCGGTGAAAAGCGCAATGCGGATTAGGTCCATGCCTTCCTCACCGGCAATGACGGTGACGCCGGTTGTTTCCTCAAACAAGGGGATGATCGAATCCCAGTCCGTCCCGACGCTTTCGTCGTCAATCAGATTGCCGGATGCATCTGTTTGACGGATATGAACGTTCTTCGGCACGGTTCCCCATTGGATGCAGAGATATGTCGGTGTCCGCGGCGCATCGGGCCACGTCAGGCGCACCACCTCAAACGGCGCGTAACGGAACGATTCATCCAGATAGTCGTCGACCAGCTTTTCGGCTGAACCTGGATGCCTGCCCTGTTCGATCCGCAGGAAGCGGGTCATTTCTTCGGCAGGCACGTCGCCTGCGGCAGAGGCGGATTGCAGACATACCGGCAAAAGCAAAAAAGTCAGGAAAAAAGCTGCAATCCTGTTTCGAATCGATTTTTTCATTTTGACCTCCTCAAACCGCAAACAAATGGCTTTCCGTTTGAAAAACGAATCGTGTTGATCCTACGTCAGTATAGCACGGCACCGTTTTCCTGGCAACAAAAACCGACGAATTCCGACGAATTGCCGTATACGAAAAGAACCCGCCGTTCGGCGGGTTCTCTGACGGATCGGATTGTTACAGCATCGACGAGCCGCCGGTAACAATCCAGGCGGCGAGGGATGCAACGAGCAGCGCGCCGGTATAGACGCTGCCGGTGCGGCGGTAGAAGTAGGTGCACAGTACGCTGAACACGATGACCTGCGGTACGAACAGAATGAGCAGCGACATGAACGGCCCGCCGAAGGTGGAGCCGAAGAACACGTCTGCGCCGGGTCCGATGCCGAGGAAGAACGGTATATACTCGATCAGAACGATCAGCAGAATGCCGCCGACCATCAGCAGCGCGTTGCGCCACCAGGTTCCCATGAAGCCCGCAAAACCCCTTTTGTACGTTGCTTTCGTGCGCATCGACGCCATGATCTTCGAGTTGTTCAAAAGGAAGAACAGGGCGAACACGGGGATGTAGACGCAGAACTGACCGAGCCGCGCCGGCGTGAAGGTCTTGAAGAACGGCCAGATGAATCGCAGATCGAGATTAAAGAGCACGCCCGCAAGGAACACAACGAGATACATCATCGCAAGCAGGCACAGCACCAGCAGCGCCGCGCGCAGGAGCAGTCCCCATGCGATCTTATTCGGCTTCGCCTCGGAACCGAGCCCCATGCCGTACAGCCCGTCATAAGTGCCCTTCTTTTTCGCGGAGCGCGCGCCGATGATCGTGGTCACGAGCATGATCAGGATCAGAAGCAGGTACCAGCCGATGAAGCCGTTGCCGACCGTCATGCGGAATACGCCTTCCGGCAGCGGCAGCAGCGCGTGTCCGAGCTGCGTCATAAAGGGATAGGTGGAACCGGCAAGCAGGACCGTGATGAGCGCGCCGCGCCACCACTTGCCCTTCGTCTTGATGCCCGCTTCGCTCGGCAGCGGCTGCAGGAGCTTTGCAAAGAACGGTATGCCGATCAGCAGCTCGAACAGCGGGATCAGCGCCGCGATCGTAAGAAGCATCGCAAGCAGAACCAGCCATTCCTTGCCCATCGCGGTCTGCACTTCGGGCGCGGGACCTTTGAGCGCATTGCCGCCGAACGCCTGGTCGAACCAGTCGAGCGCAACGGCAAGTCCGCGCGTATGGTGCGTGGTCAGACGGTGGTTCGTGTAGAGAAGCTCCATCCTGCGTGCGGAACCGTCGGCAAAGCTTCCGAAGGTCGTATCCCACGCGGCGTTTTCCGCCGTCGTGCCGAGGAACTCGGTGCGCAGGGGAGAGCGCAGGATGTTTTCGTCCACATTGCGCTTATAGTCGCGGAAATAGCTGAATTCATCCCACTTCGCCTGTAAAAGCAGGACGTTGTTGAAATGAATGTTCGCGGAATCATACGCCGTATCGCGGAACAGCTCGCCGCATTGCAGCACGGTCGCCTTCGGCTCGATATCGGTGCCGGAATAGGCGGCGGCAACGCTCCAGCCCGCCCAGGTGCCCATCGAGTGCCCGCTGATGCCAAGCTTCGTCCGGTCCACGTTCGGAAGTTCGGACAGGAACCGATACGCCGCAATGCCGCCGCAGGAGCTGTCCTTCACGCTGTTGCCCGCCTCGTCCTTTGTGTAATGCTCGTCGAAGAACGAGAGGTTCGAGAAGTTCATCAGAAGCCGGTAGCGCACCGACCCGCCGACCGGACGGAACGTCCTGTCTTCGACGCTGTCCTCGCCGTAATTGACCTTTACCATGTGGTTGACGTATCCGCGCTCCTTGAGACCGGGCTTGCTCGCGCCGTGCCCGTATTCGTCGATCGAGAGCACGACCACGCCGCGCTTACTCAGCTCGATTGCGTACGCCGCGTTGGTTTCGTGATCGTTCTGGTACCCGTGCAGCAGCAGCACGCCGGGCGCCTTTTCGCCGTCCTTCAGCCCGGACGGGGTGTAGAGCTTATAAAAGAGATCGCCGACCTCCGAGGGCAGATAACCCTCCGTGATCGAGATCGCGCCGTCCGCGCGCTGAATGCGGTCGGCAAAGAACAGCGCGACGAACGCAGCAACGAGCAGAAGCGCCAAAGCGGCCGCCCATTTTCCCCAACCTTTTTTCATATAAACCCCCTTCTGTTTGATCGTATATAGTATACACGCTTTCCGCCCGTTCCGCAATACGGTTTCTTCCGTGCGGATTGACAATGCCTGCGATTCCGCGGTATCATGAAGACAAAGAGCAGGAAAAGGAGAGAATACGATGCCTTGTACAACAATACTGGTCGGCAGGAAGGCCGCAAACGACAATTCCACGATGATCGCGCGCACCGACGACGGACGCTTTGATGTGAAAAAGCTTGTCGTCATGGAGCCGAAGGATCAAAAAAAGACCTATACGTCCGTGATCGGACATCTCACGATCGAGCTTCCGGACAATCCTCTGCGCTGTACCGCATGCCCGAGCGTCGACCCGAAAAACGGCGTATGGGCTGCGACCGGCATCAACGAAGCGAACGTCGGCATGACCGCGACGGAAACGATCACTTCAAATCCGCGCGTTCTGGCGGCGGACCCGCTCGTGACGTATCGGAAGGCGAAGACGAAGAAGGAAAAGGACGTTCCGGGCGGCATCGGCGAGGAGGACATCGTCGTGCTCGTGCTGCCGTATATCCGCACCGCCAGAGAGGGCGTGCTGCGGCTTGCGGCGCTTCTGGAGCGGTACGGGACATACGAATCCAACGGGATCGCGTTCAACGACGAAAACGAGATCTGGTGGATGGAAACGATCGGCGGGCATCACTGGATCGCAAAGCGCGTGCCCGACGACGTCGTGGTCGTCATGCCCAACCAGTTCGGCATGGACAGCTTCGATTTCGACGACGCGTTCGGCAAACAAAAGACGCATCTCTGCTCGAAGGATCTTCGCGAGTTTATCGAATCCTATCGGCTCGACTGCAATCAGAACGGCGCGTTCAACCCACGGCTCGCGTTCGGCTCGCATTCCGACCAGGATCACGTTTACAACACGCCGCGCGCGTGGTACATGGGCAGATATCTTGCGCCGCGTCAATACCGCTGGGACGGACCGGACGCCGACTTCACGCCCGAAAGCGACGACATCCCGTGGAGTTTTGTGCCGGATCGCAAGATCGCGGTCGAGGAGGTTAAGGAACTGCTTTCCTCGAACTATAAAGGGACACCGTACGACCCGTATCTGAACCACGATACGGGAATGCGCGGCAAGTACCGTTCGATCGGCATCAACCGCACCGGCGTAACGTCCGTTTGCCAGATCCGCCCCGACGCGCCGGATTGCTGTAAAGGGCTCGAATGGATCTGCTTCGGTTCGACCACGTTCGACGCGCTGCTGCCGGTTTATCCGAACGTACCGAAGATGCCGAAATACCTCAGCGACGTCGCGCTCGACGCCTCCACCGAAAACTTCTACTGGGGCAGCCGGCTGATCGGCTCGTACTCGAATACGATGGAAAGATTGCCGAAACCGGCGACGCGTCGCTTTGCGCGGAAGCGAACGAAAAGCTCGCCGCCATGGCAAAGGAGCAGACGGACAAGGCGCTGACTGCGGTGCTGCACGAATCCAGCGTTACCATGAAGAACGGCTACAACCGCGCGGACAACTGAGCGTCCGAACAAAAAAAGGACTGCGAAAAGCAGTCCTTTTTGCTTCTTAATATCTGCGCCGGTTGCAGCGGCAGGAGGGTGCGCTGCGGCCGGTTTTGATTGCCTGCATGATCTCGAGACATTCGCCGAAGCGCTGATAGTGCACGATTTCGCGCTCGCGCAAGAAGTACAGCGGCTCGATGATCTGGCTGTTGCTGGTCATGTTCATCAGATGCTCGTAGGTTGCTCTTGCCTTCTGTTCCGCCGCCATGTCCTCGGATAGATCCGCGATCGGGTCGCCGGTGCAGGCGATGTACGCCGTGGTAAAGGGCACGCCGTTCGGATCGGCGGGGAAGACGCCGTACGAATGCATTGTGTAATAGCCGTCGAGCCCCGCGGCGGATAGCTCCTCGAGCGTTGCACCCTGCATGCACTGCGTGATCATCGTCGCGATCATCTCCCAATGCGCGATCTCCTCGGTGCCGATGTCGGTCAGCGTCGCACGGATGCGGTCGTCGGGCATGGAGTAGCGCTGCGTGAGGTAGCGAAGCCCTGCGCCGAGCTCGGAGTCCGGTCCGCCGTACTGCGCCATCAGAAGCTTCGCCATCTTCGGGTCGGGTCTGGTGATGCGAACGGGATATTCCAGTCGTTTTTCATAAATCCACATAAGCGTTCCTCCTTAATTCTGCCACGGCCATTTCTGGTAGACCCAGCTTCCGGCATCGTGCGTGGCGTTGCCGAAGTTTTCGAGCGGTCCGAAACGGTCGGTGTACTCCGCGCAAAGCCGCTGAAGCGTTGCCGCGTAGCTGTTGAAATCATTGGTTGCGTCCATGTCGTCGGGATGCGTGTCGAGGTACAGCTGCAGCTCGACGCAGGCGAAGCGGACTTCGCCGATCCTTGAAAGAAGCGCCTGTTCCGTATACTCTGTCATATTACGCCTCCCTGTTTCTGCACGTCGGATATTCGGAAACGAGTTCCGGGAAAAGCGTGCCGTGCGCGAGCGCTTCGCAGGGGCAGAAGCCGGCGCGGTACGCCTGATTCGGGAAATAAACGGTCGCCAGCGTGCACCCTCCGCCCATACCGCAGCGCTCCGAAGCGACGGAGCCGGCGGGGACGACATTTTCGACCGTGGTGGGATCGACGGCGGGAATGCGGTCGGCAAAACAGCACGCGCCGCCGTTTGCATAGGATTGTTGCATGGTCTTTCCTCCTTGGTTCTTTACTGCCATCGTATGAAATCCGTCGAAAAAGGGTGCTTCTATTTTGCGGGGCGTCCGCATAATCTGTCTAAACGAAACGGAGATCGGATATGGATGAATCAATGCAACTGCAAACGATCGGGGGGAGGAGAGGAATGCGCATGCTGTTTTCGGAACTGAAATGCAGAGAGGTCATCAACGTCTGTACGGGGGAGCGCTACGGGACCGTGTGCGATCTCGAGTTCGATCCGTGCGCGGGCGAGGTGCTTGCGATCGTCGTGCCCGGCGGCACACGCTTGTTTGGATTGCTGAAGGGCAAGGAGGGGACGGTCATCCCGTTCTCGAAGATCAAAAAGCTGGGGGAGGACGTGATCCTGGTGGAATTGCCGTGAATGCATGAACAATCCGTAAATTTGCATCCGGAGGGTATCGGCAATCCCGGCATGCTGTGGTATACTACAATATCATGGGTTCCGTATCTGCGGGACCCACCAAACAGGGAGGACAAGCCACATGAAATGCCGGTATTGCGGAGGAACGGACAGCAAGGTCATCGACTCGCGTCCGAATGAAGATTTCAGCGCCATTCGCCGCCGCAGAGAGTGCATCGGCTGCGGACGCAGGTTCACCACCTGGGAGCGCATCGAGGAGAATCCGGTCATGGTCGTCAAGCGCGACGGACGGCGCGAGCCGTTTGAGCGCGAAAAGGTCGCGGTCGGCATCCGTAAGGCGTGCGAAAAACGTCCGATCCCCGCGGATGTGCAGAACCGCCTGGTTGACGAGATCTGCCGCGAGATCAACAATTCGCTGGATGCAGAGGTCTCCACGCAGGCGATCGGCGAGCTGGTCATGAAGAAGCTCCGCGACGTAGACGAGGTCGCGTACGTGCGCTTTGCGTCCGTCTATCGCGAGTTCAAGGACACGCAGACCTTTATGAAGGAGCTGCAGCGGCTGCTGGACGAGAAATGACGCGCGAAGAGTTTACCGGAATTTATCGTTCCATCGTTCCCTCGCACGCCTACCGCGAGAAAAACGGCGTCGGTATCTATACGATCCCGGCGTTTTCGGCGTACCCGGGGATCGACCATGGCTTTTCCGCACGCACGGGCGGCATTTCCACCGGCTGCTTTTCCTCGCTGAACCTCAGCTTCACGCGCCCGGAACAGCGCGAGAACGTCATGGAAAACTACCGCATTTTCTGCGATGCGGCGGATATCCCTCTCGACAGCATGGTCATGGACACCTATGAGCACGGTACGACGGTGCTCTGTGTCAATCGCTTTGACTGCCGCCGCGGCTACGACCGTCCGTCGCTGCCGTACTGCGACGGGCTCGTCACCGACGATCCCGAGGTCACGCTGATCACGGGGCACGCCGACTGCATGGCGTTCTATTTCTACGATCCCGTGAAAAAAGGCATCGGGCTTTGCCATGCGGGCTGGCGCGGCGCGCTCAACCGCATCGGGATCGAGGTCATCAAAACCATGCAGTCCGCCTGCGGATCCGATCCGAAAAACATCGTCTGCGGCGTCGGCCCGTCCATCTGCCCGAAGTGCTTCGAGGTCGGCGACGACGTGGCGGAATCGTTCGAAACCGCGTTCCCGCAGTGCGATCTTCGCGGCGTAAACGCGCGCGGCAGGGCAACGGTTGACCTGTGGCAGGTTGCGACGGCGCAGTTCCTGGAGGCGGGCGTTTTGCCTTCGCATATTCATTTGATGGGCGTCTGCACGTTTGAGGACGGACGGCTGTACTCGCACCGGCGCGACAAGGGCCGGACCGGCGGCATGGCGGCATACCTTCGCCTGCTCCCCGAAAAAGGTTGACAAGCGTTTCGGAAAAGAGTACAATTCATAAGATTCATTCCGAAATATGAGGAGATATCAATGAGAAAGAAGAAATTGACCCGTAACATCCTGATCGCCGTGATCGCGGTGCTTGTGATCGCCGTTGTGATCTTTCTGTTGGTTGCACTGCAGAAGGACGGCGCAGGGATGAACTGCTTCCAGAGAAACGCGACCGCGGCAACCGCGGACGGCGAGAGCGTGAGCATGGCGGAATACCATGTCACGTACGATATGATTGCATCGAACTATCAGACGACGACGCTGACCGACGCGCAGGTTAAAAATCTGCAGGAATACGCCGTGCAGGAAGCTCTGATGCAGAAGATCTACACGAAGGAAGCGAAGGCGCTCGGTCTTACGCTGACCGACGAACAGAAAACGGCTGCCAAGAAGAGCGCCGACAATCAGATCGAGGCGATCGAGCAGTATTATGCCGAAAGCATGGCAAAGGACGGCACCTATTCAAAGGCGGCGGTGGACAAGCAGATCAGCGCGTACTATCAGCGCCTCGGCATGAGCAAGGACGCATACCGCAAGTTCCTGCGGGAGAGCAACGAAGCCGAGCTGTACCGTCAGGCGATCGAGACCTACTATAAGGAAAACGGCAGCGACATCAGCGAGGAAGAGCTGGTCGATTACTATCGCAAAACCGTCGAGGAATCCATGACGGTCACCGGCGAGGACGGAACGAAAACGCCGGCGTATACGGACGGGCAGTACTGGACTTCCTTGATGATGTATCAGATCGGTTACTCCACGCCGATGCTGTATGTCCCCGAGGGCTTCATCTACATCGACTTTGTCGAAGTTAAGCTGCCCACCAAGGAGGAGGCGGAGGAGCTCGTTCGCTCGGTCAACGAAGGCGACACCGATTTTGATACGCTGATGGCTTCCGACGAGAACAAGGATCCGTACCGCGAGATCCTGAAGGCGCCGTATCCGATCGCGGAAAACGATCACAGCGGTTTGTTCACGAAGCAGGAGATCTACACGAAGGCGGCGGAGCTTCAGATCGGCGAGATCGGTTCCTACATCGAGGAGCGTGAAACCACCGAGGAAGAAGCGGAAGACAACGGAGATAACTTCGTGGTCGTCTATCTGTTCCGTCGTGCCGAAGGCACCATGTGCTATGACGGCGACCACGGCGTCATCAAGATGGAGTACTACGACGGCATCCGTGAGTCTGTGGAAGAACAGATGCGTCAGGACCGCTGGTTCGGCGATATCAAGATCGAGGATGCGGTTTACGCATATAAGGGAGCGATCGGATGAAACAGCGTGTGGTTCGAATCGTCTGTATCGTCATGGCAGGACTGATGCTGTTCGGCGTTGTCGCGGCGATCATCGGCATTCTCGGTTGATGAAAGATCAGGCGCCTTCTTCGGAAGGCGCTTTTTCTATGCCCGGAATTGACGGACGCGCCGCAATACGATACAATATTTTCAATAAGCAAAAGGAGGCCCTTATGATCGGATTCGGAATTGTCGGTTCGCTGCTGTTTCTTTTGATGCTCGCCGTGCTGGAGCTGAACAAAAACACCGTCCTCGGTTTCATTCTGCTGATCGCCGTTACGGTCGGCTTCGCCGTGCTGTTTATCAAGGTGCTGCACGGCGGCAAATGGTACTGGAAGGCGCTCGGTTGGCTCGGCTGGATCGGCGCGTTCGTACTGATTTTGCTGCTCACATGGCCGCCGATGAAGCGTGTTCCCGCATATGAGGGCAAAACGCCGACCTATACGGAGGTTGTTTCGCTCGAAAAGGGCGACGTGCGCGGCGTCGTGATCGACGGCGGCGCGGTTGAGCTCTATGCCGGCATTCCGTACGCAAAGCCGCCGGTGGGCGATCTCCGCTGGCGCGAGCCGCAGGATCCGGAACCGTGGACGGACGTCCTTACGGCGGATCACTTCGCGCCGATGTGCATGCAGCCGGTCGGGCTGCCGATCGTCGACAGTCTGAAACAGATCATCGGCTTCCACGATTACAGGATTTCGCTGAACGACAACTACCGTGCGGCGGTCAGCGAGGACGGGCTTTACATGAACGTCTGGAAGCCCGCGGGCAAGGTTGAAAACCTGCCCGTGCTCGTGTATATTCACGGCGGCACGCTGCAGACCGGTCAGCCGTGGTACGGCGATTATGCCGGCACGGGACTAGCGCGCGAGGGTGTGATCGTGGTCAATCTCGGCTATCGGCTCGGCGTGTTCGGCTATCTTGCGGACGAAACGCTGCAATCGGAATCCGGGCACGGCACGACCGGCAATTACGGACTTCTGGATCAGATCAAGGCGCTCGAATGGGTCCGCGACAACATTGCGGCGTTCGGCGGCGATCCGAATAACGTCACGCTTGCGGGCGAATCCGCGGGCGCGGCAAGCGTCAGCGCGATCTGCACTTCGCCGCTCGCAGAGGGTCTGTTCCGCCGCGTGCTGCTGGAAAGCTCGACGGTCGCTTCGGTCGAACCGCCGCATTCGTTCCGCTCGTTCGACGACGCGATCGCTTCCGGCAACGAACTCAAGGCGCGCTACGGCGTCAAAACCGGCGACGAGCTCCGGAAGCTCGACGCGAAAACGCTTGTCAACGAAGCATATACGCAGCACTTTATGACGGTCGACGGCTACGCGCTCACCGAAACGCCGTACGAATCGTATAAAAAAGGCGTGCACAACGAGGAAGCGATTCTGCACGGGTATAATTCCGAGGAGAGCGGACCGTTTCTGATCCTCGGCAATGCGAATCTGAAAAGCTACGAAAGCAGGGTCCGCGGGTTCTTCGGCGAGTATGCCGACGAGGTGCTGGATCTCTATCGCCCGACGACCGACGACGAGGCAAAGGATTACTGGGCGCAG
The DNA here is from genome assembly GCA_902792295.1 of uncultured Eubacteriales bacterium. Classification (GTDB taxonomy): domain Bacteria; phylum Bacillota; class Clostridia; order Christensenellales; family CAG-138; genus UBA3792. Next base: position 11,808 of record CADAZC010000035.1, read on the forward strand.
ATCTACGGCGCGATTTTCTTCAACTATCCGCACTACTGTCTGAACCGGCTCGCGGTCGAAAACGGCATTCCGGTCTACGAGTATTATTTCTCGCGGCACAACGGACGGCTCGGCGCGTGGCACAGCGGCGAACTGCCGTACGTCTACGGCAACCTTGCGAAGGATTCCCGCCTGTTCAACGCGCGCGATTACGCGTTGGAAGGCGAGATGACGTCGTATGTGCTGAACTTCATGAAAACCGGCGATCCGAACGGCGAAGGGCTCCCCGCATGGGAGAACAATTCGGATTCCGCGCGGGTTCTGGAGTTCGGCGACACGACCGCCATGACCGGCGAAAAATACCTTGCGCTCTATGCGATCATGGACCGCATGACCGACTGGGGCAAATAAACCTCGCGGACGGACGAAAATATTTTTTCGTTTGCAAAAAATCTTGTTGACAAACCGCAAACGAGCCGCTATAATATCATCTGTTCGCGGGAATAGCTCATTTGGTAGAGCGCAGCCTTGCCAAGGCTGAGGTGGCGGGTTCGAGCCCCGTTTCCCGCTCCACCATATGCCTCCTTAGCTCAGCTGGCTAGAGCACCTGACTCTTAATCAGGGTGTCCAGGGTTCGAATCCCTGAGGGGGTACCAGAAAAAGGACTTACGAAAGTAAGTCCTTTTTTTATCGGTATGCTCCGATACCGATCTTCCGGGAATACCGGTTGCAATCGTTTTCCGCTTCGGATATAATGAGAAAAAAGTTTTCGGAGGCGTAATATGCTCATTCAGGAAATACCGTTTACGCTGAAAGACGGGAGAAAGGCGGTCCTGCGCAGCCCGCGGGAAGGGGACATTCCCGCCATGATCGATTATCTGTACCGCTCGGCGTGCGAGACGGAGTTCGTTCTGCGCTATCCCGAGGAGTGCGGGAAGTATACGCCGGAGATCGAGAAGACGGTGATCGAGCGCGTCAATACGTCCGACCACGAAGCAATGCTGGTCTGCTTTGTCGAAGGAAAGCTCGCTGGCGTCTGCAGCATCCTTTGGAACACCGGGCTGAAGATGCGGCACCGTGCGAGCGTCGCGATCGCGAACCTGCGCGAATACTGGGACCTCGGCATCGGCACGAAGATGTTTTCGGAGCTGATCCGTATCGCGGAAGAAAACGAAAACCTGCTGCAGCTCGAGCTTGATTTCATCGAGGGCAACACGCGCGCAAGGGCGCTGTACGAGAAGTTCGGCTTTCGCATTGTCGCCGTCCGCCCGGACGCGATCCGCCTGAAGGACGGCACGTTCAAAAACGAGTATTCCATGATCCGCAAAATAGAACGGTAACGCTTTTGCGCACGGCCTCTCTGCCTCTCGGCAAAGGGGCTGTTTTTTGTTGCAATTTCGGTCGATTTTGGTATAATGGTAGGGAATCGGGAGGATATCCTATGAAACGAATTCTTTGCGCGGCGATTGCGGTTCTGCTTTTTGCAGGGCTTTTTGCGTGCCGGACGGAACCGGCGGTCGAAGCGTTTTCCGAAACGACGGCGGCGCCCGCCGCGCCGACCGCGGCGCCGACAACCGAACCTACGCCGGAACCGACGGCGGAACCGACGCCGGAAACGGAGGAGCCGGAACCCACGGCGGAGCCGACGCCTGCGCCCACGCCGGAACCGATCACGCGCGAGCGGCTGGATATGGGAGAATTCGACGCGTTCTTTGACGGCGCGGTGTTCGTCGGGGATTCGATGACCAAGGAGTTCGGAAACTATGTGCGCAAACAGCGCGAGCTGAACGGCGAATGTCTTTCCACGGCGCAGTTTATGGGCATGGTCTCGATGACCGTGCGCTTTGCGAGCACGACGGAACCGGTGTTCAACTATCGCGGCGGCAAGGTTTCGCTCACGGCGGGGCTCAATCATTACGGCGCAAAAAAGGTCTTTCTCATGCTCGGCGCAAACGACATCGGACACCGCGACTGGGATAAGGTCCGCGCCGACTACTGCACCATGATCGAGCGCATTCAAAAGGACTGCCCGGAAGCCGAGATCATCGTGCAGGGCATCAATCCCGGCACCAGGATGTTCTGCAAGAACCGCGATCTGGACATCGCGCATTGGAACAGCTTCAACGAGGTCTTAAAGGGGATCGCCGAGGAATACGGACTCGGCTATTATGCATTCGCGGAGGAGCTGATGGACGAGGAGGGGTATCTGCGTCCGGAGTTCGCAAGCGGTGATCTGCATCTGTCCGCTTCGGGCAATGAGATCTGGCTCCGCGCCGCCCGCGCCTACGCCGCGCAGCAGATGTGCCCCGGTGCTGTGATCGAACCGTAACCGTTTAACCCGTTCGAGGAGGACGAAGTGGTCTTTTCAAGTCTGTCATTCCTGCTGCTTTTTCTGCCGCTGCTGCTGGCGCTGTATTTCGTCGGCCGCGGCTTAAAGTGGAGGAACGCCGTTCTGCTTCTGTTCTCCCTTTTGTTCTATGCGTGGGGCGAGCCGAAATGGATCCTGTGCATGCTCGGCGCGACGATCGTGAACTATGCCGCGGCGTTCGGCATCGACCGTGCAAAGAGCGTCCGGACAAAGCGCCTGTTTCTCGCGCTCGGCGTGATCGCCACGCTCGGCGCGCTGTTCTGGTTCAAGTACGCCTCATTCTTTTTCACGACCGTTTTCTCCCTGTTCGGCGCAAAGAGCCCCGTTTCCGAGGTGCGCCTGCCGATCGGCATCAGCTTCTATACCTTCCAGATCCTGACCTACGCCGTGGACGTTTACCGCGGCAAGGTCCCCGTGCAGAAAAACTTTGCGCGGCTTCTTCTGTACGTAAGCTGCTTCCCGCAGCTGATTGCGGGACCGATCGTGCAGTACGCCGACATCGCGGCGCAGCTTGACGACCGCACCGCGACGATGACCGATTTTTCCGAGGGCTTCGGGCGGTTCTCGGTGGGGCTTGCAAAGAAGGTCCTGCTCGCGAACCTCTGCGGCAAAACCGTGGAACTGCTGCTGCCGGAGGGTGTGGCGCTGTCGGTCGCGGGGGCGTGGCTGTCCGGGCTCATGTATACCTTCCAGATCTATTTCGATTTCTCGGCATATTCCGACATGGCGATCGGTCTCGGTCGCGTGTTCGGCTTCACCTACCGCGAAAACTTCCGCTATCCCTATATTTCCGACAGCGTTTCCGAATTCTGGCGGCGCTGGCACATCTCGCTCGGCAGCTTTTTCCGCGATTACGTGTATATTCCGCTCGGCGGCAACCGGAACGGCGCATGGAAAACGGTCCGCAACCTTTTGATCGTGTGGATCCTGACCGGCCTCTGGCACGGCGCAAGCTGGAACTTTGTCGCCTGGGGACTGTATTACGGGCTTCTGATCCTCCTGGAGCGCTTCGTGCTTGCCCGTGCGCTTCCGCGTATTCCGAAAGTGATCCGCATCCTCGTTACGTTCTTCTTTGCCATGACCGGCTGGATCCTGTTTTACCATACGTCGCTCTCCGCGGGCTTCGGGCATCTCCTTGCGCTTTTCGGCGTCGGCGTGCAGGGTACGGACGCAGGGGTAAAGGAAGTGCTGTCAAAGTACACGGTCCTGCCGCTGATCGCGGCGGTCTGCTCGCTTCCGATCGTGCCCGCGGCGAAGGCGTGGGCGGAGAAGCGTCCTGCGCGCAAAACCGCGCTCAATATCGCCGTTCCGATCTTCGAGACGGCGCTGTTCGTGCTTTCGCTCGCGTTCCTCGTCGGGCAGAGCTATAACCCGTTTATCTACTTCCGGTTCTGAGGCGACGGTATGAAACGGTTTGGATTCATCATTCGATATCTGTGGGTGCTCGCGCTCGTGTGGCTCGGGGGCATGACGCTGCTCCTGACGCCGCGTGAGGCGCGCGTCAGCACGAGTGAAAACCGCATGCTTGCCGCCGCGCCGGAGCTGTCCTTCGAAACGATCTCGGACGGCTCGTTTACTGACGGAACGGAGGAGTGGCTTTCGGACGGAATCGTGCTCCGCGATCCGCTGATCGGACTGTCCCGCGCGGTCGAAACGGCGCTGCGCGTGCCGTCGGACGAGGATGAGGAGGCAATGGCGCTGATCGACGCGATCGAGGCGGAGATGAACGAAGCGCCCGCCGAACCCTTTGCGCCCTCCGCGGCGCCGCAGACCGAAGCGCCGCAGGCAACGGCCGAACCGCAGGTCACGTCTGCGCCGCAGACCGCGCCTGCGCCGACAGCCGAACCGACCGCGACGGAGACACCGCAGGTGAACGACGCGGCATTCTGGCTCGAGTTCAAAGACGGCAAGCGGCAGACGGTCTTCGAGTTTCCTGCGGCGAACATCGTCCGCGCGGCGGAGGTGCTGAACGCGTACCGCGCGGTGCTGCCCGAGGATGGAAACGTCGTGTTTTTGCAGGTTCCGGTCGCTTCGATGGGCAACGCGTTTTTGAACCGCATCGACCGCGATCCGGTGTGGCGTTCGGACCTTGAGGATTCGCTGCAGCGCCTCGTTTCGGACGGCGTGGTGATCGTGAAGGTCGGGGAAGCGATGAACGAGCCGCTGAAAAACGGCGAATATGTGTATTTCCGCACCGACCACCACTGGACGGCGCGCGGGGCGTATTATGCCTATCGCGCGGCGATGGAGACGCTCGGCGTTCCGGCGGCGGAGTACAGCGATTATACGTATTTTGTGCGCAGCGGCATGCGCGGAAACAACGCGAAAAACGGCGCGAAGAGCGACACGCTCGAGGTCATGCACGAGCTTCTGCCGACAAAGAGCTACGTCGTTTCGCATCTCACGGACAGCCGCGAGATCCCGTTCATGGACTACGACGCGGCGGGGTATCTCGCGTTCATCCGCGGCACGCAAAAGCCGTGGCGGCGATTTGAAACCGGCGCAAAAACCGGGCGCACGGCGCTTCTGATTGGCGATTCGTTCTCGAACGCGTTTCTGCCGTATCTGCTGCCGCATTACGACCGCGTGATGATGACGGACCTGCGCTACACCTCCTATGATCCGAAGGACGCGGGCGCGTCCGTTTCCGAGTACATCGAACGGTACGGCGTGGACGACGTCTATTTCGTGCTGTGCCTTGCCACGAGCATCAATTCCGAGTTTTTCACCGGCGGACAGGTCGTCCGCTACCTGCATTGACGGAGGACGCCATGAAGAAACCGAGCGATCAAAACCGATTCCTTCGGATCGCGCTGCCGGTCACGGCGGTCGTGTTCTTCTGTCTTGCCACGCTGCTGTTCCGTCTGCCGGCGCTGCGGCTGAACTGCGCGCAGTCCGCGCTCGAATCCGGCGAGTATGCCCGCGCGATCGGGCTGCTGAAAAACGACCGTTCCGCCGAAGCGGCGGCGCTGACCGACGCGGCGCGGCTTGCGCTTGCAAAGGAAGCGCTTTCCGCAGGCGACGACGCGAAAGCCGAAGCGATCCTCGCGGAGCTTCCCGAAACCGGGGAGACGAAGGCGCTCGGAAAGGAGCTCGCCTACCGCGCTGCGGTACGCCTGTTCGAAGCGGGGGACTTTGAAGCCGCCGCGGACGCGCTGCGCGCGCTGAACGGGTACAAAGACAGCTTGACCTGTTACGAAAAGACGCGGTTCGCGCTTGCCGAATCGCTCGCAAAAAAGGGCGAAACGCGCGAGGCGATCGAAGCGTTCCTTGCGATCGGAAGCGAGGAGGGACGAAACCGCGCGATCGCGCTTGCGGTCGAATCGACGGGAATCAAGGATGCCGAACGCGCCTTGAACGCCGCCCGCGGGATGGACGATGAGACGGTGCGGAAACAGGAAGAACTGCTGCACATGCAGGACGCGGCGAAAACGGCGCGGCTTGCGGTCGGTTTTGCGCACACGCTGGGACTCCGTCCGGACGGAACGGCGGTCGCTGCGGGCGACGATTCCTTCGGACAATGCGGCGTCGAAAGCTGGCGCGATCTCATCGCGGTCGCGGCGGGCGCGTATCATTCGGCGGGACTTCGATCGGACGGTACGGTCGTCGCGGCGGGCGATAACCGCTTCGGGCAATGCGACGTCGCAGACTGGACGGACGTGATCGCGATCTCCGCGGGATATTACGACACGGTCGCGCTGACCGCGGACGGGCGTGTTCTGTATACCGGCTTCCACGATTTTTCGGAGACGAAGGACTGGCCGAACGATCTCGTTTCGATCGCGGCGGGCGGCTATTCGGTTGCGGCGGTGCGCAGAAACGGCGAGATGCTTTCGGTTTCGCCGTCCGTGAAAGCGCCGGAGTGGGAGGGGCTTTCCGCCGTCTCCGCGAGCGTCGGATATTCGGTCGGGCTGTTCCGAAACGGCACGCTCCGGGGGCACGGCGTTGCACTTCCCGCGTGGGAGAACGTCGTCGCGATTTCCGCCTCCGCAACGCGCGTACTCGCGCTTGACGCGGACGGCACGGTGTACGAATACGCATTCCGAAACGGCGATCGCCTTTTGCCGGACGAACCGGTGACCGGCGTTCTTGCGATCGCAAACGGCGCGACGCATCTCGCGCTGCTATTGAAAGACGGCACGGTGCGCTGCTTCGGCGACGACGCATCCGGCGCCTGCCGTACGGAGGACTGGATCCTCAAAAACGATTGAACGAAAGGAACGAAGCAATGATTCGGGCGGCAGGGAAAGACGACGCGGCGCGTCTGGCGGAGATCGAGATCTTCAATTACCGGTTGAACTTTTATCCGATCTTCCGAAACGACGCATACTTTTTTTCGGAGCTCAACGTGCCGGTGGTGGCGGAGGAATACCGCACCGAGCCGGAACGCGTTGCGCGCACGATCATCTATGACGACGGCGTGATCAAGGGCTTTGCCCGCGTAAACGGCGACGAGATTGAAAAGCTGTTCGTCGAGCCGGCGTTCCAGAACCGCGGGATCGGCGACGCGCTAATCCGTTACGCAACGGAACGTCTCGGCGCAAAACGCCTTCTGGTGCTCGAAAAGAACCCGCGCGCGATCCGTTTTTATGAGAAACACGGTTTTCATCTGACCGACCGGAAGCAGCGCGTGGACGACACGAACGAGTTTTTCATTTGGATGGAGCGGTAAGGGCAAACAAAAAGCAGGTCCGATGGACCTGCTTTTTTGTTATTCGTCTTTCTGCTCCGGTTCTTCGTCCGGCATGAAAACGATCGGCTCGACGACGGTTCTCGGCTTTCCGAGCCGGTAGAAATCGACGCCGGGGTCGTAGGGATCGACCGGCAGGGGCTTCACGACGCCGGTCCTTTTCAGGATCAGGAACACGGCGAGCCATACGAGGATCAGAAGACTGACGACCTGCGAGAACGACAGCGGACCGAAGCCGCCGCGCACCGCGTCGCCGCGGAAGAATTCGATGACGAAGCGGAAGATCGCGTAGGCGATCAGGTAGAGATACACCATGCGTCCGCGGCGTTCGTCCTTCTTCTCGCGCAGGAACAGAATGAGCAGTACGGCGAACAGCAGAAAGTTGAACGCCGATTCAAAAAGCTGCACCGGCAGGCGGTGATCCCAGAAATGCGCGCAGAACGCGCTGTTCTCCATTTTGATCCCGTAGCAGCACGGCTGCCAGACGAGCTCGCCGAAGTCATTGTAGTCGCGTCCGAGATAGCAGCCGATACGCGCCACGCCGTGGAACAGCGGGGTGGTGACGGCGACGATGTCGCGCCCGAGACGCCTGCGGGGAAGAAAGAACTTCGAGAGTACCCAGAAGAACAGGAAATACCCCAGAAGTCCGCCGTAAAACACAATGCCGGACTCTTTGAAGATGCGAACGAGCGTGATCGCCTCGCCGCGCTGATAGAGGTGCGTCGCATAGGAGATCGCGCCGAACAGCTTTGCGCCGCCGAGAAGCCCGACGAGCGAGATGATCATCAGAAAGAGCTGCCGCACCCAGTTCTGGTCGCGGCGCATGCACAGCACCAGCGCCGTGCCGAACACCGCGAGGATGCCGATCGCCGCCATGACCGAGTAGGTGAGCACATGTTCCCAAAGAAACTGCGTAAACGTATTCATACCGTACATTATAGCGAATTCCGGAACGCTTGGCAAGTCAAAAACTTTCCGAACTATATACGTTATTTAACGCGCGAAGGCGTTGACAGCTTGCCGACATTTTTGTTATAATGCAAATTGGTAGAAAAGGGGGGAAACCCCGAAAATATAGGAGGAAACAGAATGGCAAAAACCATGACGATCGACGGCAATACCGCTGCTGCGCATGTTGCATACGCATTTTCCGACGTTGCCGCAATTTACCCGATCACGCCGTCTTCACCGATGGCGGAAGTCGCTGACGAATGGGCGGCGAACGGCCGGCTGAACCTGTTCGGACAGAAGGTCCGCATTGCGGAGATGCAGTCCGAAGCTGGCGCGGCGGGCGCGGTGCACGGCTCCCTGAAGGCCGGCGCGCTCACGACGACCTTTACGGCGTCCCAGGGTCTCCTTTTGATGATCCCCAACATGTATAAGATCAGCGGCGAGCTGCTCCCCGGCGTGTTCCACGTATCCGCCCGTGCGCTCGCAGCGCATGCGCTCTCCATCTTCGGCGATCACAGCGACGTGATGGCATGCCGTCAGACGGGCTTTGATGGCATGCCGTCAGACGGGCTTTGCGTTCCTCGCATCCGCTTCCGTGCAGGAAGTCATGGACCTTGCGCTGGTTACGCATCTTTCCGCGATCAAGGCGTCCGTTCCGTTCTGCCACTTCTTCGACGGCTTCCGTACGTCCCACGAAGTCCAGAAGATCGAGATGATCGACTATGCCGACATGGACAAGCTCCTCGACCGCGACGCGGTTGCGGCGTTCCGTGCCCGCGCGATGAACCCGGATCACCCGCACCTCGGCGGTACGGCGCAGAACCCGGACATCTACTTCCAGAACCGTGAAGCGGCGAACAACTATTACACCAAGATCCCCGAGATCGTTCAGCACTACATGGACGAGGTCGGCAAGATCACGGGCCGTCACTATCACCTGTTCGACTACGTCGGCGCACCCGATGCGGAGAAGGTGCTCATCGTCATGGGTTCCGGCGCGGACGTTGCGGAAGAAACCATCAACTATCTGAACGGCAAGGGCGAGAAGCTCGGTCTCATCAAGGTCCGTCTGTATCGTCCGTTTGCGGCGGATAAGTTCCTCGAAGCGATCCCGGCAACCTGCAAGAAGATCGCAGTCCTCGATCGCACGAAGGAGCCCGGCTCCCTCGGCGAACCGCTGTATGAAGACGTCATGACCGCGCTCCGCGAAGCGGGCCGCTGCGGCGTCAAGGTCGTCGGCGGACGCTACGGCCTCGGCAGCAAGGAATTCACGCCGACCATGGTCAAGGCGTGCTACGACAACCTCGACCTCGAAGAGCCGAAAAACCACTTCACGGTCGGCATCGTCGACGACGTCAGCTTCACCTCGCTCCCGATGGGTCCGCTTGTGAACGCCGCGCCGGAAGGCACGATCGCGTGCAAGTTCTTCGGTCTCGGTTCCGACGGTACGGTCGGCGCGAACAAGAACAGCATCAAGATCATCGGCGACCACACCGACATGTATGCGCAGGGCTACTTCGCCTACGACTCCAAGAAGTCCGGCGGCTTCACGGTATCCCACCTGCGCTTCGGCAAGAC
>CADAZC010000036.1 GCA_902792295.1 uncultured Eubacteriales bacterium
ACGGTGACGGCGATCAGCAGATACGGCGTGAACTGGTTGTTGAAGCTGTTGTGATAGGTGATCGCGTACATCATCATCATCTTGCCGAAATTGACGACGGCGAGCGTTGCGCCCGCAAGCAGGGAAATGCGCCATTCCTTGAAAATGACGCGGGGGAGATCCTTGAATTCGATCTCGCCGAGGGAAATACCGCGGATAACCGTGACGGACGCCTGATTGCCCGCGTTGCCGCCGGTGTCCATCAGCATCGGGATGCACGCAAGGAGCATCGCGCTGATAAAGGACTGGAACTGCACGGACATGAGGTTGCTGAAATGGTTGATGACGAGCTCGGTGAAGATCGCGGCAATCATCAAAATGCAGAGCCACGGAATGCGGTGCACATACAGCGCGAACACGCCGGTTTTGAGGTACGGCTTGTCGGACGGCGTGATTGCAGCCATCTTTTCGATATCCTCTGTCGCCTCTTCCTGCAGGACGTCGATTGCGTCGTCGACCGTGACGATACCGACGAGGCGGTTCTCGCCGTCCACGACCGGCAGCGCCAGAAGGTCGTATTTACTGAGCATCTGGGCCACGGTCTCCTGGTCGTCCAGCGTTTTGCAGGAGATTACGTTCGTCGTTTCGGCGAGGTCGCCGATCAGCACGTCCGGCTGACTGAGGATCAGGCGCCGGATCGTTACAAAGCCGTACAGCGTGCGATCCGCTCGGGTGACGTAGCAGATGTTGATCGTTTCCTTGTCGATCCCCGTGCGGCGGATCGTCTTGATCGCATCCTCCACGGTCCAGTTCGGACGCAGCTCGACGTATTCGGTCGTCATCATGCTGCCCGCCGAATCGTCCGGGTACTTCAAAAGCTCGTTGATGAGCTTCCGCGTGTCGGGGTCCGCCTGCGCAAGGATTCGCTTCACGACGTTCGCCGGCATCTCTTCCACGATGTCGACGGCGTCGTCGATATACAGTTCGTCGATGACCTCTTTGAGCTCGCTGTCGGAAAAGCCCTTGATGAGCATTTCCTGCGAATCGCTGTCCATTTCGACGAACGTGTCCGCCGCAAGCTCCTTCGGGAGCAGGCGGAACAGCCGCGGCAGAAGTTCGGGTTCGAGATCCTCGAACAGCGCGGCAATATCCGCTGCGTTCATCGTAACGAGAATGTCGCGCAGCGTTCCGTATTTTTTGGATTCGATCAATGAAGTGATCGCGGTGGCCAAGTTTGCCATTTCAGTCCTCCTCCTTATATTTGATCATAGGAGCAAGACCCGCTGAATGAATCAGGAAAGGACCGGCTGCCATAAGGGCACGTCCGATGCGTTTCCGCACAAAAGCGGGCTTGCAGAGCCGGTACTACTGCCTGCATCCATGACAGCCACCTCCTTTTGAACAGGTTTTCGGGGAAATCCCCATACATCATTATTTTATTCCGCGCGGCTTTTGTTGTCAACGGAAAATCTTTCGTCGCAGGCGTTTTTTTGCCGGCTTGCTTTTTCGTCCGCGCCGTGATACTCTTTTCCGGGAGGATGAACAAAATGGAAACGATCGCAAAGCTCTGGCCGCTGTGGGCGGCGCTGGGCGTTATGAACCTCGTCACGTTCCTCGTGTACGCATACGACAAGCACATCGCGCGGCAGAAGAAGGGAAAACGCCGCGTGCCGGAGCGCACGCTGCTTCTATTGTCGTTCCTCGGCGGCTGCGTCGGCGCGCTTTGCGGCATGGTTTTCTGCCGCCACAAGACGAAACATGCGAAGTTTCTGGTGCTCGTTCCGCTGTCGGTGCTGCTGTGGGCGCTCGGTCTCGGCGCGCTGCTGGGACACCTCCTCGGCTGGTTTTAAGATTCAGGGTTTTTTATTATTTCTGTTACATTTCCGTCGCATTTGTCCCGTATAATGGATATGCCCATAATGGAGAAATCCGTTCGGGCAAAGGAGGAACACTCATGAAAAAATACTTCGGCGTACTGTTCGCCGTGTTGTTATGCATCATGCTGCCGCTGACCGCGCTTGCGGAGGGCGAATCGGAAACGGAGACGCCTGCGCCGACCGCAGAACCCGCGGACGCCGTTTCGATCACGCCCGCGGGCGACAGCGATACCTACAAGGGCTGGCTGATGGATTCGTTCGATCAGACGGTGCTCGGCAGGGACGAGAACCTCAGACGGCAGCTATACAACGTTCTTCGCAGCGATGAGATCGTTGTGACCGCGGACAACTACCGGAACATCGTCCGTTATGTGAACGAAACCGTCGCAAAGGAACGGCTTTCCGAAGGCGCCTCGCTCGATCACTATACGGAAGCGGATTTTGAGATCGCGGCGGAGCTGATCGAGCGGATCAGCGCGGAACTCGGGCTGGAATATTCGATCGATCCGAGCAACGATTCACAGAACGAATACGCCCGTGTCATTACGATCAAAAAGAACGGCAAGGTGCTCGGCCGCATCAACGGCGACGCAAAAACCGACGTCGGCAGGGTCCCGTCAAAGGGCTGGATCATCGGCGGAGGCGTATTGATCGGCGCGGCGGCGGTCTTTGCGGTCGTGCTCATCGTGTTGATGGAACGCAGAAAGAAAAGGACGGTATAAGCGATGGAATCACGCGAAAGGACCGAATCTCCCGCCGGAAGGGGCTTCGCGATGGTGGTTCCGTTCCTGCTGTTTTTTGCGGGAATCTTCTGCCTCAGCATGTACCTGTTCCAGTCGGTGATCGAGGAAACCGCATATTTCGGTCTGATCGTCGGACAAACCTCGCAGGGCACGGAGATTACGGACGAGGACACCGGCTTCGCGCCCGCGGGACGCCCCGCTTCGCTTTCGAAGATTCCGGAAATCCGCTACGGAAAACAGTTTGCGCGCATCAATGTGACCTGGGCGGACGGCGGCTGGCGCATCCGCAACATCCCGGTGTATCTCGGCGCGGACAAAAAGCTTTTGAAGAAGGGCGCAGGCATGTCGTTCGGTTCGGCGTTCCCGGGCGAGGGCGGCTGCACGATCGTTTCGGCGCACGTCACCCGCGATTTTGCGGAGCTCGAGGATACGCCCGTCGGCGCGATCGTTCAGGTCGAAACGAGCTACGGACCGTACGCCTACCGTGTGACGGAAAAGAAGACCGCAAAGGGGACCGACCGGTGGTATATGGACGCAAAGCAGGACGCGGACCTCGTGCTGTATACCTGCTACCCGCGCGACAATGAGGGCAGACGGCGCACCGACCGCTGTGTGCTTTTATGCACGCTGATCGACGGAACGGAGGTGTCCCGATGAGATTCTTTAAGGCAATCGGAACGCTGATCCTTCTGGCGCTGCTGTGCGCGTCGATCGCGCTGACGCTCGCGGCGGGCGCGCTGCGTTTCATTGCGCTGAACCCGGCGTACATCAAAGCGTTTTTGCCGACGGAAAGCTATTGCATCGAGATGCGCGGGCAGATTTCGGACGATCTGGATCACGTTGCCCTGCTGTACGGACTCGAGGAGGGCGCGTTCTCGAACGTCGTGACGGACGAGGCGATCCGCACCTATACGAACACGCTGATCGACATGCTGTACGCCGAAGACGCCGAAGCGCCGCTGAACCTTCCCGCGTTCCCGGCGGACGGGTTCAGGACGTATCTTCGCACCCACACGTCGTTTTCCGAGCAGGGGATCAACGACTGCGCCGAGGACTGCGCGCAGGCGGTGACGGAGGACCTTTCCGCGATCAACACGCCGCTGATCGTCGGGCCGTTTCTGACGCTCAAAAACCACACGTTCAGCCGGTCGTCGCTCGTGCTGTTCGTCGCGGGACTGCTGCTGACGATCCTGATGCTCGTTTTTCTCAGGATGCTGTATTACAGCGCAAAATCGAAGCGGACGGGCGCGGTGATCCGCCGCGGCGGGTGCTTCATGGGCGTTACGGTCGTGTTCGTGCCGGTCATGCAGTTTCTTCTGTTCGGCTACGTCGGGCGGCTGAACATCTCGCCGTCGGCGTTTCGCACGATGCTCACCGGTTTTCTGAATGTGATCCTGTACGGATGGTTCCTTGCGCTGCTTGCGCTGGAGCTTTTGACGTTCCTGCTGCTGCTCGCCGCGATCGTGCGCGCCGCGCACCGGAAAAAATCCGGAAATTCGAGAAAAAACGCTTGACAAAAGCGAAAACGGTCATTATAATATGCATGTTTTCAAGCAGAGCGCCCGCTCTCACCTGCCGGCAATCGCGCCGCGTCACGGTAAATAGATCAAAAATCTTTCTCGTAGTGGGCGCAATCTGCACCCACTATTTTTCTTAGGAGGTGTTTTTTCATCGCTACGCAGGATATGCAGATCAACGAAGAGATCCGCGACCCCGAAGTACGGCTCATCGACGAAAACGGACAGCAGCTCGGCATCATGGATGTGCGTGAAGCACAGCGTCTGGCGGATGAGCGCGGACTGGACCTTGTAAAGGTCTCCCAGAACACGCCCCCGACCTGTAAGCTCATGGACTACAGCAAGTATCGCTATGACATGCTGAAGCGGGAGAAGGAACAAAAACGGAATCAGAAGATCATCGAGATCAAGGAGATCCGCCTGTCTGCAACGATCGACGTGCACGACATGGAGGTCAAGGCAAAGCAATGCGACAAGTTTCTGCGTAACGGCGACAAGGTGAAGGTGTCCATCCGCTTCCGCGGCAGACAGATCACCAAGGGCGAAATGGGCGAGGATGTCATGGAAGCTTTCTTCAACATGGTGTCCGACGTCGCGGTGAAAGAACGTCCTCCCAAGCAAGAGGGCAGAAACATGTTTATGGTGCTTGCACCCAAAAAGTAAAGGAAGTATTATTTCAGGAGGAACCACAATGCCGAAGATCAAAACCCATCGCGGCGCAGCAAAGCGTTTTTCCGTGACCAAGTCCGGCAAGATCAAGCGCGCCAAGGCCTACAAGAGCCACATTCTCACCAAAAAGACCACCAAGAGACTTCGCGGTCTGCGTCAGACCGGCTACATCGCCGAAGAAGAACAGAAGAAGATCCGCGAGCTGATTCCGTATAAGTAAGGAGGAACAAAACCATGGCAAGAATTAAGAGAGCAGTCAACGCCGTTAAGAAACGCCGTAAGGTCCTCCGTCTCGCAAAGGGCTACTACGGAGCAAAGAGCAAGCAGTATCGCGCCGCTTCCCAGCAGGTCATGAAGTCGATGGCATATGCCTACGTCGGCAGAAAGCTCAAGAAGCGTGAATACCGCAAGCTGTGGATCGCCCGTATCAACGCAGGCGCCCGCATGAACGGCACCACGTACAGCCGCCTCATCAACGGTCTGAAGCTCGCGAACGTCGACATCAACCGCAAAGTCCTTGCGGACCTCGCGATCACCGACATGAACGCGTTTGCGAACCTCTGCGAGATCGCAAAGAGCGCAAGAAACGACTGATGTAAGCAGCAAAAGCCCCTGTTTCGGCAGGGGCTTTTTTCGTGCGATTCGGTCAAAAACTTGCATTTCGCATGCAGGTTTGATACAATAATCCAAATGGGAAAAATGCCTGTACCGGACGCTTCCGGCACACGGGAAGGAGACCAAATGAAACGGATTATCAGTCTGCTGTTGATCATGATGCTGCTCTGCGCATGCGCGGGCACGCAGGCGCCTTCGAAGGAAACGGAAAAGGTTTACGGTGCGGACTTTGCCGAACGCGTTGCCGACGCGTGGAAGAGCGCCGGATATCTCGACGATATGACGCCCTATTCCGAGGATGACCTCCTCGATTATTACGGGATCGATCTGTCCGCCTGCAAGTGCGGCGTGGGCTTTGCGGATGCCGTGGGGTACACCACCGAGGCGATCGTCGTGGTCGCGCCGGAGGAGACCGCGAACGAGATCGGAACGCTTCTTGCCGGGCATGTCGAGGATATGAAAGAGGTCTTTCGTTCCTATGATCCGGATGCGTACAAGATCATGGAGAACGCCGTTCTGCTGCGCGAAGGCGAGCTGGTCGTTCTGATCGTTTCGCCCGATGCGCAGGCGATGCTCGAGACGTTCCGCGGCGTCAACCCGTAAATGGTCTTTTCGTCGCTGACATTCTTATTTGCATTTCTGCCGGTCACGCTGATCGGCTATTATCTGCTGCCCAAAAAGTGGAAGATCGGCTTTCTGCTGCTCGCGAGCTTGGTGTTTTACGCGTGGGGCGAACCGCTTTACGTGATCCTGATGATCGGTTCGATCGTACTGAACTGGGTCATCGGGCTTTTGATGGACAAAAGCGAGCGGCACAAAAAGGCGTTCCTCATTGCGTCGATCGTGCTGAATCTGGCGTTGCTGTTTACGTTCAAGTATACGGGACTTTTCTGGAACACGGTCAAAGGGCTTTTTCCCGCGCCGCTCTCCCAGAAGACGGTCTCGATCCGGCTGCCGATCGGCATCTCGTTCTTCACGTTTCAGATCATGTCCTACGTGATCGACCTGTACCGCGGCAAAACGAAGGTGCAGAAGAACCCGGTCCGCTTCGGCGCGTATGTCACCATGTTCCCGCAGCTGATCGCGGGACCGATCGTGCGGTACGTGGACATCGAAGCGCAGCTTGAGAACCCCGATCTTTCGATCGACGGCATTTCGGACGGCATCCGGCAGTTTCTCGTCGGTCTCGGCAAAAAGGTGCTGATCGCCAACACCATGGGAACGCTCTTTTCACAGCTTTCCGCGACGCCGAACGGAAACGGCGTGCTCGGTGCGTGGATCGGGCTGTTCGCCTATTCGTTTCAGATCTATTTCGATTTTTCCGGCTATTCCGACATGGCGTGCGGTCTCGGACGCATGCTCGGCTTCCGGTTCGTGCAGAACTTCAATTACCCCTATATTGCGGACAGCGTGACCGATTTCTGGCGGCGCTGGCATATTTCGCTGTCCACATGGTTCCGCGAGTACGTGTATATCCCGCTCGGCGGCAACCGCAAGGGACTTCCGCGGCAGATATTCAATCTGATGATCGTCTGGGCGCTGACCGGACTCTGGCACGGCGCGAGCTGGAACTTTGTCGTGTGGGGCATGTATTACGGCGTTCTGCTGACGCTCGAAAAACTGTTCTTCGGCAAAGTGCTTCAAAAGCTCCCGAAGGTCGTTCGCCGGCTTTTCACGTTTCTGATCGCGTCGATCGGGTGGGGCATCTTTTATTTCACCGATTTCTCGGCGCTCGGCGTCTATTTCGGCTCGCTGATCGGCATTCACAATCCCGGTCTGCTTTCCCCGACGTCTGCGGCGTGGTGCCTGGGGTTCCTTCCCACGCTTTTGCTTGCCGCCGTTGCGTCGACGCCGCTGTTCTCAATTCTTGCAAAGAAGCTGGAACGCTTCCGCTGGTTCGCGCCGGTACGGCTCGTCGCCTGCGTCATTCTGTTCGTGCTCTGCATCGCCTCGCTCGCGTCGCAGAGCTATAACCCGTTCATCTATTTCCGGTTCTGAAAGGAGGTGCGAAAATGAAACGAAATCCGTGGAATCTCGTGACCGTCGTTCTGTTTGCGCTCCTTCTGCTTGCCGTGCCGCTCGCGTTCCTGCTTTTGCCGTACCGCACGTTTTCCGACGCGGAACGCCGCTACCTTGCCGACGCGCCGAAGCTCGGGGAACAGGATCTTTCCGACTGGTCTTATGACGACAAGGTCGAAACGTTCCTCGCCGACCATCTGCCTTTGAGAAACGCGCTGGTGTCCGTCAACGCGTACGCGACGCTGTATGCGGGACGGCAGGTGAGCGCGGACGTTTACATGGATCGCGACGGGTATCTCGTGGAAGCGCCGGTCGATTTTGATGCAAAGGAGATCGAAACGCGCCTTACCCGCATTGCGAAGCTCGGCGAAACGGCGGGGCTTACGCCGCGGCTTCTCGTCGTGCCGTCGACGGGCTGGGTGAGAAACGGGAAGCTCCCGAAAACGCTTGCCGCGCTGTACCGGGACGACAAGGCGCTGCAGAAGATCGCGGAGGCGCAGGGCGTTTCGCTTGTGCCGATCGCGGGGACGTTCCGTGCCGACGGGCAAGACTGGTTCTACCGCACCGACCACCATTGGACGGCGGACGGCGCGTTCGCGGCGTATGAAGCGTACATGCGCGCGGCGGGACACGAACCGCTTTCAAAGGACGCGTTCGAGCGGCGGACGGTCGACGGGTACGTCGGCTCCACACGCTCGCGCTCCGCGCTGTGGCTCACGAAAGCCGATGCGCTCACGATCGACGCGCCGAAGGACTGCAGCGTCACCGTTACGTTCTCCGACGACGACGCAACCCATCACAGCTTGTTCTTTGAGGCGCATCTCGACGAATACGACTGGTATCCGCTGTTTCTGGACGGCAACCATCCGATCACCGTGATCGAAAACGAGCGCGCGGAAAAGGACGCGCCGGTGCTTCTTCTGGTCAAGGATTCGTTCGGCAACACACTCGCGCCGCTGCTCGTGCCGTCGTACAGAACGATCGTGATGGTCGATCCGCGCTACTCAAAGCAGAGCGTTTCGGAGCTTGCAAAGCAGTACGGCGCGGACGAGCTGCTGTTCTGCTACTCGATCGAGCGCATTGCGACCGATCCGGGGCTGCGGCTTTTGAAATAGCATTGACAACGCCGGTCGTTTGCGATACAATATCCCTTGCGTTGAAGGTGTCAGGTACCGTCCGAACGCAGTGAAAGAGAGCCCCCGTCGCGGCTGAAAGCGGGGGAACAGGGCACGGACGGGAAGGTTCAGCACCGGAGCATCTCATTTTGAGCGCATCCCTGCGTTATCGGGGGAACGAGAGAAGGGCGCTGCCCTTAAGTTGGGTGGTACCGCGGAAAGTTTTTTCGTCCCATGCAGATTGCATGGGACTTTATCTTTATAAGGAGGAAATTATGAGCATGACGATGCAGGAGCTGCGCGAGCAGTTCTACGAACATCTGCAGCAGGCGAACGCAGCGGAAGCGTTCGAGGAGCTGCGCGTCCGGTATCTCGGTAAGAAGGGCGAGATCACGGGACTTTTGAAAAACATGGGCGCCATCGCGCCCGAAAAGCGCAAGGAATACGGCGCAATGGTCAACGCGCTCAAGGAAGAGGCGGAGACGAGCATCCGTAAGCGCATCGAGGAAGCGCACGCAAAGGAGCTGGAGCGTAAGATCGCGGCGACCGAGCGGTACGATCTTTCGCTTCCGAGCACAATGAAAGAGGGCAGCTATCACCCGATCACGCTGGTGCAGCGCGAGGTCGAGCAGATCTTCGCGTCGATGGGCTTCACCATCGAGGATTACGATGAGATCGTCGACGATTACCACTGCTTCGAGGCGCTGAACATTCCGAAGCATCATCCGGCGCGCGATATGCAGGATACCTATTACCTTTCGAACGGTCAGCTTCTGAAGACGCACACGTCCGCCGCGCAGAACGCGATCATGCGGAAATACGGCGCGCCGCTTCGCGCGATCTTCCCGGGCCGGTGCTTCAGAAACGAGAGCACGGACGCCTGCCACGAAAACACGTTCTTCCAGATGGAAGGCATCATGATCGATGAGAACATCTCGATCTCGAACCTGATTTACTTCATGAAAACGATGCTTTCGGAGGTCTTTCAGCGCGACGTCAAGGTGCGGCTTCGTCCGGGATTTTTCCCGTTCGTCGAGCCGGGCTTCGAGCTCGATATCTCCTGCGCGATCTGCGGCGGCAAGGGCTGTCCGTCGTGCAAGAACAGCGGCTGGCTGGAGCTGTGCCCCTGCGGCATGATCCATCCGAACGTATTGAAGGCGGGCGGCATCGACACCGAGAAGTACACCGGCTTCGCGTTCGGTCTGGGCCTTACGCGGCTCGCCATGATGAAATACGGGATCAAGGACATCCGCGATCTGAACAGCGGCAACCTCAGATCCCTCGACCAATTCGTGAAGTAAGGAGGCGGAACCATGAAAGTATCCATGAACTGGATCTCGGAATACGTTGATCTTTCCGGTCTCGACATTGATGATCTGATCCATCGCTTCACGCTGTCCACCGCGGAGGTGGAGGATGTTTACCATTACGGCGCCGAGATCAACGGCGTTGTCGTCGCGGAGATCAAAACGGTCGAGGAACATCCGAACTCCAAAAAACTGCATCTTCTGGAGCTTGATCTCGGCGATCGGACCGATCGCTGCGTATGCGGTGCGCCCAATGTGCGCGTAGGCATGCGCGTGCCGTTTGCGCCGTTCGGCGCTTCCGTCAAAGGGCTTACGATCGGCGAGGCAACGATCGCGGGCGTCGTTTCCCGCGGCATGTGCTGTTCCGCGGCAGAGCTCGGCATTGCGGATTCGTCAAGCGGGCTTCTGGAGCTTCCCGCGGACGCGCCGCTCGGCAAACCGGTCAAGGAGCTGTATGCCTTTGAGGATACCGTGTTCGAGGTCGACAACAAATCGCTCACGAACCGTCCGGACCTGTGGGGACATTACGGCATCGCGCGCGAGTTCTCCGCGATCGCGAAGCGTCCCTTAAAGCCGCTGGAGCTTCAGGATCTTTCGGCATACGACGCGCTGGAACCCGTTCCGCTCGGATTCATCGATCCGGAGCTGTGCTGGCGCTATTCCGCGATCCGCGCCGATCACATCAAAAAGACGGTCAGCCCGATCGACATGCAGATCCGCCTCTATTACTGCGGCATGCGCGCGATCTCGCTGCTTGCCGACCTCACCAACTACGTCATGCTGGAGCTCGGTCAGCCGACGCACGCGTTCGATTCCCGCATGGTGGGCACGATCGGCGTACAGCGCTTTCAGGAGCCCTTCGCGTTCAGGACGCTCGACGGCACGGAGCGGAAGATCGATCCCGAAACGCTGATGATCACAAGCGACGGTCATCCGGTCGCGGTGGCGGGCGTCATGGGCGGCGAAAACAGCGAAATCGTCGCCGACACGGATTCGGTCACGTTGGAATGCGCGACGTTCTCCGCGGTCTCCGTTCGCAAGACCTCCAGCCGTATCGGGCTCAGAACCGACGCAAGCATGCGCTATGAAAAGACGCTCGATCCCGAGCTTTGCGCGCTTGCGGCGGGCAGATTCCTGAAGCTCCTGCTCTCGATCGATCCCGAAGCGACGGTGGTAAGCCGCTATACCGACTGTTATCAGTATCATTATCCGGAGATCGAACTGCACTTTACAAAGGCGTTCGTCGATCGCTACACCGGCATCGACATCTCCGACGCGCAGATCAACGATACGCTGACGCGCCTCGGCTTCAAGGTCCGGGAAAGCAGCTCCGTATTTGACGTCAAGGTTCCGTCGTGGCGCGCCACGAAGGACGTTACGATCCCCGCGGACGTGATCGAGGAGATCACGCGCATCTACGGGTACGACAACTTCAGGATCGAGACCACGATGAGCGCGCTGCGCCCGATCCTGCCGCAGCAAATCAAAGCGGACGAGGCGGCGGTCAAGGACGCGCTGGTCAAAACCTTCGGGCTTCACGAGGTGCACACGTATCTGTGGTGCGACGCAAAGAAGCTGAACGATCTCAAGATCCCGCTGCCCGAAAACGTGTATCTTCTGAACGGCATGAACCCCGACGCAACGGTCCTGCGCACCGCGATGATGCAGACGCTGCTGCCCGTGCTCAAGGAGAATCGCTATTACGCCCCGTCGTTCGGCGTGTTCGAGATCGGGCGCACCGTGAAGGGACAGAAGGCGGACGGCACCGCAAATGAGCGCAGAACGCTCGGCGTCGCCCTGCTTTCGCACGAGAAGGAACGCACCGTGTTCCTCGCCGCGCGCGACATGATCGCGTCGATCCTGTTCGATATCCGCAGAAAACGCGCCGCGTTCGAGCGCGTCGAGCCGGTCAACGCATGGGAGCATCCCGCAAATACCGCGGCGATCGTACTCGACGGCAGAACGATCGGCACCATCTCGACCGTGCACCCCGAAGTCGCCGCCGAGATCGACAAAAAAGCGTCGCTTGTGACGCTCGAGCTCGATATGGATGCGCTTTCCGAGATCAAGGGCGACGAACTGCACTACCGCGAGGCGTCGCGCTTCCCGGGCATCGACATCGACCTGAGCTTCGTCGTCGATAAGGACGTCACGTTTGCGGACGTCACCGATCCGTTCTTAAAGGATCGCGACGAAACGCTGCAGAATATCTCGCTCGTCGACATCTACGAAGCGGAGGGCAAGAGCATGACGATCCGTCTCTCGTTCGTCTCTCCGGTCAAAACGCTCCAAAAGGCGGAGGTGCAGGCGTACATCGACCGCATCCTCGCCGTCCTTGCGGAAAAGAACATCCGTCTGCGCACCGTATAAAAAGGAGGAACGGCAATGGCATTCAACGTGGAAAAGGTCACGAACGACCTCGTCAAATGGCTGAACGACTGGTTCAATGAAAACGGGCCCGGCTGCAACGCCGTGATCGGCATCTCCGGCGGCAAGGACAGCTCCGTTACCGCGGCGCTGTGCGTCCGTGCGCTCGGCGCGGACCGCGTCATCGGCGTTCTGATGCCGAACGGCGAGCAGTACGACATCGACGTTTCCGAAGCGCTCGTCAGGCACCTCGGCATCCGCTCCTACGTGGTCAACATCAAGGACGCGTACGAGGGCGTGGTGAACGCGGCGAAGGCGGCGGGCGTCGAGCTAAGTAATCAGTCCTACATCAATCTTGCGCCGCGCATCCGCATGAGTACGCTCTATGCGGTGTCGCAGTCGTATAACGGCCGCGTGATCAATACCTGTAATCTTTCGGAGGACTGGGTGGGCTATTCCACGCGTTACGGCGATTCCGTGGGCGACGTGTGCCCGTTGGGCAAGCTCACGGTCGCGGAGGTCAAGGAGATGGGAACGTACCTGGGACTTCCCGACATGTTCGTGCACAAGGTCCCGAGCGACGGGCTCTGCGGCAAAACGGACGAGGACAACCTCGGCTTCACCTACGCCGTGCTCGACCGCTACATCCGCACCGGCGAGATCGACGATCCCGAAACGAAGGCGCTGATCGACCGCAAGCATAAGATGAACCTCTTTAAGCTCGAGCTGATGCAGACCTTCCAGTACGACCCGAACGCGGAAGAATGACGGAGCGGAGTACGGAACCGGTCCGGTCGATCGCAAAGGCGTGTACGCTTCTGGACCTTTTGACGGAAGCGAAACGTCCGATGTCTTTGGGCGAACTGACGACGGCGTCGGGCTGGGCAAAGAGCACGGTCCACGGGCTTTTAAGCTCCATGCGAAGCTGCGGGCTTGTGGAACAGGAGCCGGACAGCGGGCGTTATTCGCTCGGCGTCCGCCTGTTCGAGTACGGGAGCGCGGTCAACAGCACGCGCAGCATCATTGCGCTTTCAAAGGAGCCGATGGACCGGCTCGTTCAAGCGACCGGCGAATCCGCGTCGCTGTCCATGCTCGACCGCGGCGAAGCGCTGGTGCTCGCGCATGCCGAAGCGGACTCCGGTTTTCACATCGTGTCCGAGACCGGCGCGCACCTGCCCGCGTTCTGCACGGCGCAGGGCAAGGCGCTTCTGTCCCCGCTTCCGGACGCAAGCGTCAAACGCATCTTCGAGGCGCAGTTTCAGCAATTCACGCCGCATACGGTTTCGAGCACCGACGCGCTGCTTTCGGAGCTTCAATCGGTTCGCGAAAAGGGCTTTGCGATCGAGAACGGCGAGTTTAAGATCGGCATCCGCGGCGTCGCCGCGCCGATCAAAGACCATACCGGCACGATCCGCTATTCGATCGGGCTCATCGGCATGTTCCGCCGCATCGAATCGGACGAGTTCCGCGCCGCGACCGCCGAGGTGCTGAAAACCGCCGCTGTTTTGAGTGAAGCGCTGGGATACCGGAACAACTGAATTGCAGAGGGCTTTCCTTCGGGGAAGCTCTTTTTGTTTTCCCATAAACGGGATTGCAACGGGGACGGCAAGGTGGTACAATAGCGACAGAGGAAGCAGTATGGAATTCGATCGGATCATCAAAAACGGAACAATACTGGACGGCAGCGGGGCGGAAGCGTTTCGCGCCGACGTCGGGATCGCCGGCGGGACGATCGCGGCGATCGGCGATCTTTCTTCGGCTTCGGCGGGGGAGAGATCCTCGACGCGTCGGGCAAGGTCGTCACGCCCGGGTTCATCGATGCGCACCGGCATGCGGACACGGCGATTTTCCGAAACGGCTTCGGAACTGCGGAGTTATTGCAGGGGCTGACGACGGTGATCAACGGAAACTGCGGGCTTTCCGCCGCGCCGGTTTCCGGTCCGCACGCAAAGGAGACCGCGGCGTATCTGTATCCGGTTACCGGCGATCTCGGAAATACGCCGGTCGAGTCGCTCACCGCCTATCTCGGCGCGCTGAAACGCCGTCCCCTGCCGCTGCATGCGGGCATGCTTGCGGGACTCGGCACGATCCGTGCAAACGCCGCGGGCTTTGCACGCGCGCTTTCCGATGCGGATTGCCGCGCGATCCGCAAATTGCTGGAAACCACGCTGTCCGAAGGCGCGCTCGGCGTGTCGCTCGGTCTCGGTTACGCGCCGGAATGTTTTTATGATACGAACGGGCTCGTGCGCGCGCTGGAGCCGATCAGGAATACGGATATTCCGCTGTCGGTGCATATGCGCTCGGAATCCATGAATCTGCTCGATTCGCTTGACGAGGCGATCGCGATCGGAAGAGCGCTTCGCGTGCCGCTTGAGATCAGTCATTTGAAGGCGGTCGGACGCGAACGGTGGGGAAAGCTTGTATACGACGCGCTCGAAACCATCCGCCGTGCGCGCGAGGACGGGCTCGACGT
>CADAZC010000037.1:0-8463 GCA_902792295.1 uncultured Eubacteriales bacterium
ATCGGTCGGCACATACTCCGCAAACGTGACGCGGATCGTCAACCTCTCGCTGTCGCGGCGGATCAGGAAGTCCGCGGACTCGCCGGCGTTGTAACCCGCGATGATGTCGGAAAGGTCCGCGTTCGAGCTCACCTCTTTGCCGCCGACCTCCAGGATCAGATCGCCCGCTTTAAGTCCCGCCTGCTCCGCGGCGCTGCCGGCGAGCACATCCGTGATCTGCACGCAGCGCGTTCCGCCGTAGGAGAAGAAGCCGTAGCCGTTCGTCAGCGTTACGTTCTGCGTGTGCACGCCGAGCGACGCGCGTCCGGTCACGTAGCCGTAATTCAAGAGGTCATTGATCTCCTTGACCACGCTGTTGACGGGGATCGCAAACCCGAGCCCTTCGGCGCTCGAATCGGAGACCTTGGCGTTGACGATGCCGATGAGCCGTCCCGACGCGTTAAAGAGCCCGCCGCCCGAATTGCCCGGGCTGATGGCGGCGTCCGTCTGCACAAGCTCCATTTCCGTGCCTTCGACCGTAATGTTGCGCCTGACCGCCGAAATCATGCCGCCGGTCGCCGTGCCGCGCAGTTCGCCCAGCGGGTTGCCGATCGCGATCACGTCCTCGCCGACGGTCAGCATATCGCTGTCGCCGAGGGCGGCGGGGGTCAGCCCGGTCGCGTCGATCTTGATGATCGCAAGGTCGTTGCGCTTGTCCGTGCCGATCAGCGTCGCTTCATAGGAGGCGTCGTCGTTCAGCGTGACGGTCAGCTTTTTCGCACCGTCCACGACGTGCGCGCAGGTGGCGATATAGCCGTCCGCGGTGATGATCACGCCGCTGCCGCTGCCCGGCTGCTCATAGGTCTGCGTCCGTCCCCAGTAGGAAACGGTCGTTTCAAAGATGCCGTCGATGCCGACGACGCTCGGCGCGCAAAGCTCCACGACCTGCGCGCGGGTATACGGTCCTTCGTTGACGAAGCTCGTCGAGGGGGAAACCGTGTAGGTCTGCTCCGGCTCCGCCGTCTGGGCGGGCGCCTCGGTCTGCTGCACTTCGACTGCCTGCGGGACCGCCGTCGCCGCGGGAAGCTCCGCCGCCTGCGAGCGGTTGTTCTGCATCGTGCTGTTCATCAGGATCACGCCCGCAAACAGTCCGATCACCACCGCCATCGCCGTACAGGCGATCAGTACCGACACGCCGACGCCGCGTTTTGCGCGTTTCGGTTGTTCATATTCCATAAAAAACCTCCGATTTTTCTTTTCACAGCACAGTATATCCGCCGATTGTGAAACCGGTTTGTCAAAAATACGGCAATTTCAAAAACAAATCGTGACGGATGCGCGCCGCCGTTTGTGAAAAAGCTGTAAGAAATCGCGGCACGCGGTTGACGAAACGCGCGTCCCGCCGTACAATGGGAACATGAATACGACAAAGAAAATCATCAACTGGATCGTCGCCGTGCTCAAGGGCACGCTGGTCGGTCTCGCCATCGTCATCCCCGGCGTGTCCGGCGGTTCGATGCTTCTCACCATCGGTGTCTATGAGGATGCCGTTTCCATCACCTCGAAGGACAAAACCCGCCGCCGCGCCGCGATCAAAAAGCTGATCCCGTACGCGATCGGCATCGTGCTGGGCGTCGTCGTGCTGTCGTTCGTCGTCACATGGCTCCTCTCAAACTTTGAGTTCTTTACGATCCTGCTGTTCTCGGGGCTGATCCTGGGGTCGCTTCCGATGCTGTTCAAAAAGATCAGGGGACACAAGGTCAGGTTCGGCTACATCCTCGTCGCGCTCGTCATGATCGCGCTGATGGTGCTGCTGCCGTACCTGAACGACAACACGATCGAGCGGTTTAAGCTGCTGAATCCGACCGACACGCTTTCCGTCGGCGAGCGCATCGTTCTGACGGACGAAACGCAGGACGAACTTGTCGTGCAGAACGGCGATCCGTCCCGCATCGTCTATGAGATCAAGAGCGCGGGCGGCACATTCGGCAAGCCGGAGGACGGCTATAAGCTCCGCAGCAGTCTCGACAAGAAGGTCTTTTACACGCTCGGCACGGAGGACGTCTTTGATCTTGCGATCGAACAGGACGGTCGTCTGACGCTGACCGCAAGAAACAGCGGCGAAACGATGACCGCGCACGCCTACCGCGCCGTCGACGCGCTGAACAACGGCTTTGTGAGCGCGATGCTCGCCCTGCTGCTCGGCTTTATCGCGGCGGGCACGATGATCGTGCCGGGCATCTCCGGCTCGATGGTCATGCTCGTGCTCGGCTACTATTACAGCGTCATGACGCATCTGAAGAGCTTCGTGGTCTGCCTTCTGACGCTGAACTTCGCGCAGATGGGCAAGCATATCCTGGTGCTTCTGCCGTTCGGCATCGGCATCATCCTCGGACTGCTGCTCGTGTCGAAGGCGATCCGCTGGCTCCTGGACAAACATCCGACGCCCACCTATTACGGCATCCTTGCGCTGATGCTCGCGTCGCCCTATGCGATCTTTTTGAAAGCCAAGTGCTTCGGTCCGGCGTTCGGCGCAAGCGTCGCGCAATGGTGGTTCATCCCCGTCGCCGTCCTGTGCCTTGCCGCGGGCTTCGTCGTCTCCTTCTTCATGTCGAAAAAAGAAGGATAAAATCAGCATCAAAAAGGACTGCCTGCCGGCAGTCCTTTTTTCATGCGGTTTCAAATCGGGCGGACGTTCAAAAGCACGAACGCGCCGTCTTTTTCGACGCAGTCCGCTTCATATCCGCCGAGGTTCGGCGCAAACCAGTCGTAGAAATCCCGCTTCGGCTCGGCGAGCTGCCAGAGGATCGACATGATGACCCCGCCGTGGACCACAAACGTCGTATCGCCCGCGGTTTTTCGCATCACGTCCGAGAATGCGGCGACGGTGCGGCGGTGAAAATCCGCCTGTGATTCGCCGCCGGGACACGTTCCGCGGCAAAGGTCGTCCACCCACGCACGATAGACGGGATCGTCCGCCATCTCGTCGGCGGTGCGTCCCTCAAACACGCCGAAATCCATTTCCCGAAGGTCGTAAACCGGCACCTGCTCCGCGTTCGGAAACAGGATCGCCGCGGTTTCCCGCGCGCGTTTCAGCGGCGAAACATAGATCCGCTCCGGCGAAAAGTCCTTTTCCTTCTGCTCCGCCTGCGCGCGCCCCTCGGGGCTCAGCGGTTCGTCGGTGGCGCCGACGTAGCGGCGCGCGGCGTTTCCCGCCGTTATGCCGTGACGGATCAACCTCACATGCATGGCAGTTCTCCTTTGATCGCAACGGGAATCCCCGCGACGACGCGTACGACCGCCGTCGCTTCCTTCGCAAGCGCGCAGCAGAGCCGTCCGGTCGCCTCGCGGTATGCGCGATCCGCCGCGTCCATCGGGATCACGCCGCTGCCGACCTCGCAGCAGAGCACGAATTTCTTTTCAAGCAGGCGGGGGAGCAGCGTTTTCGCGCTTTCGGGATCGTTCCGCACGATCTCTTCGAGACCGACGAGCACCGGCGCGTCCGAACGGACGTCCGCGCTCATATCCGCGTCCGAATAACCGAGCGATTGCACGTAGGCGCGCTTGCCCGCGCCGAAGCCGCCGAGAATCAGAACCATAACGATACCGCCCTTTCCGTCAGTACGAGCATCAAAAGCATTGCGATCGCGGAAAGCGTGACGCCCGCGCCTGCAAGATCGCCCGACATGCCGCCGAACTGTTTGTTCGCCGTATGCCTGACCCAAAGGAACACCGCCGCGCCCGCAAGCAGCATGCCGCCTGCCGCCAAAGGCGAAAGCACCGCCGCGCCGCCGAGCGCAAGCACGGTCCATGCGATCAGGATCCACACCGAGCCCTTCGACGCGGAATCGCGGAACGCGCGCTGCATGCCCGTTTCGGAACCGGAGGGCAGCAAGCTCAAAAGCGCGCCGACCGCGCGGGAGAGCACGTGCGTGATGCAGAGAAGCCCGACCGTTTTCCAGTCAAGCGGCAGCGCCGCGCAGAGTCCGAAGTATGAAAGCAGATAACAGCCGACGCCGATCACGGCGAACGCGCCGCAATGCGGATCTTTGAGGATCGCGCGCTTCTTTTCGGGTTCGGCGTGGCTCGAAAGCGCGTCGACCGTGTCCGCAAAGCCGTCCATATGGATGCCGCCGGACAGCGCGACCGGCAGGATCGTGAACACGACCGCGGACAGGATCGCGGGAAGCTCCAAAAGCCCGGAAAGCCAGAAATACAGACACAGGAATCCGCCGACCGCGGCGCCGACCAGCGGCAGCGCGGCAAGCACGTTTTTGAGAGAGAATTCGTCCCATTCGATCCGCGGCGTCGGGAACACCGAGAACGTGGAAAACGCGGCGACGACCGCCGTCCAGAGCGATTTCATTCCGGCAGCTCTCCTTTCAGTAAAATCGGTATCCCCGCGACCAGTTCCAGCACCGTGTCCGCGCGCGCCGCAAGCGCCGCGTTGATGCGTCCGAGCGCCTCGATATACGCCGCGGTGGACGCCCCGTAGGAAATGCCGTCGCTGCCCACGTCGTTGGTGACGACGACCAGGAACTCACATTGCCGGTTCAGCGCGTCGACGCCGTTCAGCACGCGGTCGACCGGGTCGGACACGGCGCCGTCGGCCGCAAACATTTCGTTTGCCGTAAGATTCGCAATGCATTCCAAAAGCGCCGTGCCGCGCGCGGGAAGAACGAGCGAGGCGTAATCCGTATACCGTTCGATCGTGGTAAACCCCTTGTCCTGCCGCAGCGCACGGTGACGCTTGATCCGCGCGTCCGCCTCCGGACCGTACGGCTGCATGGCGGCAAGATACCAGCGCGGCAGCGGGTTCTTTTCGCACAGCGATTCCGCATACGTGCTTTTTCCGCAGCCGGATCCGCCAATCAGAAGGATCATCATCGGCTGCTCCCTCCCTGCGGCACATACGGCTCGATGCCGGTTTCCGCGAACGAAACCGAACCGTTATACACCGAAAGCGCCATATCCAGAAGCGGCAGCATGCACACCGCCCCGGTGCCCTCGCCAAGCTTCATGTCGGCGTACAGGATCGCGTCGAGCCCGAGCGCATCGAGGATCGCCTGCGCGACCGGCTCCTTCGAACAATGGCTTGCGAGCATCGCGGTCTTTGCGTTCGGCACGAGCCGCGCCGCGACCAGCGCCGCAGCGGAGCTGGGCAGACCGTCGATCAGAACCGGGATCCGATGCATCGCCGCGCCGATATACACCCCGACAAGCCCCGCAAGATCAAACCCGCCGAGCTTACAAAGCACATCGAACGCATCGTTCGGATCGGGGCGGTTCACCGCGATCGCGCGGCGGATCGCTTCATGCTTGCGTAAGAGTCCCGCGTCCGAAAGCCCCGCGCCGCGCCCGGCGACGGTTTCGACGGGAAGGTTCAGAAGCACCGAAGCGATCGCGGCGGACGTCGTCGTGTTTCCGATGCCCATTTCGCCGGTGACGAGGAGGTCGTCGCCCGCTTCCCTGCGCTCCTTTGCGAGCAGGATGCCGTTTTCGATCGCATGCATTGCCTGTGCAGCGGTCATGGCGGGACCTTCCGCCATGTTTGCCGTGCCGTTTCCGACGTGCAGATCGCGCACACCCTCGACGCGCGTCAGCATGCCGAGATCGACCGGGATCACGTCCGCGCGCGCGGTTTTCGCCATCAGACAGACGGAGGAACGGTGTTCGAAAATGCGCCGCGCCATCACTGCGGTCACGGACGCGTCGGTCTGCGTGACGCCCTCTTTGACGACGCCGTTGTCCGCGCACAGCACCAGCACGGTACGGCGATCGAGCCGGATCGCTTCGCTGCCCGTAAGCCCCGCGATGCGAACGAGCGCGGTTTCCAGTTTTCCGAGCCCGTCCAGGGGCTTTGCGATCCCGTCCCAATGCGCCTTCGCGCGGGACATTGCCGCCGTATCCTGCGGCGCGATCGCCGCGTTCTGCAATGCAAACGGTTCTTTCATCTGTCGGGTTCCTGTCTGTGTTTCGATATTCCGATTATACCATCCGCCGGCGGAGCCGTCAACGCGCACGGCGGCAAAAAACCGGTGGACGCGAAACGCGATCGGTAGTATAATAAATCGATCGGGACTTACGGGAGGAACGGTATGGAACTGCGCGATCGAAACGGATTGACGGAATCGGAATATCTTGCACAATACCGGAAAAAACGATACCCCGCGCCGTCTCTGGCGGCGGACGTCGTGCTGCTGTCGGAGGGGAAGGACGTGCTGCTCGTCCGGCGCGGCGGACACCCGTACCTCGGATACCTGGCGCTGCCGGGCGGGTTTGTGAATCCGGATGAAAGCGCGCCGGATGCGGCGGTCCGGGAGCTGCGGGAGGAAACGAACGTCTGGGCGTCGCCGGAGGACCTTTTTGAAATCGGGCTCTTTTCGAAGCCCGGCCGCGATCCGCGCGGCTGGGTGGTTTCCGATGCGTTTCTGCTGCCGGTCGACCGCAGTATGGTTCGTGTCAAAGCAGGCGACGACGCGGCGGATGCGGTGTGGGTTTCCGTTGAGCGGACGGAGGACGGAATCCGGCTTCCGGAGGGCGTTTCGCTTGCGTTCGACCACGCGGAAATCCTCCGAAAAGCGTTCCGCATCTTCGACGCGCACCGAAGATAATATACCCCCGGAAAGTATTGACACGGCGGCGCGTTCGCGCTACATTTAACATAGTGGAAAAGGCGCGTTTTGCGCCCTGAAAGCATCATAAACAAACCATTACAGGAGGGAATCACATGGTAAACGAAGCATTGAAACAGCTTATTGCGTACGATCCGGAGATCGGCGCGGCAATGCAGGACGAGCTCAACCGCCAGCGCGGCAATCTGGAGCTGATCGCATCCGAAAACATCGTCAGCGAAGCGGTGCTGATGGCGATGGGCAGCGTGCTGACCAACAAGTACGCAGAGGGCTATCCCGGCAAGCGCTACTACGGCGGCTGCCAGTTCGTGGACGTCGTGGAGAATCTCGCGATCGAGCGCGCGAAGAAGCTGTTCGGCTGCGATTACGCAAACGTGCAGCCGCATTCCGGCGCACAGGCGAACATGGCGGTGTTCTTTGCGGTGCTGTTTCTAACGGCGGTCACCTTACCCACGGCAGCCCGGTCAATATGTCCGGCAAATATTTCAACTGCGTTTCCTACGGCGTGGACGCAAACGGCGTCATCGATTACGAGGACGTTCATAAGAAGGCGCTGGAGTTCCGTCCGAAACTGATCGTCGCGGGCGCAAGCGCGTACTGCCGCACGATCGATTTCCCGAAGTTCCGTGAGATCTGCGACGAGGTCGGCGCGGTTCTGATGGTCGACATGGCGCACATCGCGGGCCTCGTGGCGGCGGGCGAGCATCCGTCTCCCTTCCCGTATGCGGACGTGGTCACCACCACCACGCACAAGACCCTGCGCGGACCGCGCGGCGGTATGATCCTCGCGAACCAGGAAGCGGCGGACAAGTTCAACTTCAACAAGGCGATCTTCCCGGGCATCCAGGGCGGTCCGCTGATGCATGTTATCGCGGGCAAGGCGGTTGCGCTGCAGGAGGCGCTGAAGCCCGAGTTCAAGGCGTATCAGCATCAGGTCGTTCTGAACGCGAAAGCGCTTGCAAAGGCGCTCATGGAGGAGGGTCTTAAGATCGTTTCCGGCGGCACGGACAACCATCTCATGCTGCTCGACCTCATCGGTCTCGACGTGTCCGGCAAGGCACTGCAGAACCGTCTGGACGAAGTCCACATCACGGTCAACAAGAACACCGTCCCCGGCGAGCCGAGAAGCCCGTTCGTGACCTCCGGCGTCCGCATCGGCACCCCTGCCGTGACGACCCGCGGGCTCAAGGAAGAGGACATGAAGACGATCGCGCACTGCATCGCGCTGGCGATCAACGACTTCGAGAATTCCAAGGAATACATCGACGCCGAAGTCAAGAAGCTCTGCGACAAGTACCCGATCTATCAGGACTGAGTCATGGCGGAGATCCTCAAGGGCAAACCGGTCGCGGACGCGCTGATCGCGCGCATGCGTGAAACCGCGGACGCGCTGAAAAACCGCGGCGTCGAACCGACGCTGTGCGTGGTGCGCGTAGGCGAACGCGCCGACGACCTGTCCTATGAAAAGGGCGTCAGGAAGCGCTGCGCGGAAGTCGGCGTCACGCTCCGTCAGGTGATCCTGCCGGAAACCGTTTCGCAGGACGAGTTCGAAGCGGCGTTCGAAGCGGTCAACCGCGATCCCGCGGTTCACGGCATTCTGCTGTTCCGGCCGCTGCCGAAAACGCTGGATTCTGAGCGCATCCGCAAGCTGTTCGATCCGGGTAAGGACGTCGACGGCTGGACGGACGGCTCGCTTGCAGGCGTGTACGCAAACACCGACCTCGGTTTTGCGCCCTGCACCGCGCAGGCGGTACTCGAGCTTCTGCGCTTCTACGGAATCGACCCGAAGGGCAAACGCGCGACGGTCATCGGACGGTCGCTGGTCATCGGCCGCCCGGTCTCGATGCTT